>VXSV01000105.1 GCA_009837815.1 Acidimicrobiia bacterium
CCCCGGTACCCCGCCCGACCCCCCGCCCGGGAAATGGACTTCGAGACGATGGTAGAGGTTGTGTCAGGCGCCACATGCACCATCTTGGCGCCGGCGTCCTGATGCTGTCCGGAGTTGGCGAAAGCGATCGAAAGCACCTCTCCGTGAGCGCCCGGCTCCATCAACCATACTGCCGGATACTTCATAGTTAGCTTGGACCCTAAATTGCTGTCCACCCATTCCATGGTGGCGTCGCCATAGGCGGCCGCTCGCTTGGTGACCAGGTTGTAGACGTTGTTCGACCAGTTCTGGATGGTGGTGTAGCGACACCGGCCACCTCTTTGGACAACGATCTCCACCACCGCCGAATGGAGGGAGTCGGTGGTGTAGACAGGCGCCGAGCAGCCTTCCACATAGTGGCAGTAGGCCCCCTCGTCAACGATGATCAGGGTGCGTTCGAACTGGCCCATGTTCTCGGTGTTGATCCGGAAGTAGGCCTGCAGAGGCTGTTCGACATGCACGCCCGGCGGTACGTAGATGAAAGAACCACCCGACCAGACCGCCGAATTGAGGGCGGCGAACTTGTTGTCGTTGGAGGGGATCACCGTCCCGAAGTACTTCTTGACCAGGTCGGGATACTCACGTACCGCGGTATCCATGTCGCAGAACAGCACCCCCATCTCCTCGAGGTCCTCCCGATTGCGGTGATACACGACCTCGGATTCGTATTGGGCGGTCACCCCGGCCAGGAACTTGCGTTCCGCTTCGGGGATGCCCAACTTCTCATAGGTCTCCTTGATCTCGTCGGGGACCATGTCCCAGGTGTGAGCCTGCTCCTCGGTGGGCTTGACGTAGTAGTAGATGTCGTCGAAGTCGATGTCGTCGAGCCGACCTCCCCCTCCCCACGTGGGAATCGGCCTGGCCAGGAACCGCTTGTAGGCGCGGAGCCGGAAGGAGAGCATCCACTCCGGTTCTTCCTTCATGGCCGACATCTGCCGGATTATCTCTTCCGACAGACCCTTCTGCGGTTTGAAGACATAATCGTCTTCCGAATCGCGCCACCCCAGCTTGTAGGCGCCAAGATCGATATCAACGGTTGCCACCACTCACCTCATTCATTGCGCTAGACCGTTGGTCCCAATGGTAACAGGCGCAAGAGACATAGCACCTCCCGGTTGGCTTTAGGGGGCGGTCGAAGCGGTGAGGGGAAGGATCGGGGTGAGTGGCGCCCGGCGGGCCGCCTCCAGCACCCAGAAACGAGGCGCCTCGCGGGACCAGGACCCCAGGATCTTGTCGGCCACCGGACTTTGGGTGTGCTGGAGATGCAGGCTCACCAGGCGACGGATCTCCTCGGCGTCCTGGCCGGTCGGGCGCCGCACCGCCGGGGAAGTGTCGGCCAGGTAACCGTGCAAGCAGAACTCGGGGTCCCACACATAGCTCACTCCGCCGGTCATTCCCGCTGCGAAGTTGGACCCCACCGGACCCAGGATCAACGCCCTCCCTCCCGTCATGTACTCACACCCGTGGTCCGAACATCCTTCCACCACCGCCGTCCCTCCCGAGTTGCGAACCGCAAACCGCTGGCCCACCGCCCCCGACATGAGCAGTAGGCCCCCGGTGGCGCCGTACATCACGGCGTTGCCGCCGGCCTGGGGAGACACCGCCTGCTGGTCGGCGTTGCGGCGGGGAACCACCACAATCCGACCTCCCCCCATGCCCTTTCCCACATAGTCATTGGCCACGCCGTCCAAACGAAGGGAGATACCCGGGGCCAGCCAGGCCCCGAGGCTCTGCCCCGCCGTGCCGGACAGCATCACCGAAACCGAGTCCTCCGGCAGCCCTTCGGCGCCGTACCGGGCGGTGACCATCCCCGACAGCCGGGCCCCGACGGTGCGGTCCGTGTTGGATATCGGATACGACAGCCGGACGGGCGCTTCGTTCTCGATCGCCTCTGTCGCCTCGGCGGCCAACCGCCGCGACAGCTTGGAGACCGCGAAAGGCCGGTACCCGGGGTGACGGGAGTGTGAATCGAAGCGGACCAATAACTCCGCCAGGCCGGCCGCAAGGGGATGGTCCACAGGCGCCAGCAGGTCGGCTCTGCCCACCACCTCGTCCAGGGTCCTGGCGCCCAGCAGCGCAAGGTAACGTCTTGCCTCCTCCGCAAGCATCCGAAATACCGCCACCACCTGATCCACCTCCCCTGTGTACCGGGCCCGAAGGTCTTCTCGCTGGGTGGCGATTCCCACCGGACAGGTGTTGAGATGGCATTGGCGGACCATCTTGCATCCCAGCGCCAGAAGGGGCAGGGTCCCGAACCCGAACCGGTCGGCGCCCAGCAGGGCGGCTATCACCACGTCCCTGCCGGTGCGCAGCCCTCCGTCGGCCTCCAACTCCACCTCTCCCCGCAGCCCGTTGACGGACAGTGTCTGATGCGCTTCGGCCAGACCCAACTCCCAAGGCGATCCGGCGTGTTTGATCGATTCGAGCGGCGAGGCGCCGGTGCCTCCCTCGGTCCCGGAGATGAGGATCACATCGGCCCGGGCCTTCACCACCCCGGCCGCAATGGTCCCCACCCCCGGTTCGGAGACCAGCTTCACCGAGACTCTTGCCGACGGCTTGAAGGTCTTGAGGTCATAGATGAGCTGGGCCAGGTCCTCGATGGAATAGATGTCATGATGCGGAGGTGGGGAGATCAAAGTCACTCCCGGCTTGGTGTGGCGCAGCCGGGCGATCTCCGCAGACACCTTGTGCCCCGGCAACTGGCCGCCCTCCCCCGGCTTGGAACCCTGCGCCATCTTGATCTGCAACTCCCTGGCCGAGTAGAGGTAGGCGGGAGTAACCCCGAACCGTCCGCTTGCCACCTGCTTTATGGAGGAGTTGCGGGGGGTCCCGTAGCGGTCGGCGCCCTCGCCTCCCTCCCCGGAGTTGGAGTGTCCTCCGATCCGGTTCATGGCTTCGGCCAGGGCTTCGTGCGCCTCCCTGGAGAGGGCGCCATGGGACATCGCCGAGGTGACGAAGCGGCGCATGATCGACTCGGCCGGCTCGACCTCCGACAACAGGACCGGCGTCCTCTCCACGAAAGTGCACAGATCGCGGATGTGGGTTACGGGCCGCTGCTGGATGGTCTCCAGATAGCGATCCCAGTCGTCCTGGGCCCCGGATCGGGCCGCCTTGTGCAGGGCGAGAACCACCCTGGGGCTGGTCACGTGGAACTCTCCCCCACCGCGTTGCTTGTAGAACCCGCCCGGCACCTCTTCACCCGCCGAGTACAGCGCATGCAACCGGAGGGCGCTCCATGCCAGGTGTCCGAAACCTCGGCCGGACAGTCTGCTGGAGGTGTTGGGAAAGGCATAGTCCAGCACTTCCGGTTCGAGCCCCAAGGCCTCGAACAACTCGCTGCCCCGGTATGCCGAGACCGTGCATATCCCCATCTTGGACATGACTTTCAGGAGTCCGTTCTGGAGGGCGTTCCGGTAGTTCTCCTGGGCCTCGACGGGGTGGACTCTCAAGACTCCCTCCTGGGCCATGTGCATGACTTCGCGGATCGCCAGATAGGGATTCACGGCCGAAGCGCCGTAGGCGATCAGGCACGCCAGGTCGTGGGAGTCCCGGGTCTCCCCCGAGACGGCGACAATGGAGACCGACACCCTCAGACCGCTCCGTATCAGCCGTTGGTGAACTGCCCCGACGGCCAGCAGCATGGGAACGGGCGCATGTGCGCCGTCCACCTCCCGGTCGGAGAGCACGATGATCGAGGCGCCCTTTTCGGTCGCCTCCACCGCCTCCTCGCATATCTGATCGAGGCGGCGCTTCATCCCCTCCCGGCCCTCCACAGCCGGCCACACGCAGGGAATCCAGTGGGAAAAGAAGCGCGGGTCTCCGGATCTGACCACCGTCTCCAGTTCGGCGAGGGACAAGACCGGTGAAAGAAGCTCCATCCTGGCATACGGCCGGTAGCTGTCCTCCAGGAAGGACCCCCTCCCTCCAAGGTAGGTTCGAAGCGACATTACCGACTGTTCCCGGATGGGATCCATGGGAGGATTGGTCACCTGGGCGAACTGCTGGTGGAAGTAGTGGGCAAGCCGCCGGGGTCGGCCGGAAAAGGCCGCCAGGGGGGTGTCGCTGCCCATCGAACCGAGAGGGCTTTTGCCCAACGCCATCTCGGCGAGGATCAGCCGGCGCTCCTCGGCCGTGTAGCCGAACACGCGACACAGCCTGTCACGCTCTATCTCGAAACGCACCTCGGCGGAGAACGGCTTCTGAATGTGGAGGGTTTGGTGCTCCATCCAATCCCGATAGGGTCGGAGACGGCACAGCTCCGGACGCAACTCGTTGCTGAAACGTATCTGGCCTGTCTCACCGTCGAAGAGCACCATCTCACCCGGGCCCAACTGGCCGGTCCGCTCGGCCCACACCTCCTCCGACGGGCAGACCCCTGCCTCGGAAGCCACTATCAGCATCTCGGGAGTGATCGTCCACCGGGCGGGTCGCAGCCCGTTCCGGTCCATGGCCGCCAGCAGCGACACCCCGTCGGTGACCGCCAACGCGGCCGGGCCGTCCCACGGCTCGGTCAGGGAAGCGTGGTACTCATAGAAGTCCTGTTCCTCCGGGCCGAGGGTGGGCGCGCTCTCCCAGGCGGGCTGGATGAGCATCTCTTTGATGTGGGGAAGAGACCTGCCGGTGCGGAGCAGCAATTCGAAGACGTTGTCCAGGCTGGCCGAATCCGAGAGCCCTGGTTGCACGAATGGTCGCAGGTCCACGGTCCGTTCTCCCCAGACGGTCGAGGACACGCTTTGTTCCCGAGCCTTCATCCAACTCCGGTTGGCCGATATGGTGTTGATCTCCCCGTTGTGGGCGAGACAACGGAATGGCTGGGCGATCTCCCAAGCAGGGAAGGTGTTGGTCGAATAGCGCTGGTGGAAAATGGCGAAAGCGGTGTGGTAGTCGGGATCGGTCAGGTCCCAGTAGAAGTCGGCTATGCGCGCCGCGGTGAACAGGCCCTTGTAGACCACGGTCCGCGCCGAGGCGCTGGGTATCGAAAAGGATGCCAGGCTCTGTCCGGCCCTCTCCATGCGTTTTCTCGCCAGCAGCATCGAGCGCTCGAACTGCTCGGAGTCGAGGGTGTCCGGCGCCCCCACCAATGCCTGGCGCATCACCGGCATGAGCTGGCGAGCGCGGTCGCTGAGCGCCTGGGGATCGGTGGGCACCGAACGCCACGCCAGGAGTGGGAGTCCCTCCGCAGACAGGCCCTCGGCCACCACCCGCTCACCCGCCCGGGGATCTTCTCCGGGAAGGAAAGCCATTACAACTCCCAAGCGATCGGGGGGAGCGACTCCCACGCTTCGCAGGTACCTGGACAGCAGCCGATGCGGTATCTGGGTGAGCAGGCCGGCGCCGTCGCCCGTGCCGTCGGCAACCTTGGCGCCTCGATGGTCCAGCCGGACCAGGCACTCCACGGCAAACCTGGTCATCCGGTGGGACGGCCGGCGGTCTCGGGCAGCGATCAGCCCCACTCCACAGGCATCGTGATGGAAACGAGCCGCCAAGTCGTTTATCAGGTTTGAAGACCGCACGCGTTCCCCCGGTAAGAAACCATTAACCTACCGGAAATCGCCTGTATCAATAATCCGCCCAGCCGCCGTGACCTGCCGAAAGAACTGTCACCAATGACGCCGATCCAATGCCGGTGATGGTGGTCGGCGCCGACACCCCGGTGGGGGAAGCGATCATTAGAGAAGTGATCGACCCCGACCGAGAGGTCCGGGCGTTCGTCTCCGACCCTGCCGTCGGGGTGCGCCTCAAGGAGGCAGGCGTCAAGGTGGCGGTGGGTGACGTCTCTGACGCCTCGCACGTCTCCGCCGCATGCCTCCGGTGCCACACCGTGGTCCTGGTATGCGACGCAGGCCGCGACGGCAGGGAGATCTCCTTCGCAGCCGACGCCACAGAACTCTTAGGACAGTGGGCCCAGGCAGTCTCCGAGGCAGGGGCAAAGAGGGTGATCTGGGTAGCCAACCATCCGGTCCCCGAAGCACAGATACCCGAACAGGCGACCGTCGACAGTGATCTGTCACCAGGAGAGATAGCCAACCAGGTGGCCGACCTGGACGACGCGGCGGTTCTCTAACCACTCCTTCCCAGAATCACCTCGGAACCCCCCTTCTCTTCGGGATGGTCTAGTTCCTACGGGGATCCTCGGTTAGTGAGGCTGGGTTAGAGCTATAGGTCTGGTCTAGTCGCTTGGCCGCTATCCTGCCGAGCCGGGCCAGGCTGTCGGCCATGTCGTTCAACGGGTGCCCGGAATGGCTTTTCACCTTCTCCCAACAGATGTCCCGTCCGTTGAGCAGGCCGTCGATCGTTTCAATCAGTTCACGGTGGGCCACTTCTTTACCTCCGGATCCCCGCATGCCGTTCTTGCGCCAAACGGGAAGCCACTCGGTGAACGTTTTGATGACATAAATGCTGTCCGCTTGGATCGACAGTGGCTGATCCGGTGGGAAAACGCGTAGCAACTCGAGGACGGCGGTCAGTTCCATTACCTGGTGCGTTGTGTGGGGGTCACCGCCCCATTGGTACGGACCGTCTTCGGCGGCCCATCCCCACCCGCCGGGTCCGCCACGAGTCTCCCCGGACCCGTCAGTAGCAACGGTCACCCGGTTCAATTTGCTCACTGGCTTGTATCCAATAGCGGAGCAAGTCCCTCCAAGAGCAAGCCGATCGACTCCTCTGTGGTTGTGGCGGGAGGGGAGGCCCTCACCCAGCCTGCCCGGTCGGCGAGCACTACTCCGCGTTCTCTCATGGTTTCCACCACCTGGGCCGAATCACGGCCGGGGATCCTGAAGGTGAGGATTCCCGCCCGCTCTCCCGGGTTCCTCCAGGGCCGGCGGAGTTCGCACCCGATTCGCTCCAACTCCTCCTCCAGTCGATCCATGGCGGCCGAGATGCAACGGCTGATCGACTTCACGCCCGCCATCCGGATCACTTCACAGGCCGCCGCCAGCGCCACCGCCCCCATCACCGGATCGCTGCTCATCTGAAAGCGGGCCGCTCCCGCGGCGGGCGGATGGGGAGGGAGAGTTTGGAAGTCCAGGGGTTCGGCCACGCCCATCCATCCGGTGAGAGTGGGCGTCAGACGGTCGACGGCGCGGTCCGAAACCACCATGGCCGCCCCGCCGAATCCTGCTCTCATCCATTTGTGGCTGCCCGCCGCCACCACGTCCGCCGCGGCGCTGTCGACTCCGAATGCCCCCAGCGACTGGATGGCGTCCACCACCAGCAGCGGTTCCGGGAAGGCTTCCCGTAGCTTCCCCAGATCGGTCCGAAAGCCGGTTGCGAAGTCGACGTGGCTCACCGCCACAACCCGGGTGGAGGCGTCCACGAACGGCCGGAGGTGGTCGGGAGTGAGACGAAGGTCAGGCAGGGGGACCCGGCGCACCTCGTCTATCAGTCCTGCCTGCATGGCGCGGATCCACGGATAGATGTTGGTGGGGAACTCGGCTTCGGGGACCACCACGTTCCCGCCCCGCAAACCGAAAGCGACATGCAGGAGAGCGGCCCCGGTGGTGTGGGTGACGCCGACTCTCCGAACGTCTGCGTCCAGGAGCCCGGCGAGTCCCCGCCGTCCCCGGTTCATGGCCTCCTCCAGCAGCGTGCTCAGGTTCCCGGTGGCCGAGCAGAAGTCCGCCACATAGTCGGCGACCCTGCTCTCCACCAGCCTGGAGACCGGGGAGATCGCCGCGGAGTTCATGAATCCGGGAGGTTCCCGGAATTGCCGCCGATAGGAAGCGGGAAGCGCAGGAAGGGTCATTTGGAACTGCGTCTCCTTCCTCAGAGGAGCCGAACGCCCACCAACGCTCCCAGTTCTTCCAGGGCGTCGAGGGGGTCTGTGACTTTGATCGTGGTCATACCCATCTTAAGGGCGGTCTTGAGGTTGGCGCCGATGTCGTCGAGCATCACCGCCTGGCGGGGCGCCACGCCCAGGCGAGCAAGAGTTATGCGGTAAATGGCCGGTTCAGGTTTGCGTACTCCCTCCAGGTAGGACTCCACGACGACGTCGAAGTGGCCGGCCACCGAGGGCGCGTTCAACCCCTTCCAGTTGTTGGTGACGGCCGCTACCGAAAAACCCTCGTCCCGCAACCGCCCCACCGCCGCCAGCATCCGGGGACGGATCGCCACATCGGCTTCGATCCTTCTCATCATCCCCGCCACATCCAGGTCGACCCCGAACCGCCGGGCTTCATCCCTCAGGCCCCGCTCGAAGGCCTCCGTGCTGATCTCTCCCCGTTCGTGCCTCGCCCAGGCGCCTTCTCCCCCCGCCTCCGTCACGATTCGCCCCACCGTGCCTGCCGCAAGCCCTCGCTCGGCCTCGAAAGAGGCGATGGTGTGCAGGGGCGATTCGAAGATCACTCCTCCCAGGTCGAACAGAACCGCTCTAATCCGAGTCACGTTCCGGGACGTCGGCGACGACGCACCGTGAAACGCAGTCGATGAACGGGTTCCTCGTCGAGATGGATCACAAATGAGTAGTCCCCTTCCGACTGGAAGGGCAGCGAGTTGAAGGTGAAGGCAATCGGGTATCCGAACACCGACCCGGGGGGAAGCCTGGACGGCTGTTTGACGGGGATCCTTCGCTGGAGCATCCTCTGGCCCAGAACGCTCCTCCCGTCCTGGTCCTGGAGGTCCACACCCACTTTCACCGGCGACTTGTCCCACCCCCACGGAAAAGTGACTCTCATGCCGATCCCCATGGAGGAATGCCGGGTGGGGAGAGTCCCCACCAGAAGCTGGTCCCATCCGCCTCCCAGGGCGAACAGCTTTCCCCCCACCACCTGCACGGCGTCGGCCAGGAAGGCGAAGTCAACGGACGGCTTCAGCCCGGAAAACCCTATCTCCGACAAATCCATTATTCCGCAGCCACCGTCGCGGAGGTTACCCGACACGGTCCGATCCGGAATAGGGAAAGGCCTGCTTGGTAATCTGTCCCCACAAACCCGCAGATCGTCAAATGACTGTTCCCGGGGAGGAGGTCTCCGTCCCATGTCCGAGTTGGCCCATCGGGATCTGAAAGAGAAAGCACGCCAGAGAGTCACCAGCCAACAGCCCCGCCTGGAAGAACTGAGCCTGTGGCTCCACGACAACCCCGAAACCGCCTACGAGGAGTACCGGTCCTCGGCCCGGCTCGCCCAGGTGCTGGAAGGGTATGGCTTCACCGTCGAGTACCCGGCGTACGGTCTGGAAACCTCCTTTGCGGCCCGATCCGGGCAGGAGGGCCCCGAGCTGGTGATCTGCGCCGAATACGACGCCCTGCCCGACATCGGTCACGCCTGCGGACACAACATCATCGCCTCGGCCGCGGTAGGCGCCGGCCTGGCTCTCCAACCCCTGACCGAGGAACTGGGGTTCCGCCTCGCCGTCCTGGGTACCCCGGCCGAAGAGATCTACGGGGGGAAGGTGGACCTCATCAATGCCGGAGCGTTCGGAAATACAGCCGCCGCCATGATGGTCCACCCCTCACCCCGCGACGTGGTCGACAGCCCCTCCCTGGCGATCATCCAGCTGGAGGTGGCCTTTCACGGGAAGGAAGCCCATGCCTCGGCGTTTCCGGAAGAGGGCATCAACGCTCTTGACGCCTTCGTCCAGTCCTATGTGAATCTCTCCACCCTCCGCCAGCACATCCTGTCCACCGACAAGATCCACGGCATTGTCACCGACGGCGGAAAGGCCCCCAATATCATCCCCGCCCTCACCCGGTCGAAGTGGTACGTCAGGTCCCAGAACTTCGAGCGACTCGAAGTGCTGAGGGAGCGGGTCCGGTCCTGCTTCGAGGCAGCCGCCCTGGCCACCGGATGCCGGGCGGAGATAGAACAGATGGGCAACGGGTACACCGAGCTGGTCAGCAACAACCTCCTCGCCGACCTGTATGCCGCAAACTCCCTGGCCCTGGGACGGCCCCTGAGAAGAGGCGCCGACATCAATCCCTCCGAAGCCGGGTCCACCGACATGGGGAACGTGTCCCAGATCGTGCCCAGTATCCACCCGATGCTGTCTCTCCACTGCGCCCCCATTGGGAACCACCAGCCCGCCTTCACCAGACAGACCATCACCCCCGAAGGCAACCAAGCGGTGTTCGACGGGGCGGTGGGAATGGCATGGACCGCCATCGACCTGGCCGCCGGAAACCTGTGGGATCAGCTTTAGAAGACCCGGTTCCATCCCCTCGGTCGATAGGCGATAGGACGGCCTAGAACCCTCCATGACGGGGGGACAGAAAGAAGCCCGAACGGGGCTTGGGAACGAAGAAAGTCGCCTTGGGTGGAATGGGCAGTCGGTTGTCGGCGGCGTGGATCACCTGTTCCATGGTGGCAGGCGACAGCATGAAACCGACTCCTCCCTGCTCGGCAACCCGGTCCACCATCGTCTTGACGCCTTCGTGGTCGGGGATGAAATCCATTCGCGGATCGGTCCTTTCGTCCGCCACCCCCAACAACGGTTCCAGCACGGTGCGATGAAGGGCCACGGCGTCCATCTCATCTTCACAGTGGGACAGTCGAATCGACCAGCAGCCCTGGCTGGTTATGGCTATCGCCTCCCCCCTGGCGGGCAGGCGCACCGGCGCCCTGACCGCTCCCACCTCCGCTTCGAGTCGTGCGACCGACAACTCGGCCTTCACCCACCGGTGATAAGGATGGATTCGTAGCTGGTCGGTGGGGAAGGCCACCACCAGCATCCTTCCCGCCGGATGCGCCTCGTCGACGCCGGACCGGGAGGCGTGTCGAAGCGAAGCCGCCGCCCGGTGGTGGCCATCCACGATGTAAGCCTTGGGGACCTTGGAGAACTCATCCAGCAACCGTGGGACCATATCTTGGGGGACCACCCAAATCTGGTGCATTTCACCGTTCTCCAGCGTCACGGAGACATCGGGGCCAGAGCGGCAGATCTCTTCCACCATGCCATCGATTCCCTTCCGAGGCGGGTACCCCAATCCCATGGGATTGGAGCTGTACGGCACCTCTCCCATGTATTTGTACAACTCTTCCTCCCGGTCGCTCCGAGTGGTTTCGTGGGGCACCAGCGTTCCCGGAGCCGAAGCCGCCGGCGCATCCCCCACCACGCCGGTCTGCTGATGAACGCTGTCGGTTATCCGATACACGAACAATCCTTCCAGCGGCGGGCCGAAGACGCCCTTTCGCATTTGACGGTCCAGGTAGCCGGCGGCTTGGGACACCAGTTGGCGGAAGGACTTGTTGGGCCATGAGTCGGCGGGGGTGAAGGCGTTGAAGAACGAGTCGGGGTTCTCCGAGGCCCAGCGATACCGCTCATAGGGAGTCAAGAGATCATCCACTGGCGGAACCACCCGCCAGGCGTACTCCGGAGAGACCAGCCGGGTCTGGACCGGCCTCAGCCAGCCAATCATTCCAGTGGCCCGCTCGGGTAAGCGGTCACCCCCAAGATGTAAGGCAGGCCCTCGAGTTCGGTCACCATGGCGTCCGACACCTCTCCCTGCACCTGCACCACCGCCACCGCGGTGCCCGCTCCGCTGAAGACCTGGTTGGTCATATGCTGCACATTGAGCCCCGATGACTTGATCGACGTCAGGACGCCGGAGAGTACTCCCACCCGATCGACGTGACGAATGGTCAGGTAGGTCCCCGCGGGTGGGAGCGCCCCGAGATTCACCACGTTACGCGCCTTGCCCCGGGCAAAGTCCGCCAGCATCCTCACGACTTCGGCCGCGATGGCGTGCTGGGCTTGGCGGGTGGAGGCGCCGATGTGATGCGTGACGTACACCTGCGGATGGCCGGCCAGCTTCGAGTCACCGGCGCCCGAGGCGGCGTCGGCCTCCCCGGAGAAGACATCGATCCCCACCCACAGGTCCTGTCGTTCGACCGCCTCCAACAGGGCGTCCTCGTCCACCAGTTCGGCGCGGGCGGTGTTGATCAGCCAGGCGCCCGGTTTCATCCGGGCCAACAGGTCGGCTGTGACCATGCCGGTGGTCTCGGGGGTCGACGGGGTGTGGAGGCTGATGATGTCGGATACGGTGAAGAGTTCCTCCAGTCCGGCGACCGTGCCCACGCCCAGCTTCCTCATCTGGTCGAGGGCCTCGAACGTTCTGGGCCTCTCCAAGGTGAGCAGCTTCAATCCGAAAGCCCGGGCGCGCTTGGCGACTTCAAAGCCGATCTGGCCCAATCCCACTATGCCCAAGGTCCTGCCATGGAGCCCGCGAGCCGCCGAAAACTCCTTCTTCCGCCACTCGTTCCGGCGGATGGCGGTTACGTTGTCGGGGATTCGTCGGTCGACAGCCAGCATCAGCCCCATCGCCAGTTCCGCTACTGCGATGGCGTTCTGGCGGGGAACGTTCGAGACCCAGATCGCCCGGCGGGAGGCCGCTTGGCAGTCGATGGTGTTGTAGCCGGCCCCCGCCCGGATGATCCATGCCAGGTCATCCGCCGCCTCGATTGCTTCGGCGGTAACCGGGGTGGAACGCACCAACAGGACCTGCACCCCGGCCAGCGCCCCGGCAAGCTCCGCGCCACCGAGTTCGGGACGATATTCGCACCGGAAACCCAGTCTCTCCATTTCGGGCAGAAACTGTTCGGGAAAACTGTCTGCCAACAACACTCGCATAGAGGACCGTCCTTGGGGAGCATTCCGTCCGGTTGATGGAAGGGCGGCGCCCGGGGTAACCTCGTTCTGAACGTGGTTTCGGAGCACTTCGACCCCTCTGCCTGGGAAATTGTACCCGGCTTTTCTTTTACCGATATCACATATCACCGCGCCGTGGAAGTAGGAGCGGTGCGGATCGCCTTCGACCGCCCGGAGGTGCGGAACGCCTTCCGTCCCCACACCGTGGATGAGTTGATCACCGCCCTGGAACACGCCCGGCAGTCGAGCCGCGTGGGGTGCGTGCTGCTAACCGGCAACGGCCCTTCTCCCCGAGACGGAGGATGGGCTTTCTGCTCGGGAGGCGATCAACGGATCAGGGGAGGGGACGGATACAAATACGCCGACGGACCCACCGGGCCGTCCATCGATCCCACTCGTCTGGGGAGACTCCACATCCTGGATGCGCAGCGCATCATCCGGTTCATGCCCAAGGTGGTGATGGCGGTCGTGCCGGGATGGGCGGTGGGAGGAGGACACAGCCTGCACGTGGTCTGCGACCTGACCCTGGCGTGCGGAGACCATGCGATCTTCAAGCAGACCGATCCGGATGTGGCAAGCTACGACGCCGGCTACGGATCTGCCTACCTGGCCAGGATGATCGGCCAGAAGAGGGCCCGTGAACTCTTCTTTCTGGGCAAGGACTACCGCGCAGAGGAAGCCAAGCAGATGGGGATGGTGAACGAGGTGATCCCCCACGGCAGGCTGGAGGAGGTCGCCCTTGATTGGGCCCGGACCATCACATCCAAGAGTCCCACCGCCCAGCGGATGCTCAAGTTCGCATTCAACCTGGTGGACGACGGCCTGGTGGGACAGCAGATCTTCGCCGGGGAGGCTACCCGGCTGGGATACGGGACCGATGAAGCAGCAGAGGGTCGGGACGCCTTCTTGGAAAAGCGGTCTCCCCGCTTCGACCAGTTTCCCTGGCGCTATTAACGCCTCGGGCCCCAAACTCACCCGCTTCCAGGCTTGGAAGACCGCCGCCCGGCCTCACACCCTGTGGGCGTCGGTGGCGCCGGTTACGGTGGGAACCGGACTGGCCGTGGGTGACGGAGCGTTCCGATGGGACGCCTTCTTCATGACGCTCATTGTGGGAGTCGCCATTCAGGTGGCGGCCAACTTCGCCAATGACGCCTCCGACGCGGCGCGGTCCGCGGACACACCGGATCGTCAAGGCCCTCCTCGGATGGTCTCGGAGGGAATCATCTCGCCTCGTCGCATGTGGACTGCCACCTGGGCAATGGTGGCGGTTGCCCTGGCGGCGGGGCTGTATCTCATCCTGATCGCAGGATGGGTGTTGGTCTGGGTGGGGATTCTCTCGGTGCTGGCCATGGTCACCTATGTCGGGGGGCCCTGGCCCTATGGGTATCGGGGACTGGGGGAACTGTTCGTGTTCGTCTTCTTCGGGCTGGTGGCCACCGTCGGCGCCCGGTTCGTCCATGACGCCACCGCCCCCGTCGATGCCTGGGTCCTGGCCATTCCGATGGGAACGCTGGCCTCTGCGATCCTGGTGGCCAACAACCTGAGAGACATAGAGACCGATGCAAGGGTCGGGAAGCGCACCCTGGCGGTGATGATGGGAGAGGCTCGCTCCAGATCTTTCTATGCGGCGCTGGTGTGGGTGTCCTTTGTCGTGGTCGGCGCCTCGGCCGCGTTCGGTCTCACGCCGGTGGCCACGCTGGCGACCCTCGGACTGGGGCCTTTCGGGTTCCGCGCCGTCCGCACCGTGTCGGGCGGCGCCCGAGGTGCGGCCCTGACCGAGGTGCTCAAGTCCACCTCCCGACTGCAGATGGCCACCGCATTGGCGTTGGCCGTGACCACCGCGGCATGGGGATAGCCGGCCAGGTCTGAGTTGGAGGGCCTGTCTCAGCCGGGAGGCCGCTCAGGGGATCGAGGCGGCGTGGTTCCCGCGGGCGACAATGGCCTCCCAGAGTTGAGGGACGCCCTGTCCCTCGGTTGCGATGGTGGTGAGGACCTGCGGCCTGGGGCCGGGACGATGCCCTAGGGAGATCATCTGACGGAGGGTGCGCACCGCCTGATCGGCCCCATCCTGATCGGCTTTGTTGACGCAGAACACCCCGCCTATCTCGAACAGCCCGGCCTTGTCGGCCTGCACCGAGTCTCCCAGGCCGGGGTTGACCACCACCACCACGGTGGGGGTCACCCGCATCACCTCCACTTCCGACTGTCCCACCCCCACGGTCTCCACCAGCACCACCTCGAATCCGGCCAAAGACAGCAACTCGGTTACCGCTCGGGTGGCCTTGGCCAGGCCTCCCAGGTGACCGCGGGTTGACATGGACCGGATGAACACGCCCGGGTCGGTGAAATGCCGCTGCATGCGGATCCGGTCCCCCAGCATGGCGCCGCCGGTCAGGGGGCTGGCCGGGTCCACCGCAACCACCCCCACCGTCTGATCGGCATCCCTGATGCAGCCCACCAGCTCCGAGACCAGGGTGCTCTTTCCCGCTCCCGGAGGGCCGGTGATCCCCACCAGCATCGCCGAGCCGTCGTTCGCCCCTGCCGACTCCCACAACGCCCCCAGCGTTGGGTCGGTGGGGAGATGGCTCTCCACCAGGGTTATAGCCCGGGCCAGCGCCCTTCGGTTTCCGGAGCGAAGATCGTTGAGGAGACCGGAAAGCTCCGGGCGATGGCTGCCCACTCCCAAGCCAGTCGGGGCCTAGGCCACGGCTTCTACCGAGACGACTCCCGGCACCTTGGCTTTGAGAATCCTCTCGATCCCCTCCTTCAGGGTCATCATCGACAAGGGACACCCCCCGCAGGCGCCCACCATCTGGATGCTCACCACCCCCTCCTCCACACCCAGCAGGATGAGGTCTCCGCCATCCACCTGCACCGCCGGGCGTATGTAGTCGAGGGCCGCCTCGAGCAGCTTCAAGTCAACCTCGGGCAGCGAAGGGCCGGCCGGCCTCTCCGCCTGACGCCTGGGAAGTTCCAGAATTGTCTCGGTCATCTCTTATTCCTTAACTCTAAAGAACCCTCATCGTAAACGGATCATTCCGGCGGTTACCACCCAAAAAGCTGCTCTCGATCATCGTTGCTCGGATCATCTCGCCTGATCCGCGCCCCCATCCCGTTCAGATTGCTCACCAGATCGGCATAACCGCGATCGATGTGCTCCACCCCTCCTATGGAGGTGACGCCATCGGCTACCAGTCCGGCGATCACCAGGGCGGCGCCGGCCCTTATGTCGGTGGCCATGACCGGACACCCCGAGAGTCTCTTCACTCCCCGCACGATGGCGTGCTGCCACTCGGTGTAGATGTCCGCGCCCATTCGGGCCAGTTCCCCCACATATCGAAACCGCCCGTCGTAGAGATTCTCGGTAATCACCGAGGTGCCCCTCGCCACCGACAGAACGGCCGCCATCTGGGGATGGAGGTCGGTGTGAAATCCCGGATAGGGAAGAGTGGCGAAATCCACCGCCTCGGGACGGTCCGGCCCGGCCAGCCTCAACCAGCCCTCCCCTCTCTCCACCTCGCATCCGACGGCTTCCAGCTTGGTGAGTTCCATGCGAAGGTGGGCGGGCTCGCATCCGGTGATGGTCACCTCCCCGCCGGTGACGGCCCCCGCCATGGCATATGTGCCGGCTGCGATCCGATCGGAGATCACCCGATGAGCCGCCGGACGCAGGTCCCTGGCGCCGGTGATGCGAATGATGGGGCTCCCCACACCGGAGAGGCGGGCTCCCATCTTCTCCAGTTGCACGCCCAAGTCCTCGATCTCGGGTTCGCGGGCGGCGTTGATGATGGCGGAATCCCCCCTGGCCATCACAGCCGCCATCATCAGATTCTGGGTGGCGCCCACACTCGGGAAGGGAAGTTCGACCTCGGTACCCGTGAGGCCGCGAGGAGCCCTTCCCACCAGTACTCCGTGCACCAGCTCCAACTCGGCGCCCAACTGCCGCAGCCCGTTCAAATGCATGTCCACCGGCCGAGCGCCCAGGTCGTCACCTCCGGGCAGGGGGACCATTGCTTCGCCAAACCTGGTAAGCAGTGGGCCCAACAGCAATATGGAGGCCCTCATGGAACGGACCAACTCCAAAGGCGCCTCCACGCTCATCCGCTCCGGCACCACCATCGCCAACTCTTGGCCGACCAGGTCACATCTCACGCCCAGGTGCTCCAACACCCCCATCAACGCCCGCACGTCGGCGATGTCGGGCACATTGGACAACCGATGCCATCCGGGACAGATCAGGGTGCTGATCATCTGCTGCAATACCGCGTTCTTGGCCCCCAGCACGCGCACCGAACCCCGCAGGGGAACTCCGCCTTCCAGGACTATCTCGCTCACTTCCTTCCCGATTGTACGAACCGGGCCGCCCGAGACGGAGTAGCGGCTCCTCTCTGTCCGGGGGTCACCGACGCCGGGCCTTTTAGCGCGGTAGCCTCTCTCGGTACGTCTTCGGTGACAGGAGAAACATATGAGGGTGGCGATAGGGGCCGATCATGCGGGCTTTCCGCTCAAGCAGCAGCTAACCGGGTTTCTTGCCCAGCAGGGTCACACCGTGTTCGATCTGGGCGCCCATAGTGACGACCGGGTCGATTACCCCGACTACACGCTGGCGGTCGCTCACGCGATCACGGAGGGACGGGCGGACCGGGGAATCATGATTTGCGGAAGCGGGGCAGGCGCTTCGATCGTCGCCAACAAGGTCAAAGGCATACGGGGCTCGATCGCACACGACACCTACACCGCCCGTCAGGCGGTGGAACACGACGATATGAACCTGCTCTGCCTGGGTAGCAAGGTGATAGGAACGGCTCTCGCCGAGGAGTTGGTCAAGGCCTTTCTTGACGCGCAACTGGTAAGGGAGGAGGCCTATATGCGCCGTCTGGCCAAGGTGAAGAGCCTGGACGACCAGCGGTAGACGCCGACCGGACTCAACCTCCGGTCTGACCGATGAAGTCCTGGAGTTCAGCCATGCTCTGGGTTGCCAATTCGTGGAAGCCCAACAGTCCCTCAACCTCAACACCTCCCGCCGCACGATATACCACCTTGCCTTCAGAATTCACAGCGGCCCAAAAGGGAGTGCCCCTCATCCCAAAAGAACGCGCTACCTTTCCATTCTTATCCATGACAGTGGGTGGGGTCCAACCTTCTCTCTCAAGCCACTCACCAGGGGGCCAGTTAGTTCGGGTGCGGTCATTTGAAGTGGCAACTCCGTACATATCCACTTCCGGGTGACCACCGGTCTCGTTGAGCCATGCCTGGATCTTGGGAACTTCGACCTGGCAATGCGGACACCAATGCGCAAGAAACACGATCAACTTGGCGCGCCCATCTGCCGGATCAATAGTCACCGGATTCCCCTTCCAGTCGGAGCCGGTGACCTTAGGCGCATCCCAGCCGAAGGCGATGTCTTGACCGAGCGGCACGGCGTCTGCTGCTAGGACCGGAACCGGATCTCCAACGACCGTAATCTCTGCCGCTTCCGGTTCGGCGCCCGCGACCGTGAAAAACGCCACAAGACCCGCGACCACCACCGCAGCTACCACCCCTAGGATGATTACCTTCTTGTTGATTTTAGCCGCCATCTACGGATTCTCCTGTTGATCCGGTCGTCCGAAAGCCAAGAGAATAGCGACTATCAGGGCGAACACGGCTCCGGCCATGAAGGGGATGGACACGAATCCGAATTCCTCGACGTAACGCGCCGAACAAGGCACTCCCGTACCGCACACCCCGGCGCCGGCGTCCGGAAAGACCTGCACCAGGTAGTGATAGACACTGATCGCCAGTCCCGCCAACGCCAGAGGGAGCGCGTACCGGCGGACACGCGAGTCGCCTTGTCCGCCCAGGAGGTCCACTCCGAAGATCACGACCATGGGATACATGGTTATCCGCTGGTACCAACACAGCTCGCAAGGCTCATAGCCGATGACTTCCGAAAAGATCAGACTCCCGGCCGTTGCGGCCGCCGCCAGGAGGAAGGCGGACCACCTCCATGACCTGTCCAGCCCCAGGCCGCCCCCAGCTCGCCGCACCGGGCGGAAAGCCAACGCCACGGCTGCCGCCAGGACCATGAGGACCAGTAGCGCAAGAAACCGGTTGTAGAGCTGTACGGACATCTCTCTCGAACGGATTGAAAGTAGCCCCGACGGGATTCGAACCCGCGTTACCGGCTTGAAAGGCCGGCGTCCTAGGCCGCTGGACGACGGGGCCCTGCCTCGGCCATCTCCGTGGCCGACTCGGCCAAAATGCTAGCCGACTTCGGGTTGGTGCGGAGCAGAGCTTTTAGCTTTCGGCGTGCCGCAACTCGCGTTGGGCCCGACGGGAGCTCTCCAACACCATCTCGAACAGTCCCTCCACGTAATCCGGATCGAGTTGGTTGAGGATGGCCTCCTCACGCACCACTTCCAGGAGTTCGGCCTCCCGGTCGGGCACTTTCACCGGCCAACCCTGGTCGGCCTTGGCTCGACCCACCTCCATGCTCAGCTGCCGTCTACGGGCCAACAGCCGGACGATCTCCCGGTCGACCAGGTCGATGCGGTCTCGGAGGCGGCTGATCCCCAACTGCACCATCAGGTCGGCGAACTCCTCCAGGTTCAACTGCCGCGGGCCTTCGGTCTTGGCCGCCTCGGGCCGGGGATGGACCTCCACTATCAGGCCGTCCGAACCTACTCCCTGGGCGGCCAACGCCAAGGGCGGGACCCGCGTTGCGCCACCCGAGGCGTGGCTCGGGTCCACCAGTACAGGGAGGTGGGAGATCTCCTTCAGTTGGGGGACGGCCGTGATGTCCAGGGTGTCACGCCGGCCGGCACCGAAGGTGCGGATGCCCCGCTCCACCAAAATGATCTGATCGTTGCCCTCGGCCATGAGGTACTCGACCGACCACAGGAACTCATCCAGCGTGGCCGAGGGACCCCGGCGGATCATCACCGGCTTTCCGGATCGGCCCGCCACTCTCAACAACTCGAAATTCTGCATGGAACCATGGTGGATCTCCAACAGGTCGACCAGGTGCCCCGCCTCCTCGAGTTCCCGCTCCTCCATGATGGGCATGGCAACCGGTAGGCCGACCCGCTTGCCGGCCTCGGCCAGGAGCTTGGCCCCTTCAAGTCTCAAGCCTCGGAAGAAGTAGGGAGAGTTGGCCTGCCGGTAGGTGGCGGCTCGCAGGATCGAAGCGCCACTGTCGGCCACCACCTCGGCCACTGTGTTGATTTGCTTTTCACTCTCCACCGCGCAAGGCCCGGCAATCACCGGGAACGGATCGCGTCCAAACCGGGTGTTCCCCACCGTCACCACGGTGGGCTTGGACCGGCTTTCCTTGGTTGCTTGTCTCTCCACTTGCCTTACCTCATTGGTGTCTGCGCCAAAGAGCCGGCGCCGGGCAAAAGAAAACCCGGAGCCGGGCTCCGGGTCAGGCGCTTGTCGGTTATTAGGTCCGCGCTATGCCCTCCGGAGCCGGGGCCCGGTAAAGACGAAATAGCGAACAAACCCTTCTGCCTGCATCAGGAGGGAGATATTACCCCACCTCCGGGGGATGTCGCAAATGGTCCTCGCCGGTCCGGCTCTCCTGGGGAGCAGGCGCCGATCCCGCCCCCAGCTTTGCATCCTCCTCAGCAGAGGCCCTCGGCCGGCGTCGGCCGAACCACCAGAACAGGGCCGCTCCCAGCGCCGCTCCTCCCAACGCACTCACCTGGTTCCAGGTGAACCCGCCCAGCGTGGCGTCGCCCATCCCGAAGCGGAGAGAGTCCAGCACGAACCGCTGCAGGCCGTACCACGCCACCCACACCGAGAAGAGCTGTCCGTACCGGAGGGGCGCCCGGCGATAGATCAGCCACAACACCGCCAGCAGGATCCCCGCCCCCACCATGTCATACAGGGCGACATGGTGATAGACGCCGCAGATGGCGTCCGGGCCCGCCTCGGCCACAGTGCACTCCAGCCCGTTGTGCTGGGGCGCCAGGTCATAGCCGGGACGGACCTCATACCCCCATGCAGCGGTGGTGGCCCTGCCCAGGTGCTCGACGATGGCGAGATCCCCGATCCTCCCCACCACCGTGCCGGTCGCCAGTCCGAAGCCGGCCAGGTCCAGATGGAGCAGAATCGGCAGTCCGCTGCGGCGCATCCTCCAAAGCCCCACCACGATCCCTCCTGCGAACCCGCCCATTATGGAGTAGTTGCCAACCACCGGATTGAGAGCCGCCCACCCTGCTCCGTCCAACAAAGCGGCGGGTGCGGTCAGCAGGCGGGCCCCCAGGAGACCTCCAATCAGAATCCACACCGCCAAAGAATGAAAGCCGGCCGGATCGAACCCTCGCCGCTCTAGCAAGCGAACCACCAACCAAAAGCCCGCGAAGAAGCCCACTGCTGCGAACACGCCGTGGAGAGAGAACTGCAACGGCCCGATCTCCCAGACCGGTATGGGGGGATAGGCGATGGCAGCCATCAGCTTTGCAAGCCTAATGGGGACCGCGCCATCGGGTTCGTCCGGCAGCGCGACCTGCTCAGAAAACGGCGGCTAGCCTGACAGGGGAGACGCTCTAACCAGCCAGGGATGTGAAATGACCGAACACCGGAGGGCGGCTAGCGTGACCAACGAAACCGCCGGGGTGGCCATTGTCACCGGATCAGCGGGAGGCATCGGCTCAGCGGTGGCGACGACTCTCCTGGAAGCCCACCCCCGGATCCGGTGTGCGGCGGTCGACCTCAAGCCCGGCCACGCTTCTCCACTCATCAAGGAATACGGGCCCCACCGTGTGCTAGAGGTGCTGTGTGACGTATCGAGGCCCGAAGACATCAGCCGAGCCATGCGAGAGGTCGAAGCCTGGGACACACCGGTGCGAAGCCTGGTCAACTGCGCCGGGATTCAGTTGGCCGGATCCACCGTCGACTTTCCTCCCGAAGATTGGCGGAAGGTACTCGACGTCAATCTGTCCGGGACCTTCTACTGGTGCCAGGCCGCCGGTCGGCACATGATGGACAACCAGGGCGGAGCAATCGTCAATCTTTCCTCGGTCTCTGAGTTCTTCGGCTGGCCGCTCCGGGCGCCGTATGCCGCCACCAAGGCAGCTGTCAGCGCACTGACCAGGACGCTGGCCACCGAATGGGCCCACCTGGGAATCCGTGTCAATGCGGTGGCCCCCGGCTTCATCGACACGCCCCTCGCCCGGGAGGCCATAGAGAGCGGCAGGCTCTCCAAGCCCGACGCAGACGCTCTTCACGCCCAGTTGCGCTTCGGATCCACGGCCGAACTGGCGGAGGCGATCACCTTCCTGCTTTCGGAGCGGGCGAGCTTCATCACCGGGGAGACCCTCAAAGTGGATGGGGGTCTGACTGCCAAGAAACTCGACTGGCCGCCATCACCATGAAAGGGCGCCCGGTATTCTCCTTCCCATCCGCAATGCCGGTTCTCTATGGCCCATTTGAGTAGCAAGATCAACCGATCGAAAGACACAGAATGAGAGTAGGAGTGGGCCGCGGGGTCATCACGCCTCCGATCGGAATCGAACACGCCGGGTGGGGAGCGCAGGTCCATCATCGAGCCGAGGGGGTGCATCTGGACCTGTGGGTCACCGTGGTGGTGGTGGAGGGAGAAACCGACACTTTTGCTGTCCTCGACTACGACCTCATGGTGGTCACGGTGGACGACTCCAACCGTATTCGCAGAGATGTGGCCGGGGTGTTGGGCATCGACCCCTGCAATGTTCGGGTCTCATTCACCCACACCCACGCCGGGCCGGTGTGGTCGGACTTACTGGGGCCCCGATCGGGGCGGGAGGGCCACGAACTGGTGCCGGGCTACCGAGAGACCGTCTGGTCTCAGACCCTTGGCGCCACCCATCAGGCCAAAGCGGCGCTCCGTCCGGCCCGGATGGCGGCGGGATGGGGGGAAAGCGACATCGCAGTCAACCGCAGACTCCGGGCGCCCACCGGCGAACTGGTGGTCGGCCAGAATTTCGAAGGCTTCGCCGACCATCGCGTGCTGGTGGTGCGATTCGACGACATGGACGAGAACCCCCTGGCGGCGCTGGTTTGCTACGCGGCCCATCCCATCATTCTGGCTTACCAGAACCGTCTGGTAAGCCCGGACTTTCCGGGGGTGGCCAAACGGGTCGTGGAAGAACTGACCGGCGCCGTCTGCCTGTACCTGCAGGGATGTGCAGGAAACGCCATGACCATCGAGGCTTTCACGGGAGACTTGGGAGCCGCCGAGCGGATGGGAACCATGCTGGGGGCCGAAGCCGCCAAGGTCTTCACCAGCATCCGCACCCGACCCACCCGGCGAAGATTCGGTGGCATCGTCGAATCGGGAGCGCCGTTGGGGATCTGGGTGGATGAACCCCTTCCCAACCGCGAGCCGGTGATCAAAGTGATCGAACGGAACATCGAGATGCCGCTTCGCCCCACCGAGGAACCCGCCCAGGCAGAGAACCATGCCCAGAGTCTGTCACGGAAGTTCCTGGAGTTGGAGAAGTCGGGCGCTCCCGCAGACCGGGTCGCGGATGCCCGGTTCCGCGCCCGGCGCGCCATGATCAGCGCCGCCTGGGCCAAACTGGGCCGAGGGAGGGCTCACCTTCCCACCACCCTGCACGGGATCAGGATCGACTCAGTAGCGCTGGTGGGTTTTCCCGGAGAGCCCTTTGCGGAAACGGGAGCGCGGGTCAGGGAGTCCTCCCCGTTCGAATACACCCACATGGCCGGATACTCGAACGGTATCACCGGGTATGTACCCACCGCCGAGGAGTTCAAGAGAGGGGGATACGAGCCCAACTGGGCAACCGCATACACCTCCGAGGCGGCTTCTATTCTGGAGAGAGAGGCCGCCATGCTCCTGCGGGACCTGGCCGACCGCGACGGGGGGTAAGCCATAACCGGCCCCGCCTCACCCGACAAGTCGCCTGCAGAAGGCCGGCCTCTCCTGGAGGTGGAAAATCTATCGATTTCATTCGACACTCGCTCGGGGGTGCTGTCCGCTGTCGAGGATGTCAGCTTTGTCCTTCACCCCGGCGACATCCTGGGAGTGGTGGGGGAATCCGGATCCGGAAAGACAGTGACGGTCTCCTCCCTGGTGGGGCTGCTTCCCGACAATGCCAGGATCGACGGTGGTCGGGTCCTCTACAGGGGCCGGGATCTGCTGACGCTGTCCGATAGAGAGTTGGAAAGGATCCGGGGCAAAGAGATCGCCATGGTGTTCCAGGACCCCATGACCTCACTGAATCCGGTGATGCGGGTGGGACTCCAGATCGCCGAAGCGCTCAGAATTCATGGTTTCTCCCGCTCCGACGCCCGGGAGAGGGCCCTGGAACTCCTGGATCTGGTGGGTATCCCCAATCCTCGCCAACGGTATCGCCAGTTCCCCCACGAGCTTTCGGGTGGCATGAGGCAGCGAGTGGTCATCGCCGTGGCTATCGCCAACCAGCCCGCCGTCCTTATCGCCGATGAGCCCACCACTGCTCTGGACGTGACCATCCAAGCCCAGGTCCTGGAAGTGCTGGCGGCCGGCTGCGGGGCAAGCGGCGCCTCGATGATCCTCGTCACCCACGACCTGGGAGTGATTGCCGAAGTCGCAGACCGGGTAGCGGTGATGTACGCCGGCCGGATTGTGGAAACCGGAACGGTCGAGACCATTTTCGAAAAGCCCCGTCACCCCTACACCATGGGACTGTTCAGCAGTCTCCCCAGGCTGGATGCGAAACTGGAACACCTGCAGCCGATTCCCGGAGTACCTCCAACTCTGGCCGCAAGACCTGCCGGATGCGCCTTCCAAACCCGGTGCGCCTTGTCAGCAGGACGCCAACCGTGCCGCGACCAGGTTCCGGAGTTGACTTCATTGGGCGGCGGCCAAAGCGGCGCCTGTCATTACCTGGCCGAAACCGGTTGAGGTCATTGCTGAGGCATCCTCGGGGAGCGGAATCTGAGCTGATGTGGCCCCGGCCTCTTGAAGGTTCGCCCCAGGCCTGGTTGTCTGACAACGAATGGCGATGTATCTTGGGCGATTGGAGTCGTGGAAGCGCTCAGCCTGTGCTTCCCCAGCGAAATAGGAGAAGAAAATGAAGAGACTTAGAGGTCGGGTATTGCTCGGCGTCATTGTCGCCTTGACGTTGTTTGCTACCGGATGCGGCGATGATGGCGCGGCCGACGAGGCCGCCGCCGAAGCAGCAGCCCAGGCCGAGGCAGCGGCAGCAGCCCAGGCCGAAGCCGACGCAGCACAAGCAGCTCTGGAGGCAGCCCAGGCCG
>VXSV01000150.1 GCA_009837815.1 Acidimicrobiia bacterium
CCGATAAGTTCGCCGCCGCCGCCTTGGCCTTTGCATCGGACGGGATCAGCCTCCGCATCCCTCGAAACCGGGCAGTGGAAGCCCCGTTCGTCATCGACGTGCAATCCACCCTTCCGGACACCGTCACCTTTCCCAGCCTGGACATCCGGGCGGAGGAGAACTCAGAAGCGACGGTGGTGGTGCTGATGCGCTCCCCCGACAGTGTTGCCGGCGTCATGGTTCCCAACCTCCAGGCCACGGTGGGCGACGGCGCCCGTCTCTCGGTTACGACCGTCGGAATCATGGGAAGCGAGGGAGTCACCATCATGCATCATCGCTCCCGGATCGGCAGAGACGCCACCTTCCGGGCCGGAGAGATCGGTTTGGGCGGCCGGCTCGCCAGAATGGATCTGCGCACCACTCTTGAAGGAGCGGGAGGAAGCGTGGAGGTGGTGGGGCTCTACTTCGGGGAGATGGAGCAGGTGCTCGACTATCGGCTGGTTGTCAACCACGTGGGTCGGTCCACCAGCTCGGACGTGTTCTTGAAGGGCGCGGTGGAGGACCAGGCGCAGTCGGTCTTCACCGGCCTGCTGCGAATCGAAGAGGATGCGGTGGGCACGTCGGCCTTCGAGACCAACCGCAACCTGGTGCTGTCCGACGGCGCCAAGGCCAACTCGGTTCCCAACCTGGAGATCCTGTGCAACGACATCATCTGCGGTCACGGGTCGAGCGTCGGCCCGCTGGAGACCGAGCCTATGTACTACCTGATGAGCAGGGGTCTCAGCAAAGAGCGGGCCGAGCGGGTGCTGGTGCGTGGGTTCTTTGAGGAAGCGATCGACCGGCTACCCCTCGACGATCTGGACGAGCCCGCCCGCCGGGCCGTCAACCGGCGGTTCGCCGAGGCTCAGGAAGGCGGAAGAGTCTGATGCCCTGGGTGGAGGTTGTGAACCTGGCGGACCTGCGGGAAGGAGAGGGTCACAAGATCTGCCATGGCGGCCATGTGGCGGCGGTCTTCCTGGCCGAGGGGGACGTTTATGCACTGGGGGATAGGTGCAGCCACGCAGAGGCGTCCTTGTCGGAGGGGGAGGTGTTCGGAACCGAGGTGGAGTGTCCCCTCCACGGTGCGGTCTTCGACCTTACCAACGGGGAAGCCTTGACTTTCCCCGCGGTGCGCCCGGTCCCCTCCTATCCGACCAGGGTGGAGGGGGAGAGGGTGTTGGTGGAACTTCCCGACAGCCGGACGGAGGACTCCTGATGGGCATGGCCTTGAAAGTCCGGGGGCTCCGAGCCTCGGTGGGCTCGGTGAAGATCCTCAACGGCATAGATCTGGACGTGCCCTTCGGACAGATGCATGCCCTGATGGGGCCGAACGGCTCGGGCAAGAGCACCTTGTGCCATGTCCTCAGCGGTCATCCTGACTTCACGGCTGAGGGGGAAGCCTGGGTGGACGGCCAAGAGGTGATGGGCTTGGAGGCGGACGAGCGCGCCCGGCTGGGGCTGGTGCAGGCATTTCAGAGTCCGGTGGCGGTCCCCGGAGTGGATCTGGCGGAGCTCATGCGGGAGGCGGCGGAAGAGAGAGGGATAGATCCCGAGGAGGCAGACCGGCGGATAGCCGAGGCGTCCCACCGCTTCGACATGGACCCTTTCCTGGAGAGATCCATCAATGACGATCTCTCCGGGGGCGAGAAGAAGCGTTCGGAGATCTTTCAGATCTCGGTGCTCTCCCCCAAGGCGGCTCTTCTGGACGAGACCGACTCAGGGCTGGACATCGACATGGTGCGCAAGGTGGCGGCCGCGGTGGAGGAGATGCGCGGTCCCGGCATGGGGGTACTGATGATCACCCACCACTCGCGTATCCTCAACCATGTGAAGCCTGACCGGGTGCATGTGATGATGGGGGGAAAGATCGTCACCTCGGGAGGGCCGGACCTGGCACAGGAACTGGAGCGGGAGGGTTACGAAGGTCTTCGAAAGCGGCTGGGCATCGAGACGCCGGCGACTGCCGCACCGGCCAAGGCGCCTTCGGACTTCTTCACCGATCTGCCCTTTGAGGCCTAGCCCCCGCGGAGTCACCCACCCCGCCGGGATGGGGAGGCGGATGCTCCTTAAGTGGATGTGCAGTCCGATCGATGAGGGATACCCTAAAGAGGGTGACAGTGAGGTTTGAGATCCTGGGAACCGAGACCCGCGGAAGCGGGGTTTGGCCGGGGCGGTGATGGAGTACCGGACAGAGAGGGACTCCATGGGTGAGGTGCCGGTGCCGGCCCATGCTTATTACGGCGCCTCCACGCAGCGGGCGGTGGACAACTTCCCGATTTCGGGCGAGGGCTTCGAGCGACGGTTCATCTGGGCCCTCGGGTTGATCAAGAGCGCGGTGGCCGAGGCGGCCGGGAAGGCAGGGCGCCTCGACGCCCGGATCGCCGAGGCGATCGGCCGGGCCGGCGGGGAGGTAATGGAGGGCCGCTGGGACAGCCACTTTCCGGTTGACGTTTTCCAGACGGGTTCGGGTACCTCCACCAACACCAATGCCAACGAGGTGATAGCCAGACGCGCCTCCGAATTGCTGGGCGCCGAGTGGAGTGGGCCGCCCGTGCACCCCAACGATCACGTCAACTTCGGCCAGTCGTCCAATGACGTCATCCCCACCGCTATTCACGTAGCGTCCGCCGCCGGGATCCGCGAAGCGCTCCTGCCGGCGTTGGAAACATTGGAGGCTTCGCTGTCGGCCAAGGCGTCGGAGTTCGAAGCGGTGGTCAAGTCGGGGAGGACTCATCTGATGGACGCCACCCCGGTGACCTTGGGACAGGAGTTCTCGGGCTACGCGGCGGCGGTGCGCAAGGGAATCGAAAGGATCTCAAAGATCCTGGTGGAGATCGAGGAGTTGGCGTTGGGGGGCACGGCGGTGGGGACCGGGATCAACTGTCCCGAGGGCCTGGCGGCGGCGGCGATCGCGATCATGGCGGAGAGATCGGGGATCCCCTTCACCGAGGCGGTCGACCACTTCGAGGCCCAAGCCGGGAAGGATGCAACCGTGAACGCTTCGGGAACCCTCAAGACGGTTGCGGTCTCTGTGTTCAGGATCGCCAATGACTTGCGCTGGCTGTCCTCGGGCCCGGTCACCGGCATAGCGGAGATTCGACTGCCCGCTCTTCAGCCCGGCTCTTCGATCATGCCTGCCAAGGTGAACCCGGTGATTCCCGAGATGGTCATGCAGGTTTCCGCCCAGGTCATCGGCAATGACGGCGCCATCACTTGGGCGGGCGCCAACGGCAATTTCGAGTTGAACGTCATGATGCCGGTTATCGCCCGCAACATCTTGGAGTCGATTCGTCTCCTGGCCGCGGCCGCCGGGGTGCTGGCCGGAAAGTGCGTGGACGGGATAGAGGCGGACACCGAGCGGGCCCGTAAGCTCCTCGAGCGCAACGTCATAGTGGTGACCGCTCTCAATCCCCACATCGGATACGACGCGGGGGCCTCGGTGGCCAAGGAGGCGTTCCGAAGCGGTCGCACCGTGCGGGAGGTGGTGTTGGAGCGGGGCCTTCTAACCCCCCGGGAACTGGACAGGGTGCTGGACCTTCACAAGATGACCGAGGGGGGACTCCCAGGCTGATGCCCGGAGTGGGGAGTGAGAGGGCTTCTATCCGGGGTCTTCGGCGACGTCGGCCCCGGCCATGCCGGGCTCTCCCAGGGCCTGTTCCAGGGTGACCCACGACAGGGTGGCGCACTTGATCCTGACCGGGTAGCGCCTCACCCCGGAGAGGGCCAGTAGGTCACCGAGATCGGAGAAGCCGTTCTCGCTGGAGTCGGCGGGCACGTTCATGAGTTCCTGGAAGCGTGTCGACAGGCCCAGAGCCTCCGACACCGCGTTGCCCGATACCGCTTCGCTCATCAGGGAAGCGCTGGATTGGCTGATGGAACACCCTTTCCCGATCACCGCGATCCCGCTGATCCGGTCGTCCCGCAGTCTAAGGTCGACCTTGACCTCATCTCCGCAAAGGGGGTTTGCGCCTTCCGAGGAGGCATCGGGATCGGCCAGCGGCTCTCGGTGACGAGGATTGCGATAGTGGTCCAGGATCACTTGGCGGTACAACTCTTGCAGAGACATCTGTGGCCTAGGTTAGAAGCCGGTCGGCGGCGATGTGGGACTAGGCCGGGCGTCGGAAAGACTCGTATCCCTCCGACTCCAGCCGGGCGGTGAGTTCGGCGCCCCCGGTTTTCACCAGCTTCCCCCCCACCAGCACATGTACGTAATGGGGAGTGATGTAATCCAGCAGTCGCTGGAAGTGGGTAATGATCAAGAACCCCCGATCGGGGCCGACCATACGCTGAACCCCGTCGGAGACGGTGCGCAGCGCATCGATGTCGAGTCCGGAGTCCGTCTCGTCCAGGATGGCCAGCTTGGGCTCGAGGATTGCCATCTGCAGGATTTCGTTTCTCTTGCGTTCGCCGCCGGAGAATCCCTCGTTGAGATAGCGGTCGGCGAAGTGTCCGGGGATTCCCAACTCCTCCATGGCGTCCTTCACCTTGAGTCGCAACTCGATGACCGAGTAGTCGATCCCGGTGCGGTTGGAGAGAGCCTGGCGGAGGAACTGCACCACCGGTACTCCGGGGATCTCGGTGGGATGCTGAAAGGCCATGAAAATGCCCCGGTTGGCCCTCTTGTCGGGTAGGTCCTCGGTGATGTCCTCACCTTCGAAGTAGATGGCACCCTCGGTTATCTCCAACCCGGGATGGCCCATCAACACCGACGCCAACGTGGTCTTCCCCGATCCGTTTGGTCCCATCACCGCATGGATCTCTTCGTTGTGAATGGTGAGGTCGACGCCATTGAGTATTTTTGCGCCGCCGGCCTGCACATGCAGGTTTTCGACGTGCAGGAGAGGTGGTGAGGTCACGAGCCATGACACTAATGAGGAGCGCATGAGGATAAAAACTCGTTAGATAATTCAAAACCGCCGGTTTGGGAGTAATGTCACCCACTATGGCCCATTTATCCGGCAGAGAGCCGGGGGAAGCGGAACCGGACTTCCCGGACTTTCCCCCCGCCCTCTTCGGCTATCACCGCAGAGCGGTGGATCAGTACTTGCAGGAACTGCTCCAATCCAAATCCGCAGGCGCCGAGCAACTGTCTCGATCCCCGGATTCGCCGTCTTCGCGCGCCCAGGTCGACCGGTACCGTGAGTTGGGAAGGGAGGTAGGAGACCTTCTGAGATCGGCTCAGGATACCGCCGCCAGGATTCGAAGACAGGCAGAGGAGGATGCTGCTCGTTGGCGGGGAGAGGCCACCACCGAGGTGGAGAAGAGAATAGTGGAGGCCCAGGCAGCCGCGGAGGAACTCCGCGCCGCGGCCTGGGAGGTGGCCACCGAGATGATCGCCCAGTTGCAGGAAGTGGAAGTCGAGTCCTATCACGACATCGAGAAACATTCACAGGAGGTAATCGCAGAGGCGGAGAACGAGTCTCACCGCATCAGAGAGGATGCCCGCCGGAGAGCGGAGTCGATCAGGAGCGACGCCAATGTGGAGTCACTGGAGTCCGAAGAGCGGACCCGAACTCTCTGTGACCAGATGATCGACTCCGCCCAGCAGCGGGTCTCGGCCATCCAGGAGCGGGTTTTGGCTTTGGAGCGCCATCGCGACCAGCTGTTGGAGGAGATAGGAGGTATCCGTTCAGGTGCGACGCCCATCGGCGTGAAGCTTGTCGACCAGACCGGCGCCCTGATCTACCGGTCTGATCCCGAGGTCGAGGAGTCTGCCCATGTGACTCCTCAACATGAGATGTCGGGACTGGTCAGAGTGATCCCCCAGGATGAGTCGGAGGAGACCTCCGCCGCCGATTCTCCCCGGCCGCAGGAGACCGCCTCCGACCCTGAGGGCGATGGATCCACGAAGGAGGCCCCGGCCCCACAAGCTCTACCCGACGACCGGATCGGAGGGTCCGGCCCTCCGGGCGCCCTCGGAGGCTTGGAGGACCTGTTCGCCTCCCTGAGACAGGAGACGCCGTCTGCTTCCCGGCCCTCGTCGGCGCCGTCGGCTCGCCGGAACGGATCCGCCGATACCCCGCCTCCGTCGGCAGAACCCCGGCGGAAGAGTCCCCGAGTGGGTGACGAGGATGCGGAGACGCTGAGAGAAGAGACGTTGCTGCCGGTAGCCAACCGGTTCCTCCGTCTGTTCAAGAGGCTCCTGGCGGATGAGCAGAATCGGGTGCTGGAGGGTATACGCGTCGGGGACCTGCTTTGGAACGCCGAGGAGGTGGACGGCCGCCTGCGACCACACTTGGAGATGTTGTTGGAACAAAGCTGGCAGGCAGGCCACGCCGCGGCCGAGCGGATGGTCGGGCGAGACATCTCCAAGCCTGCATTCGAAGCGGAGCCGGAAAAAGGGTTCGCCCACCTCTTGGTCTCTGACGTGACCGAAGCCATCGATGGCGTGGGGTCCGTCGAGAACGTCTCCCAACGCAGTCGGGTCGGCTCTCGTGTGTTCCGGATATGGAGGAGCGACACCTTGGACAGCCATCTCCGGGATCTGGGATCCAAGTACTACCAGCAAGGCCTGGCCGAGTCGCTGAGGGAGGCGGGAGTCTCCGAGGCGATGGTGGGCCCGGCCGGCCAAACTCGATAGGCAACTCCGGCGACCAGTCGGTGCGGTGTTCTCTGCCGGCCCTGCGGGGTTCATCAGCACACGGTTGGCGGCGTGGGGTCACCGCAGGAGCAGGGTTTTGGGGGTCGAGTAGGGGCGGGATCGGTTTGATCCGCAAGTCAGCCGCCGGATTTTTGATGATGATGGCGCTCCTCGCCTGCGCAGATAGGGGAGAACCCGAGGATGTCGCCCCGCAGCCGGAGGAAGAGACCCCGCCCGCCGCGGACCCGGAGATACTCGATCTTCTGCTGGTCACGGGTTCGGACGGGAGGGTGACGGTGATCGATCCCGACGGAACGCCGGTGCGAGAGCTTCGGGGCCCGGTGGGCCCCGGACATCCGAGCCTCCAACCCACTTGGTCCCCGGTCTCCGTCGACGGCCGTCGACTCGTGGCGTGGACGGAACTAGGCGAAGAAGGGGCATTCAGCATCGCCCTGGGCGATGTGAACACCGGGGTGACAAGCAGATATCCGGCGCCGTTGGCGCCTTTCTATTACTACTGGAGTCCGGACGCCACGTTGTTGGCGTTCCTGGGCCAGAACGCTTTTTCCCCCTTGGAGATGGGCGTGCTGGACTACCGCAGGGACTCTGTGGAGATGGTCGCCACGGGTCAGCCCTTCTATTTCGACTGGCGGCCCGACTCCCGGGCGATCCTCGCCCATGTGAGCGAAGCGATGTCCTTGCTGACTCTTGCCGGCGAGGCATGGTCATCGAAGGACATTCCTATCAGACCAGGACGGTTCCAGGCCCCGGCATGGATTTCGGGGGATCGTATCCTGTTCGTCACTCCGATGTCGCAGGGTTCCGTCAAGGTGGGCCTGGGGGTGGCGCGCAACGCTCAAGACGACGCCTCTGCCCCGCAACGGCTGAAATTGAGCGATCTGGAGGCCGGTTCCGTCCTCACCTTGGCAGATCTGGGTGGGGCTGCCATCTTCGAACCTGACCCCACCGGGAAGTGGGTGGCGGTCTATGAATACTCCGGTCCCCTGCGAGTGTTCAACCTCGAAGGTGGGGGCGAAACGGTGGTCTCAGAAAGCCAGGTCGCGGCCTTCCAGTGGAGCCCGGTGGGAGACAGGCTGCTGTTCATGGAGGTGGATCGCCAAGCCCGGGCTCTGAAGCCGAGAGTCTGGGACGGGAGAGACACCCTGGACTTCCCCTCTTTTCTACCGTCTCGCGTATGGGTGGTCCAGTACCTGCCGTTTTGGGACCAATACTCCCGGAGCCTCACCCTCTGGTCTCCTAAAGGCGATGCTTTCACCTACCCGGGGATGCCCACTCCCAACGCCGAAGACCAGATCTTCGTCCAGCGGCTCGACGAGCCCGAACCCACCACGGTGGGCGACGGCGTCTTCGCCAGCTGGTCACCGGCCCCACGGGACCGGGTACAGGGTTCCTGATCGCCCCGGTGGGCTAGTCCCAGCCCAGTTGGTGGAGGCGTCTTTCGGAAAACCCCAGGTAGTGGCCGAGTTCGTGAAGCAGGGTGCGACGGATCTCCTCTTCGGTCTCGGGCCGCGACAACCCCAGGTCCAGGTGGGCCAGGCGGTACAGGCGGATCTCGTCGGGGAGGACTCCCCAATAGTCGGCGGCCCTGTCCGGGAGGGAGACGCCCACGTACTCTCCCAGCAGTTCTTCCCTGCCGGCATCCTTGTGGTCCTCGGGCGACGGCGAGTCCATGGCCACGATCAGCACGTTGTCCATGAGGGAGGCGACCCACGGGGGAAGCTCCGAGAGGACTCGGTCTATCACCTCCTCGAACTCTTCGGTCCGCATTGTCGTATGAACTATCCGTCCGCCGGTTCCTCAAAGGGCAATCTAACAGCCGGGTTCAGCGTAAGACGTCAACCGAAGTAGTCAGGCTCCTGGCCGGGAATCCACTTGATGTTGCATCCGATGGAGGGCTTCTGATCCGCATCCACTTCTTGGTCGGCCCGCACGGCCTCAACCGCGGCCCGCAGGTCCTTTCCGGTCACCGGAATGGAGTTCGAAGGCCGGGCGCCGTCGAACTGACCCCGGTAGACCAATGTCCGGTCCGGTCCGAACACGTAGAAATCGGGCGTGCAGGCGGCGGTGTAGGACTTCGCCACCTCTTGGGTCTCGTCGAAGAGGTAGGGGAAGGCATAACCCTTGTCACGGGCCATAGCGGCGAGCTTTTCGGGAGCGTCGCCGGGATAGTTCTCGACGTCGTTGGAGCTGATGGCCACCACGGAGACGTCGGTGTCCTGGTAGTCCGACCCGAAGCTCACCAGGCCATCCATGATGTGCACCACGAAGGGACAGTGGTTGCAGATGAACATGACCACCAGCACCTTCCCGGTGCAGTCTTCCAGTGAGACGGTTTCCCCGCCCACCGTGTCGGTCAGTGAGAATCCCGGCGCGGGAGTTCCCAACGGAAGCATGGTTGACGCAGTGTTGACCACGATGCTCCTCCTCTATGGTCGATTCCTCAGGCGCTCAATTGTAGGGGATCGGCTAGCGTCATTGCCCATGCCCGAACTTCCCGACGTCGCTCTTTACCTGAGAGCCCTGGACCGGCGCATCGTGGGACAGAGGGTGGAAGGATTTCACGTGCGGTCCATGTCTGTGTTGCGCACCTACCAGCCTCCTCACACCGAGGTGGTGGGAAGGACGGTGGTGGGGCTGCGACGGATCGGAAAGCGGATCGTGTGGGAACTCGACGGGGAACAGTTGTTCCTGGTGACCCATCTGATGGTGGCCGGGCGGCTTCGCTGGCATGACCGACCGGGTGTGAGCCCACCTGCCAAGGTGGGCCTGGCGGCCTGGGACTTTCCGGGGTCGACCCTGGTGCTCACCGAGCAGGGATCGAAACGGCGGGCCGGGATTTGGGTGGTGTCGGGAGAAGAGGACCTGGCGGCCCAGGACCGCGGAGGCTTGGAACCGATCGAGATTTCCTCTCGGCAGTTCTCCGAGGCGATTCGCCGGAGAAACCACACGCTGAAACGAGCCCTGACCAGCCCTGCCATCCTGTCGGGCATCGGCCACGCCTACTCCGACGAGATACTGTGGGAGGCCCGACTGTCACCCGTGAAGATGACTTCCCGGCTCACCGACGAGGAATGCGGGCGCCTCCACCAGGCAGTCATAGGGGTCCTCTCCTCCTGGATCGACCGACTGGCCGCCGAGACCGGGGACCGATGGCCCACCAGGGTGACGGCCTTCCGCCCGGAGATGGCGGCGCACGGAAAGTACGGATCGCCCTGTCCCCGCTGCAGCGCCCCCATACAGAGGATCGTGTACTCCGGCAGAGAGACCAACTACTGCGCGGCCTGCCAGACAGGGGGGAAGCTTCTGGCCGACCGATCCTTGTCGCGATTGCTCAAGAAAGACTGGCCCAAGACGCTTGAGGAACTAGAGGAACTGAGAGCCGGTTCCTGAGGGAAGGAACGGAGGGATGGCCAAATAGAATGTGGGATGTTTAGCCCAAGTTGGAGGTGACAAACTGGCGGTTCCCGTTCGTTTGGCGGAGGTGACCAAGAATTACGGAAAGGCCCGGGGGGTCACAGAGCTCGATCTCGAGGTGCGGCCCGGGGAGGTCTTCGGATACCTGGGCCCCAACGGCGCCGGCAAGACCACCACCATCCGCATGCTGGTCGACCTGATCCGCCCGCAACAGGGAACGGTGGAGGTGTTGGGCGGCTCGCCTCGCGATCCTGCCATCAGGCGCCGGGTCGGGTATCTGCCGGGGGAGGTGGAGTTCTATTCCCGTATGTCCGCCCGTGACTTCCTGACCTACATCGGCAATCTGCGGGGGAAGGGAGGAGACGCCCTGTCCGAGAGGCTCTCGGAGCGACTCGACCTCGATCTGTCCCGCCGGATCGGCGACCTTTCCAAAGGGAACCGCCAGAAACTCGGCTTGGTCCAGGCGCTTATGCACGGACCGGAACTTGTGGTCCTCGATGAGCCGACTTCCGGGCTCGACCCGTTGGTGCAGCAGGAGGTGTACCGGCTCTTGGACGAACTCAAGGACGACGGGGTGACCGTGTTCTTTTCGTCCCACGTCCTGTCGGAGGTGGAGAGGGTCGCCGACCGGGTGGGGATCATCCGGGAAGGTCGCCTGGTAGAGGTGGAGGAACTCGAGGCCCTTCGCCACAAGGCGGTCCGCACCTTTGAGGTCGTCTTCGAAGAAGTCCCGCACATCGCCGAATTCGAGCAGTTGGACGGGGTCCGCATGGCCGACGTGCATGGCGCCGTCTTGCACTGCCAGGTGATCGGCAGCATCGATCAATTGCTGAAGGCGGTCGCCAAAAACAGGGTCCGCGATCTGGTCAGCCACGGCGCCGACCTCGAGGCCCTGTTTCTGGACTACTACCGAGGAGAGGAGGACTGAGGAAAATGCTGAGCAACGTGGCGCTGAAGACCCTGCGGGACCGTCGCCGCTCCCTTTTTTGGTGGGTGGTGGGGATATTCGGGTATTTGCTGGGCATCGGCGCCTTCTATCCCATTGTCAGGGACAACCAGGGGCAGTTCGAAGCGCTGCTGGAGACCTATCCCGACGAGTTTCTGGCAATCATGGGGGTGGGCAGCGAAGAGAACCTGTTCGACCCCATCGGTTTCATGCAGGCGGAGGCCTTCGGGTGGGTGGTTCCCCTGGTGTTTGCGATTTACGGGACCGTCCAGGGCGCTCGAGCCGTGGCCGGGGAGGAGGAGGACGGCACCATCGATCTGGTGATGGCCACTTCACTCACAAGGTTGGGTCTGGTTTGGCAGAAGTGGCTGGCCTTGGTGTTGGCCGAGTTGGTGCTGGGCGGGGCTGTGTTTGCCGCCCTGGCTGTGGACAGCGTGCTGTTCGGCGTCGAGATCCCGGTAGGCAATATCGCGGCGGGAGTCCTGATGGCGGTGTTGCTGGGGGTGTTCTTCGGATCGCTGGCCCTGGCGGTGGGCACCGGTACCGGTCTCAGGGGTCTGACGGTCGGAGTTGTGACCTTCGTGGCGGCCGGCGCCTACCTGCTCAACTCCCTGGGCGGATTGGTGGAGATACTGGATGCCTTGCAACCCATCTCACCCTTCTACTACTACGATGCCTCCAACCCGCTCCGTTATGGACTGGACGTCGAGCACGCCCTCGTCCTGGGAGGCCTGGCGGTGGTGTTCCTCGGAGTGGGCCTGCTGGCTGTGCGTGGCCGGGACCTGGGAGTGGGGGGCATCCGCCTGGCCGTTCCCACCATCAGAAAAGCTTCCGGCTGAACCGGCCGGGCGAGGAGCATCCTCCCCGGTGCTCAGACCCCGGCCAGCGCCTCCATGAGACTGTCGCGGATCTCGCCTATTGTGGCCTTGCTCGCACGGGAGGTCTCCTTGGTGAGGGTGACAGGAGGCATGACCTTCACGCTCACCGGTCCGCCCCTGATCAATGACGACTGGGGAGGCCAGACCGCGCCGGTGCCTTGAACAGCCACCGGCAATATCGGACAGCCCGTTCGAGCAGCGATGTGAATGGCGCCGGTCTTGAAGGGAAGCATCTCTCCGGTGATGCTGCGGGTTCCTTCCGGAAAGACCACCAGGGACTTGCCTTCCGCCGCCAGGGAACGGGCGTTGCGGATGATGAAAGCCAGTTCCCGGCGTCCCATCTCCCGGTCCAACGCGATCATCCCCACACTTCGCATGGCGCTTCCCAGCAGGGGGAATTTGAACACCTCCACCTTGGACAGGAACCTGATGGGAATGGGCAGGGCGGCGGTTAGGACCATTATGTCTATGTTGGAGCGATGGTTGGCCACCACGATGTAAGGCGTCCCCTCCTCGATGTTCTCCAGGCCGCTCACTTCCAAGTTCGCGCCTGAGGCAACCACCCAGACTCTTCCGAAGCGCTTCACAAGCCGTTCTTCGGAAGGCCTCAGGACGCCGAACGCCGACCTGATCACGATAGCCAGGGCAATCCCCACCGTGGAGAGCCCGGCGACCAGATAGGTGACCGTGCTGCGAAGGAGGAGGAAGGTCCTTTTCACGGAACTTAAGGCTAAACCCTCGGCGAGGATGGTAGCTTGCTCGGTGTGAGTTGGAGCACGCCGGAGATGAAGGCAAGGCTCAGGGCCGAGGCGCGCAGGATGCCTCCCCCCACCGCCGCCGAGTCGGACAGGGTTTGCCGGCAGGTTCTCGGGTGGCTGGCGCCGAGGCGTCCCGGACCCACCCTGGTGTGGATGGCGATCCCCGGCGAGCTGGATCTCGAACCGGTGGTGGCCCGGTTGTCCGACATCGAATGGCTCACCACCCGAACCCCGGCTGTCGGTCCTCTAACGGTCCATTCCTATCACTCCCCCTTGGAGCTTCACCGCTTCGGATTCACCCAACCTGTGGCTTCGGCGCCCGAGGTGTCGCCGAACCGGATCGACGTCGCTCTGGCGCCGGGGCTGGCGTTCGATACCCGCGGGGGAAGGCTCGGGCGGGGCAAGAGCTATTACGATCGGCTTCTGGCTGGGCTCTCCGCCAATGCTCTGCGGGTTGGGGTCACCCTGGAACGGCTGATGACCGAGACCGTGCCCACCGAATCGCACGACGTGTCCATGACCCACCTCATTACCGAGAACGGGGTCAGGGAGATGGCCTAGGCCTCGATAGCCTCGACTATCCGGCTTCCTATCTGGGAGGTGGAGGCGCCCATTCGGGGGCCTGCCATGGCCCCCAGGCCGGGGAGGACCCCGGCCGCCGCCTTCTCCACCATGGCCGCGGCCTTCTCCTCTCCCAGGTGTTCCAGGCACAAGGCGGCGGAGAAGACCGCAGCCACCGGATTGGCCCAGCCGGTGCCCACGATGTCGGGGGCTGTTCCGTGGACCGGCTCGAAGAGGGAGGGGAAGGCGCCGGTCGGATTGAGGTTGGCGCTGGCCGCCAAGCCGATCCCCCCCGCTATCGCCCCTCCCAGATCGGTGATGATGTCGCCGAACATATTGTCGGTCACTATCACGTCGAAGCGCTCGGGGCTGTCTATCAGGTGTATGCAGGCCGCGTCCACATGCACGTAGTCCACGTCGACCTGCGGAAACTCCGCCGCTACCTCGTCGGTGGTCCTCTGCCATATATCGCCTGCGAAGGTGAGAACATTGGTCTTGTGGCAAAGGGTCAACCGACGGTCTCTTCGCATCGCCCGCTCGAAGGCGTACCGCACGATTCGCTCGGTTCCCGTCCGGGTGTTGACCGAAATCTGGTTGGCGATCTCGGCTGCGGTTCCCTTGTGGAGGAACCCCCCGCTGCCCGAGTAAAGGCCTTCTGTGTTTTCCCTCATCACCTCCATGTCGCACCGCTCGGGCGTGAGCCCGACTACGGCGCTCGAGACGCCCGGGTAGAGCTTGACGGGGCGGAAATTCACGTACATTTCGAACTCGAAGCGCAGCCTCAGCAGGAGGCCCCGTTCCAGGATGCCCGGAGGGACACGGGGGTCGCCCACCGCTCCCAGAAGGATGGCGTCATGCTCGGCCAGTTCGGCCAGCGCCGAGTCCGCCAAGACCTCTCCGGTGGCGAGATAACGCCTGCTTCCCAGGTCATAATCGGTGATGTCCACCCCGAACCCGAATTTCCGAGCGGCCGCCTGCACTGCATCCAATGCACAGGCGATCACTTCCGGTCCGATCCCGTCGCCGGGGATCACTGCCAATCGGTAGGAGTTCACTGCGAGAGATGTTAATCGATCGGTCCCGGATCACAGCAACCCGCCGGCTCTTCGCAGAGCGCGCCTGGCGCCGCCCCCCGAAAAACCGGAGCAGCAGTCGGTACTACGAAGCCTTTCGCTGCGTCTTGGCCTGCGTCTTGGTCTGCGTCTTGGTCTTGGTTTTGGTCTGCGTCTTGGTCTTGGTTTTGGGCGTCTTCTTCTTTTTCTTCTTCTTTTTCTTCGGGGGGATAGGGACCGAGGCGCCTGGTCGGCGTTTGAGGACCAGTTGGAGCCCCAGCACGTCGACCAGAGCCATCAGGCTGGAAAGCCGCAAGTCGACCTGATTGTTCTCGAACAGCGAAATCTGTGCCTGGGTAAGCCCGGCTCTCCGGCCCACTTCCTGCTGACTGAGCCCATAGCCTTTGCGGGTTTCCCGGATGGTTCTTGCTATGGGGGATTCTCCGCGACCCATGGGACTAGGAGGTGGCACGCATCCGTCTCTGCTGTTGGGCGAAAGGCTGAAGATCCGTCTCCATTTGTCTCGCACACCGAAGGCGGTGGATCCGATACCTTCTCATTTGGCGCCCACGGCGCGGTTCAGAGCATCCACGAACGCTTCGGCCGAACCCTCCACCACGTCGGTCGAGACCGCCTTTCCCGAATAGGTGTTGTTGACGACCCTCACCACCACGTTCACCTCGGCCATGGCGTCCGCTCCCGATGTGACCGGCACCACCCGGTAGTCGACCAGCCGGGCTTCGATGCCGAAGCACTGCTTGATAGCCGAAAAGGCGGCGTGGACCATTCCGTCCCCATGTCCGGTGAACTCGGAGGTGACGCCCCCCTTCTCCAGGGTGACCACGGCGGTGGGGGTGGCGTCGTGGCCCCCCGATACGCTGATGCCGGCGATTCTCACCTCGGCGTCCGACGATTGGGACAAACCGGTGGCGGCTATTGCCCGCAACTCACGCTCGCCGATCTCCAGCTTTCGGTCGGCCATAGCCTTGAACTTCTCGAAGGCCTGGTCGAACTCGTCCTCCTCCAGGGAAAGGTTCAGGTTTGCCAGGGCGTCGGCAAAGCCCGCCCGGCCGGAGTGCTTGCCGAGAATGATCTGGGCGCCTCTCTGTCCGATGGACTCGGCGTTCATTATCTCATAGGTTTCCCGGTCTCGGAGCACGCCATGCTGGTGGATCCCGGACTCGTGGGCGAAGGCGTTTCGCCCCACCACCGCCTTGTTGAACTGCACCGGATAGCCGGTCAGCCGGGACACCAGCCGGGAGGTGTCGAAGATCTGGGTGGTATCCGCCCCTATCTCCACCCCGAAGACGTCTTGGCGGGTCTTGATGGCCATGATGATCTCCTCGATGGAGGTGTTGCCGGCCCGCTCGCCGATGCCGTTCACCGCTCCTTCGATCTGGCGCGCCCCTGCAGAGATCGCCGACAGCGAGTTGGCCACCGCCAGCCCGAGATCGTCGTGACAGTGAACCGAGATGGTGACGTCGCTCCGGTCGCCTCGCACCTCTGCGTAGATTCGCTTCATCAACTCCACGAACTCGGCAGGGGTGGCGTATCCCACCGTGTCGGGGATGTTGATGGTGTTGGCGCCGGCCTCCACGGCCGCCCGGCACACATCCACCAGGAACCGGTGGTCGGACCGGGTGGCGTCCTGGGGGGAGAATTCCACGTCGTCGGTGTAGAGGCGCGCCCGCCGGACCCCTTCTACCGAGGCTTGCATCACTTCCGAAGGGGTCATACGCAGCATCCGTTCCATGTGGATAGGGGATGTGGACATGAACACGTGGATACGGGCCCGATCGGCATGGCGCAGGGCGTCCCAAGCCTGGTCGATGTCGTCGGGGTGAGCGCGGGCCAGGCTGGCGATCACCGGCCCCTTGACCTCCGCGGCTATCTGGGATACCGCTCGGAAGTCGCCCGAGGACGAGGCCGCGAAACCGGCTTCCAGAACGTCCACCCGCAGCCGGGCCAACTGGTGTGCGATCACGAGTTTTTCGTCCGGCGTCAGGGCGATTCCGGGGGCTTGTTCCCCGTCTCGCAGGGTCGTGTCGAATATGATCAATCTGTCTGACATGGAGGCTCCTGGTGGTTGGGTCGAGGGCCGGCCTAGAGGGTGTGAAGGCCGGGCCGGCGCACGCCGCCGCCCGGCCGAGTCAGCGCCAGACAACCCTGGGCAGGTGTTCGGTCCATCGTCAGGACCCCGGCGCGATTCACTCGGGTGCCTTGGGGTCGAGGAAGGGCATCATTTGACGAAGTTCTCGTCCCACCTCTTCGATGGGATGCGACCGGTTGGCTGCCCGCTGCTCCAGGAGGTAGGGAGCCCCCTCGCGGGCCTGGGCCATCCACTCGCGGGCAAAGGCGCCTGATTGGATCTCCGCCAGCACCCTTTTCATCTCGGCGCGGCTCTCTTCGGTGATGATCCGCGGCCCCCGTGTGTAGTCGCCGTATTCGGCGGTGTCGGAGACCGAATAGCGCATCCAGGACAACCCTCCCTCGTACAGGAGATCCACAATCAACTTCAACTCGTGGAGAGTCTCGAAATAGGCGGACTCGGGTTCGTAACCGGCCTCCACCAGCGTTTCGTAGGAGGCTTTGATCAACTGGGAGACGCCGCCGCACAGGATCACCTGCTCGCCGAAGAGATCGGTCTCGGTCTCCTCCCGGAAGGTGGTCTGCAGCACTCCGGCCCGGGCTCCTCCGATGCCCCAGGAGTAGGACATTCCCAACTCGAATGCCGACCCGGTGGCGTCCTGGTGGATGGCGAGCAGGCAGGGTACCCCCGATCCTTCCGTGTAGGTGCGCCGCACCAGGTGACCCGGGCCCTTGGGCGCAACCATCAACACATCCAGGTCGGCGGCGGGCGTTATCTCCCCGAAGTGGATGTTGAAACCGTGGGCGAACAGCAGCGCGTCGCCGGGGGCCATCTTCTCGGCGATCCGGGCGTTGTAGAAGTCGGCCATCAGTTGGTCCGGCACCAGCATGGTCACCACGTCGGCCCACTCGGCGGCGTCGGGGGGATCCATCACCGCCAGGCCGTCGTCCACGACCTGGGAGCGCCGAGCCGACCCCGGTCGCAGGCCCACCACCACTTCCACCCCGGACTCGGACAGGTTGAGAGCGTGGGCGTGTCCTTGGCTTCCATAGCCGATGACGGCTACCTTGCGGCCCTTGATTACCTCGGGATCAGCGTCCTTGTCATAAAAGATCTCGGCCATTTATGCTTTCACCGCCTTATCCAACCGCCCTGATCCGGGCCGGCTTGCTTTTGGCGGCCCGCCCGATGGCAATCCGCCCGGACTTGACCAGTTCCACCACGCCGAACGGCCGCAAAAGCTCGATGAGGTCGTTCAGTTTCGCAGGTCGACCCGTCACTTCGAACGTAAGGCTGTTGTACCCCACATCCACCACGTTCGCCTTGAAGATGTTGGCTACTTCAATTGCCTCCGTACGGGCGCTGGGAGTAGTCGCAACACGGATCAGCATGGTCTCTCGCTCCACTGCCTTGGATGGCTCGAGCTCGAAGATCCTGATCACATTTATCAGCTTGTGGAGTTGCTTCTTGACCTGTTCGATCTTCTCGGACTCCACCACCACGGTAATGCGAGAAAGGCCCGGATCGATGGTTGGGCCCACAGCCAGCGAGTGGATGTTGAACCCTCGGCGTGCCAGGCAAGAGGACACCCGGGCCAGCACTCCCGGCCGATTCTCCACGATCAGGCTCAAGGTGTGGCGGGGCGGGTGCGAGAGCGCGCTCACTGTCAATCCCCCGGCTCCGGTCCCAGGATCACGTTGTCGTTGGAACCTCCGGCGGGGACCATCGGGAATACCATCTCGTCGGGATCGACCACCATTTCCACCACCACCGGGCGGTCGTCGATGCTCAGAGACTTCTCTAAGGTGGGGCCCACCTCCTCCGGCGATTCCGCCCTCAGCCCGATGCAGCCCATTCCCTCAGCCAGTTTCACATAGTCCACCATCTCGGCATTGAGCAGGCTTGCCGAGAGCCGCCCTCCGTAGAAGAGCTTCTGCCATTGCTTGACCATCCCGTGGGCGCCGTTGTTGAAGACCGCCACCTTGACGGGGATCTGGTGGGCGGCGGCGGCGATCAATTCCTGGAAGGTCATCTGAAAGCACCCGTCGCCGTCCACCGCATAGACGAGTTCGTCCGGCATCCCTGCTTTGGCGCCGATCGCGGCCGGGACGGCAAAGCCCATGGTTCCCAGGCCGCCGGAGTTGATCCAGCGGCGCGGACGATCGAAGTTCCAGAATTGCGAAGCCCACATCTGGTGCTGGCCGACTCCCGCCACCAGGATGGCGTCTCCTCCGGTAACCCTGGCCAACTCATCTATTACGAACTGGGGCTTGATCGGGCCGTCGGGCTGCTGGTCGTAGGAGAGCGGGTACTTGGTCTGCCACTCCCGAATGGTTTCCAACCACTGCTGACCGGCGACCGGGGGACGGTCTCCCCAAGCCTCGATCATCTGCGTCAACACCCGGCGTGCATCCGCCACGATCGGGATGTCCGCGGCCCGGACCTTGCCTATCTCGGCGGGATCGACATCGGCGTGGATTATCTTTGCGTCCACCGCGAAGTGATCGGGGTCGCCGGTCACCCGGTCGTCGAAGCGGACCCCGAAAGCGGCCAGGACATCGCACTTCTGCATGGAGGTGATGGCTGTGTAGTTGCCATGCATCCCCGGCATCCCCAGGCACAGCGGATGGCTGTCGGGTATGGCGCCCCTTCCCATCAGGGTGGTCACCACCGGGATATTGGTAATCTCCGCGAACCGGGTCAAAGCTTCGGAGGCCTCGGACTTGATGATGCCTCCCCCTACGTAGAGCACCGGTCGCCGGCTGGCGGCCAGCATCTCGACTGCTTCTCTCACCCGCCGCGGATGGCCGTCCAAAGTGGGTTTGTATCCGGGAAGTTCCAAGTCTTGGGGTGGACGCCACTCGGTCTCCTGATTGAGAACGTCCTTGGGCAGATCCACCAACACCGGGCCCGGCCGACCGGAGGAGGCAAGGTGAAAGGCTTGGTGGATAACGGTTGGGATGTCATCGGGATCGGTGACGAAGTAGTTGTGTTTGGTGGTGGGCATGGTGATCCCGACCGTGTAGGCCTCTTGGAAGGCGTCGTTCCCGACTGCGTGGGTGGGGACCTGCCCGGTGATGGCCACCATGGGCACCGAGTCCATCAGTGCGTCTGCAAGAGGAGTAACCAGGTTGGTCGCCCCCGGTCCCGATGTGGCGACGCAAACGCCCACGCGGCCGGTGGCCCATGCGTAACCGGCCGCCATGTGGCCGGCGCCTTGTTCGTGGCGGGCCAGGATGTGGCGGATGGGGCTGGAGTAGAGGGGGTCGTAAGCGGGGAGGATTGCCCCGCCCGGAATGCCGAATATCAGATCGACGCCCTCGTGCTCCAGCGAGGAGATAACCGATTGCGATCCGGTGATTGTTGTCATGGTGGTTGGCTTTCGTGAGGCTGACAAAAAGAAATCCCTCCTTTGGGGGAGGGATTCAGCGCACACGCGGTTTATGCGCGTGCGCTATTCGAGTACCAGCAACAGGCGGATGTTTCTCATTGATTGGACATTATGGTCTCTTCTTCGCCACCTTGCAACTCGAAAAGGGGACGTTGACGGCCCGTTGATGACTTTGGCAGCGCAAATTGCCCCCGTAGCCGTATCTTTAACGAGGGTGAAGGGAGCCTTCCATCGATGAAATTTCGGCCTGAAGACTTTCGGCTTGCCTTGGAGGAGGCCCGCAGGGTGATAAAAGCCATGCGACCGGATGAGGTTCCTCACAATCTCCGCGGCACCCGCAGTTCTTCGTCGAGGAGGCTTACGCCCATAGAGGCCCAGGCGCTGTTCCGAGAACTCGAAAAAGACGTGGACTTCCGCCAAGCCACCCTCAGCGCTTGGGACGCGGCTCAACGGAACAGCGCCGATCCCCGCACCGCCGCTTCGGTCCTGTTTCTGGAAAGGTCTGAGAACTGGGAACTGGAGGCTCGGGGACACCTGACGGAGATGGAACTGGGCGAGGCCAGGGATGAGATCAGGAAGCTGAAGAAATATGAATCCGACGCCCAGGTGGAGAACCGGCTCCTCAAGACCAAGCTGGTCAGCCTGCGCCAGGGGGCTGAAGATGAGGCCCTACGGCGCACAGAGGAGGTAAAGCGGGATCTGACCCGGTCCAAGGAGAAAATCGGCGAGTTGGAAAAGAGTCTTGCTGACCGGGGAAGGGAAGCGGAGTACTGGGAGGGGGAGACCAATGCAGCCTGGGACGAACTGACCGAGGCCGACCGCCGGTACGACGAACTGCGAGAGCGATACAGTTCCAAGGCCAGATCGATGACGGTTCGTCCAGACGGTCGAAGCGTTGCAGAGATCGGCTTCAGCCGAGACCCGCTGGAAGCGGCTCGGATGTTGGATCAGATGGTGAGCTTCTGGGAAGTGGGCGCGGATACCCGGCCCGACCAGGACCACTCGGACCGCAGGCCTCTGGAGCTTCCCCCGGGGATGGATCCCAAGTCCGCCGGGGCGATGCAGTGGATCTATTACGAGGCGCCCCGGCTGATCCTGATGGTGGATGGGTGGAACGTTGCTCACTACTGGAACTATCACCGGAAAATCCCCGGCAAGCCGGACCTGGGGACCGTCGGGTTCGTCACCACCAAACTGGACAATCTGGCCGAGTACTCGATCGGCCGCCACCAGGTGCTCTTCTACCTGGACTCTCGCCATGTGAGCGGGTTGGACCCCGACTGGGACAACCGATTCAAAAGCGGTCGCCTAACCGGCTTCTACGTGGAGGACGCCGATGACGCGATTGCCAGGGAAGCCGCCTGTCGGGTCGGCGAGAGGGTAGCGGTGATTACCAGCGACATCGGTCTGGCGGAACGTTGCAGGACGCACGGCGCGGTGATTGTGGCTTCGGAGGCCTTGGCGGAGTGGATGGCGAACTCGCCGGTCTGACCGCCCGACTGACCGCCCTGGCCGCCGAGGCGGGACTGGACCGGGTCGGGGTTTGTGCCGCCGATCCCTTCGCCGCCACCCGACTCACCATCCGTTCCCGCAAGGCCACCGGGATGTCGGCCCGGCTGGGTTTCACCTTCACCGACCCGGACGTCTCCACCGACATCCTCCGTTCCTTCCCCTGGGCGCGGAGACTGGTGGTTGGGATACGGTCGTATCTTCCTGATGCAGGCGATCCGGGCCCGACCCGACCCGGTCGGGGAAAGATCGCCCGCTTCGCGGTTTCCGACGCCTACCAACCCCTCCGGTCGGGCCTGGAGAGACTGGCCGTCGCGCTGGGGGAGGCCGGATACCGTTCCCAGGTGCTGGTCGACGATTCCCGCTTGGTGGACCGCGCGGCGGCTGTGAGAGCCGGGGTGGGGTGGTGGGGAAAGAGCGCCATGGTGCTGTCGCCGGGAGTGGGACCCTGGTTTCTGATCGGATCTGTGGTGACCGACGCCAGACTTTCCGTCTCGGGGCCCATGGAGCGGAACTGCGGAAGCTGTGAGGCATGCCTTCCCGCCTGCCCGACCGGGGCCCTGGTGGCGCCCGGGGTGCTGGATGCGCGGCTGTGCCTGGCGGCGTTGGCGCAGAGTCCGGGAGTCATACCCCGAGACCTGCGCCCCTTCCTGGAAGACCGCCTCTATGGATGTGACGAGTGCCTCACGGCATGCCCTCCCGGGTTCCGCCTGCTCGATCGATCCGCCTCTCCCCGGGGGTCGGTTGATCTGGTGGAGCTTCTGCGGACCCCGGATCGGGAGTTGATCGGCCGGTTCGAGCACTTCTATCTGCCCTCCCGCCGACCCCGGGTGTTGCGCCGCAACGCCCTGGTGGCCCTGGGCAACACCGGCACGGCCGACCACCTCGACCTGGTGGCCGGCTACCTGGGCAGCCCCGACTGGATGCTTCGGCTGCATGCGGCGTGGGCGGTCCATCGCATGGGAACAAGGCTGTCTGTTCGTCGCGCTGAGATGTTCCTACGGCACGCCGCCTCCCGGGAGAGATCCCCGGAGGTGAGGGAGGAACTGGCCCTGGCGGGGGTGGATACCTGGGCAGCGGCTGTCCCGGAGAGAAGTCCGGGCTTTGAGTCTCGCTAGTTTCTGCGGTGATGAAGATCGATTCGCGCATCGTTCTGCCGGTCATCCTGGCGGCCGGGGTGATCGCCCTGGTATGGACTTGGCCGGCCTCCGTAGACCCTGAGGAGGCGCCGGTCCTGGCGACGACCACCACCGCTTCGGCGTCCACCACGGTTCCCGATGAAGGACCGGACGCGGTGGCGGTCACCACCACCCAAGCTGTCCCGGCGACCACGGTCCCCGCCACGACCACCACCACTGTTGCTCCGACGACCACCACGACCTTCCCCACCCCGCAGGTGCTGGCGGAAGTCCATCCCCGGCTGGTGGAAATCGACGGCTGGCTGCAGTCGCAGGTCGAGACACTCGAGGCGCTGCGCGGCAAGGTGGTGGTGGTGGAGTTCTGGACCTTCGGCTGCTACAACTGCAAGAACCGCATCCCTTACACCCAGGAGATGTACGCCAAGTACCGCGACCAGGGTTTGGAGATCGTCGGCATCCATTCCCCCGAGTTCAAATACGAAGAGGACGTGGACAACATCAAAGAGGCGCTGGTTGACCTGGGGGTCACCTGGCCGGTGGTGCTGGACACCAAGCGCCGTACCTTCTGGGAGTGGCAGGCGGGCGGCACCGCCTACTGGCCCCGCACCTACGTGCTGGATCGGGAAGGTCGGGTTCGCTTCGACCACATCGGGGAAGGCAAGTACCGCGAGTTGGAGCAGACCGTGGCTTTCCTGCTCTCAGAGGAGATGTGAGCCTCTTCGCGGAGGGGATCCGCTCCAGCGTTCTCGCCTGCTCCTACTCCGTCCTGCTGGTGGGTTTGGCGCTGGTGGCGCTGAGACGGAAAGACCGCTTAGGGGCGCTGGGCATGTTCGCCGGGTTCACCATCCTCTCGGCCTGGATCAGGGCGGCGGGAATCTCCAATGTCCTGGCGGGGCGGGTGGCCACGGTGCTGCTGGTGGTTGGGGGAGTGGCGCTTGCCCTGATGGTGAACCACCGCCTGGCCGGGCTGGGCGGGTCTGCTCTGTTGGGGACTTTCGCGGGCGCCACGTGGTTTCCTTGTGTGGGAGAGGAACTGGGAACGGTGCTTACCCGGGCACAAGGCGAAGCGGGCGTCGCGCTCCTGCTCCTGGCCGTGTATCTGATCGGAGTGATGATCCCCCTGGTGGCCATCCTGGCCGTGGTTCTGTACCTTCCCGCTGTCCGCAGGTGGATGGACGGCCGGTGGGTGACATTAGCGGCCAAGGCGGCGCTGGCCGTTGTCGGATTCCTGGTGCTGACCGGCCACTACGACACGCTGCTCTCCACCCTGGCCCGGTGGTCGGCCACCTGGAGTGGGTATTCGGTTCGGCAAGGATAGACAGGCCTCCCGGACGCCTCTGTCCTCTGGGCTGCATCAGACGTATACTGCACTGGAGAGATGCGAGACCCGAACGCCGTCACGGGGAAAGCCCCACCTAGCGATGTCGTTCTACGCATGTTGGAGGCCGAGTCCGCTGAATGGGATGAGAATGGGCCCACCGACCCCTACGACACCACCTACTCGGTTCCACACCAACACGAGGATTGGGAAGTCGAGTTCAATCTGCTCACGGTTACTGTGGATGACATCATCGCCCAATGCGGGTACCCCGAGAGCGCCAGGCCCCGACTTGCCGAGGTCCATCGACGGCTTGCGGAATACAGGCTCAGCTACTACAAGGGTCCCATCAATGGCAGAGTTCCCCTATTGGAGGCAACCACCCACCCGGGCGTTGCCTGAGTGGCGAAATATTGGCCCACAGGCCTGTCCGAAGAGGAAATCTTCATTGCGCCTTCAGCATCTCGTCGCGTCGCTCGGAGGGACATTCTGGACATTGCGGCTCTACACAACCGCCATTTGGAGTCGATTGAACATGGCAAACAGAACGAGGTTTACGACCACTTCTATGGCAGTCACAGCGTCTTCGGGACAGGAACGACCAGGGACGGCGTTCTGGTCACGCTGGGTCTGCGGGAAGATGTCAACAACACAACCGATCATGAGTGCTTGATCTTTCATGCCCACTACACCTAGTCAGGAGACTCGCAAACCGAGCATGGCCGATCAGGCGTCGTATAGGCGGAAGTTGATTGAGGTTGCGTTGCCGTTGGATGCGATTAGTGGGGCGTCGGCTCGGGAGAAGTCGATTCGGC
>VXSV01000123.1:0-3232 GCA_009837815.1 Acidimicrobiia bacterium
ACCTCGTCCATCCCGGCCACCACCTCCCGGCCCGCCTCCCACATCTCTCGCTCCGCCTTCAACCCCGGAGGACGGGCGGCGATGGACTTACGCAACCGGGGGACGGTGGTGGTCACCACCCGACCCAGGATAGATATACCCATCTCCCCTGGGGCGCCTTGTGGACCACCGGTCGCCTCAGGAACTGTCTGTCGTCCGCGAGGGTGGCAAAAGAGTCTCTCAGCTGTGAAAAACCTGGGATCAACCCCTTGGCCGAGTGTCTCACCACCCGACCACACTGGTTAGTGACAAACATCACATATGGCCCGGGCCACATTCGATCATCACCAAGTCTTTCGTTTCTGGAGATGTCTGCTTGCTGTCTCCAGACGGGGCAAACTAGCCGACGACCAGATCCTCGGTTTCGGAAGGGCCTGCGCCCATTCGAAAATTTTGACCGGCACGGCGGCGGCGGGTCGGGAGGGTAAACCCAAGAATCAAAAAAAAGACGGTGAGCGGCGTTTTTTGAGCCTGACTCAGTTGAGTTCGGGGTCGAGGGGCATGGAGGCCAGGAGGGCGATTTGTCCGCCTTGGCGGACCAGGACCTCGGCCCACACTTCGTCGGGAACGGAGGAGAAGACATCCCTGGCGAAGGCGGGTACGGTAATCCAGGACTCCTCCTCGATCTCCTCCTCTAACTGGCCGGGGCCCCATCCGGCATAACCGGCGAAGACCCGCACGCGGCCGTCCGTGAGGTCTGGTTGGTCCTCGCCGAAGTGGACCATACCGAGTCCCGGAACGGGAGTGGAGTTCACCCCGGTGTCCGGACTCTCCCGCAGCCCTATGGCGACCGTCTGCTCCACCGGGCCGCCGTAGAAGACCACCTCGGGAAACGCCAGTCTGTCCACCCACTCGGGAAGGTAGTCGGCGACAGGCAACTCACTGGGACGGTTTATCACCACTCCCATCGCGCCCTGGGCGTCATGGTTCAACAGCACCACGACAGTGCGGACGAAATTGGGGTCCACCAGCCGGGGAGAGGCAACCAGAAGCTGTCCCGCCAGATAATCCACCTCCCTAATGTTGGCGCGGAACCCTGCCCGATAAAAGCCACCATGCGCCACCTTCCCAAAGTCATCCTGCATGAGCACCTGGACGGCAGCCTTCGCCCCCGCACGGTCCACCGCCTGGCTGAGAGGGCGGGACACCCCCTCCCGGTGGAGAGACCAGACCTGCTGGGGGACTGGTTGCACCAATCCGGCGCCCACAGCCTGGAACGGTACCTGGAGGCCTTCTCCCACACGGTGGGAGTCATGCAGGATGCCGACGCCCTCAGGCGGGTGGCCTCCGAGGCGGTGGAGGACCTCTCCTCCCACTCGGTGGTGTACGCCGAGATCCGCTTCGCCCCCCACCTCCACACCGATGGAGGCATGAGCCCCGCTCAGGTGGTGCAGTCGGTGGCCGAAGGCCTCTCCGAAGCCGCGGACCGGACCGGCATGGCCTGGTCGCTGATCCTGTGTTCTCTCCGCCACACCTCCACCTCCCTCGAGACGGCTCGCCTGGCCGCCCACACCTCGCCGCTGGGCGTTGCGGGGTTCGATCTGGCCGGACCCGAAGCGGGTTATCCCGCGGTGGAGCACCTGCCGGCTATCGAGGCGGCGCTTGACGCAGGCGTGAGAGTGACGCTCCACGCCGGAGAGGCGGCGGGGGTCCCCAGCGTCCGAGACGCGTTGTCATGCGGCGCGGAGCGGATCGGTCACGGGGTGGAGCTGATAGAGGACTGCCGTGTCACCGACGGCGAGATAACCGGGATGGGACCGGTCGCCACCGAGGTGTTGGAGCGGGGAGTTCCGCTCGAGGTCTGCATCAAGTCGAACCTGGACACCAAGGGCTGGTCACCGGAACGCCACCCGGTGGGGATGATGCATCGAGCCGGTTTCGCCGTGACCCTCAACACCGACAACCGGCTGATGAGCAGCACCACGCCCACCAACGAGTTTCTGCTGGCGGTGAACCACCAGGGGTTCGGGGTAGATGACCTGGCCCGGGTCACCCGTCGAGCCCTCGATGCGGCCTTCTGCGACGAAACGCTGAAAGCCGAGGTGTGGGAGAGGCGGATCCTCCCCGCATACCGGGCCGAAGGCGCCCGCCTCTCCTCCTGGACCGGATAGCCTCACAGCCCTTCCGTCGGCCAGACCCGCTCGCTCCCACCCAGGGCGGGCGGTCTCTCTCCTCTCGCCACCCTCGCCACCGCCTCCACCAAGACGTCGAGCCTTGACCGCGTCTGCCACCAGCCGACCTCGCACAGCATCAGCCCCGGCCATCCGTCCACCGGCCGTCCGGGAACCGTGAGCTCCTCTGCCACATCCTCCAGCAGGGGGGCGGGCTCGGCGGGCAGCAACACGGGAAAGCGCCGACCATGGATGACCGACGGTATGTGAACGCCCCGGATCTGACGGATCCTGCGAACCAGGTAATCGGCCGCCTGCAGGCAACGTTCCGAAGCCTCAGTCACCGAGCGGCCGGAGGGGAGGGGGGACGGGGCGGCCACCCGGCGTACCCGGGGAGCGTCCCGGTAGCGCGAGCGAGCCGCACACAGCGGATCCGACCACCACCAGATCTCCGCCCACCCTTCTCCGGGGGGCAGCGGCTCATAGGCGCCCAGGCGGTTGGGACAGGCCATTATGACCCTCACCCGCTTGTCGGGGGGATCCCCCCACACTGTCACCCCTCCCAAAAGGGGGAGGCGCAAAACGGGTCCCGCCCAGGCAGACCCACAACGCGCCACGACATCGGATGGGACCCCGTCTGAGATCCAGACTTCGGTCGGGGCCATGACTCAGCCCCGGCGGTAGAAGGCCCCCTCCACGACCTGGGTGGGAACCCAGCGGCCACGGATCTCCACCTCTACGGAAGAGGCTTCAAAGGGCGTGGACACATATCCCATCCCGATGCCCACTCCCAGCATGGGGCTGAAATTGCCGCTGGTCACCGCGCCGGAGGACTCGCCCGCTCTGAGGGCGTACCCCTCCCGGGGAATTCGGCGATCACCCAGACGGAAAGCAACCAAACGCCTGCGAAGACCCTCCTTCCTGGAACGCTCCAACGCCTCGCGGCCCACGAAGTCCCGGTTGAACCGGACCGTCCAGTCCAACCCGGCCTCCAAGGGCGTGATGTCGTCATTGAGGTCGTGACCCCACAACATGAGGCCCGCTTCCAGCCGCAGCAGGTCGCGTGAAGCCAGCCCGCAGGG
>VXSV01000123.1:3332-23667 GCA_009837815.1 Acidimicrobiia bacterium
GTCACCTCGTCGGTGGTGCGTTTCCAGATGATCAGATCATCGATCACCCCGCCCCGGGAGTTGAGGATCATGGTGTACTGGGCCCGCCCGGGACCGATCCGCTCATGGTCGTTGCACAACAGCCTCGACAGAGCGGGGGCCCATCCCTCCCCTTTCCACGAGAAACGGCCCAGATGCGACACGTCAAACCATCCCGCCCCTTCCCTAACCGCCCGGTGCTCGGTCAGGGCCGACCCATAAGACAGGGGCATCTCCCATCCCCCGAAATCCACGAAGCGGGCGCCAAGCTCCTGGTGATAGCTATGAATAGGGGACTGGGGCATGGTCCTCTGAGAGAAGAGACGAATCGAGTCCGTAGTCTAAGGGCGCCCGGCGGGCCGGGAGTCAACCGGTCGGCTCGGGCGCCTAAATGACTTCCGACCGTGACGTGGAGGCGCGGTACCCCTCCTCGACCTCGGAGGTCCTGGACAGTTGATGAACCTCTCCGGCTACCTCTTCCACCAGCGGGCCCAAAGCCACCCCGAACACCCCCTGGCCCTTTTGAAGAAGGTCGATCACCTCTTCGGGGCTCCTCAGGGCGTAGATCGAGGCGCCGTCGGACGCCAAGGTCACCTCACCGTCCTCCCAGCTCCAGGAACTCTTCTGACCGGACAATGCCCCGAAGGCCGACCTGATCCGCCTGAGGTCCATCCCGGCGTCCAGGAGCTTCTTGATTACCTTGAGCTGCACCAGGTCCGCAAAGGAATAGAGACGTTGGCTACCCGACCCTCTGGCTTGCTGGAGGGAGGGCACCATGAACCCCGTGCGGGCCCAATAGTCCAACTGCCGGTAGGTGATGCCCACCATCCGACAGACCTGGGGAGCGCGATAGCCCTTTTCCGCTTGGTTCACCGCCTTACTCCTTTGTTATTACAGACAGGTGATTCGCCGAACCATCAACCATAACGGCCCCGCCTCCCATTTCCAACCATCTCCCCGGTCAGGCCGGGCGCCTCTAGGAGGAAGCCGGGTCCGGGTCGGGATCGTCCTGACCCGCCGCAGGCCCGCCGGACGAGAAGTCCTCGGGGCTGACGGCCTCCAGGAACCGCCGGAATTCCTCGATCTGCTCCTCGGGTTCCTCGGCCGCCTTGATCATCACACCGGCCTCGTCCAGCACATCATGATGGGCGAACACCGGCGCCTCGGTCCTCACCGCCAGCGCGATGGCGTCAGAAGGGCGACAGGAGACCGTCACCTCTCCCCCGCCGGTGGTCAGCACCAACTCGGCGTAGAACACATTGTCGCGGACCTCTGTTACCACCGCCCTGTCCACCTCCGCCCCCAATGACTCCACCGCCATCCGCAGCAGGTCGTGAGTGAGTGGCCGGGGCGGCACCATCTCCTCCAACGCCGCCACGATGGCCGTGGCCTCGACCGCCCCGATCCAGATGGGAAGGTATCGCTCGCCCTCAGCCTCCTTGAGCAACACCACCGGGGTAGCCGATGAGAATCCGACCTGAACACCGTCGATGGCCATGGGAATGTTTTCCGACATCGCCAGCCGATACTACCTCTCCGCAAACACCTGGCGGTCGAGAATGTGGGGATCGGTTTCGAGAGCCAGCCTGTCCAGAACCGCCCAGATCGAGGGGAGTCCCCGGTAGCGGCCATCCCAGTCGAGCCCGTACCCCACCAGGAAGTCATAGCCCACCTCGAACCCCCGGTAGTCGAGGGTCGTCTCCACCAACCGGCGGACCTTCCGGTCCAAGAGGGCGACCGTGGCGATGGAGGCCGGGGACCGCTCTCTCAACAGCCGGCGGATGGTGTTGAGGGTGAAGCCGGTGTCCACGACATCCGTGACCACAATGACGTCCCGTCCCCCGATGTCGGTGAAGAGATCCATGGCGATTCCGACATCCGAGCCGTCCCCGTAGCGTTTGAGAGCCAGGAACTCGATTTCCATCTCAAGGTCCATGTGCCTGACCAGGTCAGCCAGGAAACAGACCGATCCCTTCATCTTCCCCACCATCACCGGGGCACGACCCCGGTAGCGCTCGGTCAGCATCCTGCCCAACTCGGCCACTCGCTCGGAGATCTGCTCGGCGGTGAACACCTCCGAGACCGTGCCCGGACCGAACAGCCGCTCAGAGTCGCTCATGGTGTTCCCATCTTATGGTCCTCATCTTATGGGGCGTCCCTCCGGGCCTCGACACTGACCACGGGGAGCACATCCCCACCCCGCCGGGTTTAGCATCTCATCGCCGTGCCACCAAACTAGGAGCCCCATGACGGAGTTGGAGAGGGAAACCCGGGACAGTCGGTCGGGGCCCGGGGTCCCATTCTCGGTTCTCATGCCCGCCTACAACGAGACGGACGTAATCGGGACCACCCTGACCGAATTGCTGGAATACCTCCCCCAAGACGCCGAAGTGGTGGTGGCCGCCGCCGACCAGGCCGACGACTCGTTGGTGAGAGGCGAGCGCAGCCCCACCGGGGAGAGAGCCCTCGCCGGCAGAGACCGCCGGGTGCGAGTGTGCGACGGAGGAGGGCTGGCCGAAGCGGTCCGCAACGCCGCCCACGCAGCCCGCCACGACCTGGTGGTGGTGATGGACGCCGACGGACAGCACGACCCCGCCGCGGTGATAGAGATGGTGGCGGCCCTGGCGGACGGGTACGACCTGTGTGTTGGAGAGCTGGAGCAGCAGGGAAAGAAGTGGTACCGCATGGCCCTCACCAGGACCTCGATACTGCTGACCCGCCTGCGGATGCCCCGCCGGACCAGGGGGTTGCGCTTCCCCCAGTCCGGTTTCTTCGGAACCCACCGGTCGGTTCTGGCCGAAGCCCTGGAGGGGATGGCGCCGCATGGCTTCAAGGTCCTAGTGGCGGTCCTGATGTCCAGACGGCTCCAGGCGACCGGAGTCGAGACGGTGATCAGGGATCGGGTGGCAGGGGAATCCAAGCTGAATTGGCGGACCATTGCCTCCGATGCCCGGTTGCTCCTGAGAAGGTGCGGTCGCTAAAAGCCCCAGGCTATGAGTTTTGGGACGAAAAGATCCCAAGCATCCAACCCAAGAGGTCGGCCAACCCCTCGGGGGGCTCACCCACCCGAATCGCCACCGGCTCGCGGGTGATCACCACCTCCATCGGGGCCTCCTCGGTCTCCACCGGGAGGTCGGCGCTCAGGTCGGGGGTGGCGGACTCGACCAATAGCCCGCTACGGCTTATCTTCAGATCTGCGAAGGCCAACCCGGGGACCGATCCGAAGGAGTCGAACCCGTAATCAAGCAGCGTCGCGGCTTCGGCGAAGTGATCCTCCGCGTTCATCACCACCGCCAGAAGCCTCCTTCCCTGTCTGTCAGCCCCCGCCACCAGCACCCTCCCGGCGTCGTCGGTGTAGCCGGTCTTCACCCCGAAGGTTCCCTCGTATTCGAAGAGCAGTTGATTGGTGTTCGTGTAGACCCTTTCCTGGCCGTCCGGGGAGTCCCGAAGGGATATCTGACGGGTGGCCACCGCTTCGGCCAACTCGGGATACAAGAGAGCCTCCCGGGTCAGGGTCAGCAGATCCCGGGCCGTGGTGTACTGGTCGGGATGATCCAGACCGTGCGCATTTGCATACGAGGTGTTCACCAGACCCATTTCAGAGGCCCTCCGGTTCATCATCGCCACAAACTCCCGGGCGCTTCCGCCCACACTTTCGGCCACCGCCTGGGCAGCGTCGTTGCCGGAGCGGATCAGAAGAGCCCTCACCAGAGTGCGCAACAGGAAGACCTCTCCTTCCACGAGATCCACTCCCGCCTCCCCGACCGATACAGCAGCCTCGCTGACCCGCACCGGAGAGGAGAGATCACCGACCTCCACCGCCAGAAGGGCTGTCATCAGCTTGGTGGTTGAAGCCATAGGCCTGCGCTGGTCGGCGTTGTGCTCCGCAAGCACCACCCCGTGGCGTTCATCGTACAGCAGCCACGACTCGGCGGCCAGATCCGGCGGATCGGGAACCAGCGTCCAGGGAAGAGGAGGCGGCTCAATCCAGAGGGGACTGGCCGTGGCGGTGGCCCCCATCGCCGCCACCAGCAGCGTGGCCAGGCATACGACCCTCAGTCCGAGGCGGGTGGCGCTATTCAGCGGCGCAACTCTCCCCGGAGGGAAGCCAGAAGCAAGGCCCGATGGATACCCACCAAGGCATCGGCGCACCCTAACAGCAGGTCCTGGACATGCTCTCCGCCTTCGCCCAGCCATTGCACCCTCGTCAGGGGAGCGGCCACCGACCGGAACAGGTCCACTTCCCGATCCACCGCCAAACGGATGGAGCGGAGATGGCGGCCACTCAGGCCCCGGTCCATCAGACGCTTGGCCTCCGACGCCACCGGACCTGCTTCCGGAGGAAAGATGTCCTCATCGTCCGGCAGCGGGGAGATAAGCCGATGGGCGACAAGATCGTCCAACTGATCCGGCCTCAGATCGCTGCGGCGCAAAACGTCGGCGCGGGCAATCGGCTCACCCGCCTCTTCCAGGAGGGATCCGCCCGAGCCCGCCGGGTCATGAGGGTCGTCTCCCCGTTCCCATGCCGCCAGTTTGGACTTGATCACCTTGAGTGGAAGAAAGTGATCCCGCTGCTGTCCCAGGATGTATCGGAGCCGGGCCACATCGGTCCGGTCGAACCGCCGGTATCCCCCATCGGTGCGCCGGGGAGAGATCATGCCCTTTGACTCCAGGAACCGCACCTTGGAGACGGTGATCTCGGGAAAGTCCCTCCTGAGTACCTTGATCACCTCCCCGATGGAGAGGTCCCGCTGTTCAGTCATTGCCCTGAACTACGACCAGGTGGAAGCGTCCCACCATCAGCCTGTCCCCGGGCCGTAGCCGGCTTTCCTCCATCCTTGCGCCGTTCACATATGTCCCATTGGTGGAGCCCTGATCCTCCACTGTCAAGCGGTCCGCCTCAGCCGTCAAGCGGCAATGCCGACGGGACACTGTGATGTCGTCCAGAAGAATCCCGCTGTGCAGATGGCGGCCCACTTCGGTGACTCCATTGGAGAGGGGATAAGTCCTCCCGGCCTGCGCCCCTTTTTCCACCATCAGCCCCCACCCGCCGAACCCCTCCAGGCTGCCGGGTTCCTCCGTGCGAAACGCCGAGCGGGGATCCACCGGCCGGAAGACGGCGGTGGGATCACTCCCCCGATTGGACGACGCCCCGGCGCCGGAAGGTTGTTCCCCGGACAGCAACGGAAAGTGCACACCGCTCATTGTAACTTGCCCTCCCCCCGCCGGACCTGCAAGTTCGGCCCGAGGCGGCCGTTCTCAGGAAACCAGGTCCCGGTAACCCGCCGCGTCCAAGAGGGCAGAGGGCAGCGAACCGGTTTGGGACAGATCCAAGATCCAGCCCACCCCATAAGGATCGTGGTTGACCAACTCGGGTCGGCTCTCCAGCGCCTCATTCACCCCCAGAATCTCACCATCGAAGGGCGCGTATATCTCCCCCACCGACTTGGTCGATTCCAACTCGGCGATGATCTCTCCTTCGGTCACCTCATCGCCGACCTGAGGCAACTGGGCATAGACCACATCCCCCAAAGCGTCCTGTGCGTAATCGGTGATGCCCAACCGGGCCTTGCCGTCACCGACCAGGATCCACTCGTGCTCGGAGGTGTACAGGAGGTGGTCGGGGATCTCGATACGGTTTTCTTCCATGGGGACATACCTTATCAGAAAACGGACAATGGCCTGCCACCTCTTCACCTTCTCTGCCGGCTCGGCCGCAACCGCTCCTACCAGCCGCTAGCGCTTCTCCCCGATGACCGCCAGTCCGTCCCGAAGATACAGGACCCCCGACCACCAGTACAGCACTATCCCCACCACCGCGGCCACCCACGCTGTCGCCTCGATGACAGCCCCAAAGGCGCCGCCGAGGTCGGCAGAAAAGTAGAACAGGGGAATGGCGACATAGAGGAAGGTGATGGCCGCCTTGCCGCTCATGCGGACGTCGAGAGGGCGCCTTCTGACAGTCATCCACCCTGACCAGAGACCGACCACCACCGATCGGGACAGGATCACCGCTCCGACCCAGACGGGCATCAGAGTCTCGACCATTCCGCCCAACACAGCCGACCCCATCATCAACCAGTCCCCGATCGGGTCCAGGAGAGCGCCCAGATCGGTCGCCTGATCCAGCCGACGGGCCAGCCAACCATCCAGCCAGTCGGTGACTCCCATCACCACCAGGATCAGCGCAGCCGCCGTGGGGCGGCCCCCCAGCAGGACCCACCAGAACAGCGGGACCATGAGAATGCGGATGACCGAGACCAGGTTGGGAACAGTCAAAACCCGCGATCTCCCGGAGCGTGTGCCGCTCATTGGCTGACCAGGCTGCAAAAGAGTTCCGCCAAGCGGGCCCGTGGACGAAGGTTGAGCCGCGAAAGCTCCACGCCGGCCTCCAGGATCAAATCCGCGGCGCGGAGCGCCCGGGCGGGTTCAACCGACGGGCGCCGCACCTCTTCTGCCGACTCTTCGTCGGATCTCGACAACTCCAGGGCGGCGGCCTCCACAAACCACCCGGCCATTATTTCCATCCCCGCCACCCACAGCAGTCGGCGCTGTCGGCGCGTCTCCCGCTGCGCTTTCTCCCTCTCGCCGCCTTTCATCGATCGGGACGGCCGCACCCGATCGAGCATCCGCTCGGTTTGGGTCAGCACCTCATCCACCATGGCCAAGGCCTGGCCGGCCCCCAGGTGATCGCGCTCGGCCAATTGCTCTGCCTTCTCCGTCCAGGCGGAGCGAAACCCCGCCACCGGGGCTTCTCCGCTTAGCTGCAGCGCCATCCCCGGCCGGCCTCCCGCCACCTCCGCCACCATCTCCGCTTCGGAGCGCTCCACACCTCTTCCAACCAGCCCCTCCACCAACTCGGATGTCCCTACCTTGCCGAAGTGGACTATGCGGCAGCGGCTGGCCACGGTGGCAGGGAAGTCTTCTGCGGAGACGGACACCAGTATGAACACCGTGGAGCCGGTGGGTTCCTCGAGGGTCTTGAGCAACGCGTTGGCTGCCGGTTCGGTCATCTCCCGGTCGATTGTGAAGACCTTGCGAGACGATTCCACCGGAGTCCGCGCCGCTCTTTGGACCACCCGCCGGGCGTCATTCACCCCGATCCGCTGTCTCTCGGCAGGGCTCACATCCACGATGTCCGGATGGCCACCTGCTCGGGCCTTCTCACATGAAGAACACTCATCGGCGTGGTCGCCTCCCCGGGGACAGACCAACCGCTCGGCAAAACGGCGAGCCACCAGGCTCTTTCCGACCCCCCGGGGTCCCACAAACAGATAGGCGCCCGTCGGAGCGCGGGACTCGGCGACCAGCCTCTCCCAGATGGCCCGATGCCCGATGATGGGTGGAGGGCCTTCCCCCACTGCTAACAGTCCCTTAGCCATCCCCGCTTCTCCAAGACGGAAACCAGCCGCTCTCCGATCCTTTCGGTGGGGGCCGCGGCGTCAACTCTCATCATCCGACCGCGGTCCGATGTCCACAGGCTCCGATAACCCTTCCACACCTCCCGATGCCACGCGATATCTGCCGCACCTATGCGATCGCGCCCCTGCTGACGGGCCAGAGCAGCCCCCGCGTCCATGTCCATCCACACCACCAGGTCGGGCAGTGTCTCACCCAATGCCGGCCTGTTCACCGACCAGACCCGGCCGACCCCCAAGCGGCGCGCATACCCCTGATAGGCCAGGGACGAGTAGTAGCAGCGATCGGACAACACCCACTTGCCGTTTGCGAGCGCCGGACGCACGACCCGCTCGGCCAACTCGGCTCGCTGGGCAGCGAACAGCAGCGCCTCGCTCCAGTCGCTCATCTCACCTCCGTGCAGGAGCACTTCCCGCACAGCCTCCCCCAGCGGGGTCCCTCCGGGTTCCCTGACCCTAACCACCTCGATGCCCCGCTCCATCAGGCGGGCGGCCAGAATGTCGCACAAGGTGGTCTTTCCCACCCCCTCCGTACCCTCGGCCACCAGGTAGCGGGCTCTCCTCACGGCTTCCCGGACTTTCGGTGTCTCAGCGTCCCCAAAGCCTGGCCGGTGTCTTTCATAGCGGTCATAGACCTGTCGAACACCACCCGCAACTGGGACCTCACCGCCCAGATGGTCACCAGGCCGGTGAGGAGCACCGCCACGCCGCTGATGAACAACACGGCCCGGATCCCATCGCTCAGCAGACCGGGCAGCACCCCCTCCAGCGCCACTGCCCCCACCCCCGCCACCGTCAGTGAAACCAGAAGCGCCATGCGTCCCAGGGTGTAGAGCGCCCCGAAAGTCCTCCCCCTGATCTCGTCGGTCACCACCGAATGGAGTTGGGTGAACCCGGCCACGTATGCCATGCCGGTCCCCACACCTAAGAGGAGCACCCAGCCCACCGCCGAGATGACCGACCGGGAGAAGCTGGCGAAGATGATTCCCGCGCCCGCCGCCCACAGGCCCAGACAGAAGATCGGCTCGCGGTGCAGCAGGTTCTTGCCGAGACCGGCCAGGAGCACCATCCCGATCGTCACCCCCAGACCGAGCGAGGTGAGCAACGCCCCGTACCCGCTCTCGGTCGCCTCCAGAACCTGCTGACTGAACGGTTGTCCCATCACGAACAGACCCCCTCCTCCCAGGAGCGCCACCGCCATTCCCCACACCAGCCGGCGCACCGGACCCTTTTTTCCTACCAGCGCCCACCCTTCCAGCAGGTCCCGCACGGGTGCCGCCAGCGACCTGGCCTGCAGCCGCATGCGTCGCCGCTCCGGCAACAGGGTCCGCTTGATGGGGATGGTGAGGGTGATCAGGCCCGAAGCCACGAAGGTGGCCATGTCGAACACGAAGGCGGGCAGCACCCAGGCGCCGAACTGCCCGGCGTAGGGAAGCAGTTCACCGAATTCGGTCAACAGTGCGAACAGCGCCGAGCCGATCGGGGCGGTGCCGTACATCGAGATCAGGTTTAGCCCGTTGGCCGCCGCCAGATGCCGCGAGGCGATCAGCGTGGGCACCACCGCTTCCCGGGCCGGCTGGCGGAACAGCCCCAGGAGTTCCACCAGCACGATGATCAAGAAGAGTTGGGAAAGGGTGGACACGAACAGCAGGCTGCCCACCAGGACCGCCCTCCCGAAGTCGGAGACAACCATCGTCACCTTCCGGTTCCAGCGATCCGCCACCACCCCTCCGAGCATCCCCGCCACCATCCCCGGCAAAAAGCGCGCCACGAGTGGAACGATGATGGCCACCGTCGAGGCCTCCCCCCCACCGCCGATCCGGGCGGCGAGGGCGAGCGTGGCGAAGATGTTCACCCAGTCCCCCAGGCTGGAGATACTGTTCGCCCACCACAACTTGGCGAATGGACCTCGGCGAATCAGCTCCCTGCCGCGGATGTTTTCCACCGAATCCACCCTGACAACACTAACTCGCCGACCCGCTTCCGCAGACCTCGGTTAGGCATTGGCCGCCGCAGGGGGGTAACTTGGTAAGCCAAATGAGCAAGGCGTTAGTCGTCGTCGAATCGCCCACCAAGGCGCGCAACATCTCGTCCTATCTGGGGCCTGACGTAATAGTGCAATCCTCCATGGGACATGTGCGGGACCTGCCCCAAAAGGAACTGGGAGTGGACGTGGAGGACGGATTCCAACCCAAATACGTCACCTCTCCGGGCAAGTCGGGGCAGGTCAAGAAGCTTCGGGAGGCGTTGGCGGGCGCAGACTCCCTGTACCTGGCCACCGACCGCGACCGGGAGGGAGAGGCCATTGCCTGGCACCTGACCCAGTTGCTGAAGCCCAAAGTGCCGGTGAGGAGAATGGTGTTCTACGAGATTACCCGCGACGCCATCCGTCACGCCTTCGAAAACCCCCGGGAACTCGACACGGCCCTCGTGGACTCCCAGGAGGCGAGACGGATCCTGGATCGCCTTTACGGTTACGAGGTCTCGCCGGTGCTGTGGAAGAAGATCAAGACGGGACTGTCTGCCGGACGGGTGCAAAGCGTGGCCGTCCGCCTGGTGGTGGAGCGGGCCCGGGAGCGCATCAAGTTCACAAGAGCCGAATACTGGGACCTCGCCGGGGACTTTCACCCGGTCGGGAAGCCGGCCGACCGGTTCGAGGCGCACCTTGCCTCGGTGGATGGACGACGGGTGGCCACCGGCAGGGACTTCACCGCCCGCGGCGAACTCAAGAACCCCAAGAGACTCCGTATGGACAAGACCGACGCAGAGCGCCTGGTGGCCGACCTGGCTGACTCGGCGTTCTCGGTCACGGACCTGAAACAAAAGCCCTACAAGCGCTCGCCCTCTCCCCCTTTCCGTACGTCCACCCTCCAGCAGGAAGCTTCCGGAAGACTCAGAATGAGCCCTTCCCGTACCATGCGCGCCGCTCAGCAGCTCTACGAGAACGGGTACATCACCTACATGCGCACCGACTCGGTCTCCGTCTCCGACGAGGCGATCGCCACCGCCCGGAGCCTGATTCGCAGCAGCTTCGGCGACCGGTACCTTCCCTCCCGGCCGCGGGTCTACAAGTCCCGGGTGAGGGGCGCCCAGGAGGCGCACGAGGCGATCCGGCCCTCCGGCATGTCATGGAAGACCCCCCGGCAGGTGACCTCCGCGATAGGAGAGGGCGACGCGTCCCGGCTATACCAGCTGATATGGGGCCAGGCCGTTGCATCCCAGATGAAAGACGCCACAGGGGAGAGCGTCACCGTCACCCTGGGCGGCGTATCGTCGGCGGGTCAGGCCGTGGAGTTCGAGTCACAAGGGCGGACCATCACATTCCCCGGGTTCCTCAGAGCCCTCGGATCCATGGACAAGGCGGGCGCCGCCAAGGGGAAGGGCGGCCCGAAAGCTCTTCCGGTGCTCTCCAACGGCCAGGAGGTGACGGCGGACGGCTTGACTGCCCGGGACCACCGTACCAGGCCACCGGCGTGGTACACCGAGGCCTCCCTGATCAGGACGCTGGAGAGGCTGGGTGTGGGCCGACCCTCAACGTATGCGTCGATAATGAGCACCATCCAGGACCGCGGATATGTGTGGAGCCAAAGCCGGGCCCTGATCCCCACTTTCACGGCCTTCGCGGTGGTAACCCTGCTGGAGCAGAGCTTTCCCAAGCTGGTCGATTACCAATTCACCGCAAAGATGGAGGACGATCTGGACCGCATCGCCGCCCGCCAAGAGCAGACCAAGCCGTGGTTGGAACGTTTCTACTTCGGCCCCGACGGCCTTCAGGCGGGGGTCGAGACGAGTCTCGAGAAAGTCGACACGCGGCTCTCTCGAAAGATCGTTATAGGCCAGGACCCCGACGGCCAAGAGATCGCCGCCCGGATCGGAAGGTACGGGCCCTACCTGTACTGGGAAGGCCAAACCGTCTCCATCCCCGATCGGATGCCCCCTGACGAACTGACCCCGGAAAAGGCGCTGGAGATGCTGGCCGAGGGAAAGTCGGGCGGCGATCGCAAGATACTCGGGACCGATCCCGGAAGCGGCCTCGAGGTGTTGGCGTTGGTAGGCAGGTACGGCCCCTACCTGCAACTGGGAGAGACGGAGAGCGGGAAATCCAAGCCCAAGCGGGTCTCTCTGCCCAAGGGCACCGAGTTGGGGGGTATCAGCCTCCACGAGGCGCTGCGTTGGCTCGGCCTTCCCCGGACCGTGGGGGTGGACCCCGAGAGCGGTGAGGAGGTGGTTGCCCGCTACGGCCGGTACGGGCCCTACATCTCCCGGGGCAAGACCAACCGCACCCTCCCGGATGTGGAGCAACTTTTCACCATCACCTTGGAGGAGGCGCTCTCGGTGCTGGCCACTCCCTACCGGCGGGGAGGAAGCCCGGCCCTCCGAGAGCTCGGAGTCGATCCCCGCACCGAGAAGCCGCTCGAACTCCGGGACGGCAGGTACGGCCTGTATGTGAGCGATGGGGTCACCAACGCTTCTCTCGGCGAGAAGGACAACCCCGACGACATCACCGCCGACCGGGCCAGTGAACTCTTGGAAAGACGCCGGGCCAGGGGCTCCTCGAAGAAAGGATCCCGGTCACGGCGTGGCCGATAGATCACAGCATCGGTGAACTCCTCCCCCGCCGCCGCCGCCGGGGGAGGGCTCTGCCTGCCGGCCGCCCTGGCGTGGGCCGGCGCCATCTCCGCGGGCGGGGGTCCCTGGGAACCCGTCCAGGCAGCCATACTGGCCATCGGACTGGTGGCGCTCTCCACGGCCGCCTTGGTAGGAATGGTGGTGAAGAACTCCCGTTGGGGACGCAGGATGGCCGCCTGTCTGGCTGTGGGTGAGTTGGCACTGGCAATGGCCATCCCCCTGTCGGGATGGTGGTGGGCGGGGGTCGGCCTGGCCGCGGCAACCCTGACCCTGGTGGCAGGCCCCTGGCTTGCAGAGTCCGGGCGACGCCGCGCACCCACTCTCGGTCCTCCTGCTCGATCCGTGCTGCTCCTGTGCATCCTGGCCGGTCTCCCGATCGCGCTGGTCGCAGTCTCGGTGAACGGGCTGGGCGGGGGCTGGGTCTTCGCGGCCCTCTCCGCGGCCGCGGCGACGATCTACGCCAAGGCTGTCGCAGGCGCTCTCCTTTTCACGCGCTTTGTCGTCCCGGCGGTGGCGCTGCCGGCCGCTTTCACCACCCCCTGGCCGGGTTGGACCGTGATTGTCGCCGGGGCCGGCGCCGCCGCCTGGGCCGCCTGGTCGAAAGGTGCGCGTCTGGCAGTGCGGCCCCTGGTGGACACACGACCGGAACCCGCGCCGGGCCCGACGCCTCTCCGCATCAGATCAGCCGGGGATGCCGCCGGATCCCGCTCGGCGTCGAAGCGGAGGGACGACTCGGGATGAGACGCCGACCAAATCCCTGGATAGCCGTCCCGGCGTTGGCGGCCGGGTTGTTCGGCGGCGGGCTGGGGTGGGTGGTGAACGACGTGGCCTGCCGTTCCGACTTCGGATCGGGGTGTGTAGGCAGGTCCTTCTTCTGGGGAGGGGTGGGTTTCGCCCTGGGTCTGGTGGGGATGGCGGTGATCATGGTCCTTGTCTCCCGCTCGATCGCCGAGTGGCGCGAATACCAGGAACGGGGACCCGAAGACCCCCGTTCCTGAACAGATGGACGATCCCGGCAATGTACAGATCGGCCGGGGGTGCTGATCGATCCTCCCGGCGATTCATTTCGGTGAGTTCCGGGGTTGGTGATGACCGCCGAACGCAGCATTAGAGCATTCCTCCGCTCGCCGGTGGGAAGAACCGGAGCCCCGGTATCGTCATGACGGAACCCGGCCGGCAGGGTTCAGTACCCGGCCGCACCCGACATCCGAGAGAAGGGCAGCCATGGAGTTCAGCGAGGCGATCCGGCGAAGACGGATGGTGCGAAACTACCGGGCGGCGGCGGTCTCTCCCGAGGCGGTGGAGCGGATCGTGAGCGCCGGGCTGTCCGCTCCCTCGGCGGGCTACTCACAAGGACAGTCCCTGGTTGTGGTGACAGACGCACGGACCCGGAGACAGATCGCCCGGTTGGCGGGGGAGTCCCGCTACTCAGAGCGCGGCTTCGACCCCTGGATATCTGGCGCTCCCGTGCACATGGTAGTGTGCGTCTCCGCCGACGCCTATCGCCGTCGATATCGGGAACCGGACAAGGACGCCGCCGACGCCTGGCCGGTTCCCTACTGGTGGGTGGACGGCGGCGCGGCGTTGATGGCGGTCCTGCTGGCGGCGGTGGACGAGGGCCTGGCCGCGGGATTCCTGGGCGCCCACTCCATTCCGGGACTGTCCCGGCTGCTCGCAATCCCCGATGACACCGCTCCCCTGGGGGTAGTGACCATCGGCCACCCCGCCCCCGACCGCCGCTCCCGCTCGCTTGCTCGGGGAAGGCGACCCCGATCGGAGACCGTCCACTACCAACGCTGGGGTAACGACGCCTGACGCGCTAACCGGCCTCAACTACCCTGGATAGATGCTTCGCAGGGGGCTCATGGCCGGACTGGTTCTGATTGCGGCCTGCATACCGGCGGAGGCGCCCACCTCCACCGCCGCCGCCGGGCCGGTTTCCGAGACGGCTGCGCCCACCTCCACCACATCTGCCTCCACCACCACTACCACCAGTCCGCCTCCGGCGCTCACTACCTCCACAACCCGGGTGTCCGAAACCGCCGAACCCCGGCCCATCCCACCCTGCCTGACCCCCGACCGTCCCTTTGGAGATGAGGGGGAGGTCGGCAGCTACAGCCCGACCGGGTCGGACTCGGCGATCCTGGCCTCCATCGACTGGCAGTCCTGGGGGGAGTGCGAGCGTTTCCTGTTCTCCATGGCCAGTCCGGAGGGAGCCCCCACCCTGGTGCCACCCTCGGCGTTGCTGACCTCCTTTGCCGAGCGAGGGGTGGTCCGCCTCCAACTTGGTGAGGGGGATGAGACCTCGGCGGTCTCCTACCAGTTGGTGAACACCCCGCTGGTTGACCGGATATACGTGGTGAAGGCGCCCGACGCGGGACTGATCGTGGACCTCCACGTCTCCGAGCCTGTCTCGGCCAGGATGATTGCCAGTTCCGCGCCTGCCACCCTGACCCTCGATCTCCGGGCCGGGAACATCCCGTTCTCCCGCACGCCGGTAGTCGGCGCCGCGGCGGTCCTGTTCCTGCCGTCGAGTCGGGAGGCGATCCACTATCCCTTCACGGTGAACGGGTATCTGCGTCCGGGGATCGATGAGTCGGTTGCCACCCTCACCGGTCCGGACGGCGCCGCGACCGAAGCCAGGTTCCCCCTGGCGGGCGCCGACGACCTGTGGTCGAGTTTCGTGGCGGTGTTCCTGGAGGGCCCGACCGGCTGGGCCACCCTGCAGGTAGAGGACGCCCAGGCCAGGGTGTTCTTCGAGAACTGAACCAAATCCTTTCATACCAGGACCGGCCGGCCGGGCAGGCCCCCAGACCACTGGAGGGCCGAGCCCCGGGGACAAAAACCCCTACAGCAATCCGGGAAGGTCGACGAGCGTCAGATATCCGTCGCCAAGATTCACAGACGGTACCAGTTCGTCCACGAATGGGACCTCTCGCAAACCGTGCTCGGTCTCGACCACCAGCCGACTCTGGGCATCGGACCACTCCACTCCCTTGACTCTCCCCACGATCGTTCCCTTCGCCGTCCTGACTTCCAGCCCCTCCAGTTCATCGGGCCAGAATTCCTCCGAGCCCAGCCGTCGCCGTTGGCGCTCCTCGATGTACAGTTCGGCGCCCCGCAGTTGCTCGGCCGAAGCCCGGTCGGACACCTCCACGAACTTGACCAGCAGTCTTTCCAGGTGGATACGGGTCCTCTGGACTTCCAACGCTCCCCTTCCCGCCACCATGAACTTTGCCCCGCACGCGAAACGCCTGGGATCGTCGGTGTCCGGCCAGACATAGAGGGCGCCGTCCAATCCGTGCGGGCGTCCCACACGCCCGACCACCACCCTCTCAGTCGAGGAATTCGATCTCGACGATCCAGTCATCGTCACAGACGAGTTGAGCCAGGGTTCGTATGGCATTGGCGGTCCTGCCCCGGCGACCGATCAGCCGCCCCATGTCCTGTTTGGCGGCCCGGACCTCGGCCAAAACCCGCCTCGGTCGGTTTTTCACCATTGTCACGGTTACATCCGAAGGCCGCTCCACGATCTCTGTCACCAGGTATCCGACCAGCCGTTCCACTTTCTCGGCGTCGCCCATGCTCATTTTGCTCAGGATTCCTGGGTCTCGGCGGCGGCCACCGCCTTCTCACCGGGGTCGGAAACGGGGGCCGGCGCCGCCTCGGATGTCTCGTCGCTGACTCGATGCGCCTTGCCCGCCGTCACCCGGTACCGGGTCCAGGCGCCCGAGATCTCCATCAGCTTGCGGACGCGGTCGGAAGGCTGGGCCCCCTTGACCAGCCAGTCCACCGCCCGGTCGTTTTCGATCTCGATCAGCGACGGTTCAGCCAGGGGATCGTAACGGCCGATCTGTTCTATGTAACGCCCGTCGCGGGGCTTCCTTCCATCGGTCACCACCACCCGGTAGCTGGGCGTCTTCTTCTTCCCCATCCTCATAAGACGGATGCGTACCGCCATGTCTTTCACCTCTTGCGTCGTCGTCGGGTCCTGGCCGGCTGGAGAAGCCCTTCCATTCCCATTCCGGGGAACTTCCCCCTGCCGGACAGCATATTCATCATTTTCTGGGTATCGGCGAACCTTTTTAGCAACCGGTTCACCGCGGCAACGGTGGTGCCCGACCCCGCAGCGATCCGACGCCGACGGCTGCCGGCGATCAACTTGGGATTGCGCCGTTCCTCGGGGGTCATCGAGTGGATGATCCCCACGGTGCGCCGCATTTCGTCATCGCTCAATCCGGCGATGCCTGTTCGGGCCCCACCGGGCATCATAGCAAGAACCGCGTCCATTCCCCCCATCCGACGCAGGCTGTGAAGTTGTTCCAGGAAATCGTCGAGGCCCAGACTCTGGGAGGTGGCGGCGCGGACGAACTTCTCCGCATCCTCCCGAGGGGTCACGGCTTCAGCCTTCTCTATCAGGGTCAGCACGTCTCCCATCCCCAGGATCCGGGACGCCATTCGGTCTGGATGGAACACCGAGAGGGCCGTCAACTCCTCTCCCTCTCCCACCAGCTTTACCTTTTGCCCGGTGGCCTCGCTGACCGAGATAGCCGCCCCGCCCCGCGCGTCCCCGTCCAGTTTGGATAGGACGATCCCGGTCAGGTCCACCCGCTCGGAGAACCCCTGCGCCACCGTGACCGCGTCCTGGCCGGTCATGGCGTCCACCACCAGCAGCGTCTCCTGGGGACGTGCGATTGCGGCCATGGCGGCCAGCTCGTTCATCAGCCGTTGATCGATCTGCAGCCGACCTGCGGTGTCGATCACCACCGCGTCGTTTCCCTGGCCTCTGGCATGTCGAAGGCCTGCTCGCACGACCCGTTGGGGACTGGACGCCTCCTGCTCCCGATAGACGGGCACCCCCGCCCTGTCCCCGAGGGTGACCAACTGCTCCACCGCGGCAGGGCGTTGCAGGTCGGCGGCCACCAGGAGGGGTCGCTTTCCGTAGTTCTCCCGCAGGTGGAGCGCCAGCTTGGCGGCGGTGGTGGTCTTCCCCGACCCCTGGAGACCCACCACCAACACGGTGAGCGGCGAACCCTCCACCACCAGCGCCGCCGGCTCCTCGCCCAGGGTCTTGACCAACTCCGATTGGACGATCTTGATCACCTGCTGGCCGGGAGTGAGGCTCTTCGACACCTCGGCGCCCCGACTTCTCCTGCCGATCCGCTCGCAAAGGCTGTTGACCACCTGGATGTTGACGTCCGCCTCCAGCAGGGCCAGGCGCACCTCCCGGAGGGCCGATCGCAAGTCTGTCTGGGAAAGCCGGCCCTTTCGGTTGAGGCGGGTGAAGATAGAGGAAAATCTCTCGGTGAGGGACTCGAACATCACATCCTCGGTCCGGGCGTCTGCGGAGTTGCGCGGGGTGTTCCTTCGGTGTCCGGTTCGCCGACGGAGTAGCCTGGCCATTGTCCGTCAAGGAGCGACATGGAACGCCAATTGCCAACCATCGGCATTCAGCGTACAGGAGATGTGCTGACAGCCGTCATCGACAACCCCCGTTCTCCTCTCAACACCGTGGACGGCCAACTCCATGAGGATCTCACCGCCCTCTTCAGGATGCTGAAGCGAGAAGACGAGGCGCGGGTGGCGATCCTCACCGGAAGCGGGCGGGCGTTCTCGGCGGGCGGGGACTTCGGCTGGTTCCCCACCCTGCGGGACACCGGGACGCTTGATCATCTCCGCCGGGACGCCAAACAGCTCGTCTGGGATCTGGTGGACATAGAGATCCCCATCATCGCCGCCGTCAATGGCCCGGCCGTGGGACTGGGCGCCTCCATAGCCCTGTTGTGCGACGTGATCTTCATGTCCACCGACGCCGTCATCTCCGACCCCCACGTCCGGGTGGGCCTGGTGGCGGGAGACGGGGGCACCGCTATCTGGCCACTCCTGGTGGGCCCGGCCCGCGCCAAGGAGTACCTGATGACCGGAGACCCCCTCCAAGCCGAGGAGGCGGAGCGGATCGGCCTGGTCAACAGGGTCTTCCCCCCCGAGAAGCTTCTCCCCGAGGCCATGGCGTTTGCAGAGCGACTGGCCCGGGGCGCTCCCCTGGCCATCCGCTTCACCAAGATGGCCGTCAACAAGCTGATCAAAGACGCGCTGAACGTGGCCTTCGACTCGGCGGGTGGATGGGAGCTATTGACCTTCCTGTCCGACGACCACGACGAGGCTCTCCGGGCCATCGCCGAGCGCCGACCCCCCGAGTTCCAGGGCCGCTGACCGTTTGGCCCCCGGTCTTTTCCGGGTCTTATGGCCTGCGCCGATGTATAGTGATCTCATACTCCCCGCGGTGGGGGTGCAGTGCAGTGGAGTACTCGGGAGCCGGCCGGGAAAGGGGGCGACATAAATGGCGACAACTGTAGATACTCATAGAGAGGTGAAGAATCTCGTGGGCGCCGGGTTTGAAGAACCCCAAGCGGAGGCGGTGGTCGGCACCGTCATAGCAGCGCGTGCCGGACTGGCAACCAAGGCAGACCTGGATGTCCTACGGACGGAGTGGCGGGCGGATCTGAACCTTATGCGGGCCGAAGTCCGAGCGGATATGCGAGAGTTGAAGCTGGAGTTGATCAAGTGGCTGGGCGGCACGACCATTGCCATGGGTGGCATCGCGGTGGCGGCGTTGAGTCTGATCCTGGGCTAGGAGTGTTGCCTCGCCGGACTGAAGACTAAGGGCTTTCCCGAAGGCTATCTCTTCTCCCCTCCCACCCAATAATCACACAAGCGCGAGATTCTCGGCTCCTATTTTGGGACCGAAATCAAGGGCAAGGAGGTGGACGATCCTGAACCGAGCGGATGAAGAGTCAGCGCGAGCGCCGCGCGCAGCTTTCGGGGCGGGCGGGAGATGTGGTCGCTATTGTCTCGGACATACCTCCTATAGCCACACCGGTTAACCGAGTCCCCTCGTGGAAGGCGCGCATTTGTGCGATGGAGCGCGAGTGGGACGAGATCGCTGCGCGCCGGACGAGGACGCTACTTGCCGAGTGGCGTGCGGCCATGACGGAGATGCGCGGCCGGCACGACCGTCTCGTTTCGGACGGGCTGTGGTTGACCGGGCCATCGGACTTCCTGAAGATCGTGGGTCTCGCCCGCCACGAAAACACCCATTCTCGCATGTTGGAGTGGCTCTTGAATCCGATGGGTCGGCATGGCTTGGGTTGTGAGTTCGTGGAGCGCTTGGTGGAACACTGCACCCGGAAACCGGTGTCCGCCCCACTGGCGGTGAGGAAGGTGAAGTTTTCCGTGTGGCGGAATGACAGAGAGGCCGACCTCGTGGTGTGGGGCAGGAATTTCACGCTCGTTATCGAGAACAAGGTCGACGCGTCGGAGCAGCCGAGCCAGTGCGACGATTTGTACGAGAACTTCAAGAACGAGAAGGCGCCCCTCTTCGTGTTCCTGACTCCCTCCGGTCGGAAGCCGCATACGGCGACCACACGGTGCTCACAACGTGCTTTCAATACCCTCTCGTGGCCCGAGGTCCGGGCGATGTTGGAGGAGGCCCTCAATAAATCACAGCCTGCCGCCGAGGTTGCCGGCGCTACTGATGTCGTCAACAATTACCTACGGACCCTGGAGGAGCAGTTCGGATGAATCGGATCGAAGACGAACAGGTCAAGTTCTATCTGGAGCATGAAGCGCGGATCAGGGAGTGGGCCGCTCTCGAACGCCAAGTGCCAAAGTTCGTGGATCGGTTTTATCGCAGTCTCAAAGGCGATCTCGACGTGGCCCTAGGAAGCCGAGGGCTCGCTGAAGAGGGCGTAAGTTCGTTTCGAATCGGAGGAAAGTGGCCAGGTCTGGGCCTGCGTCGACAGGGTTGGCCGGAAGAAAATAAGGATCCGGATGTGAGATTGGAATGGTATCACAAGGCGTTCTTCCCTCCTCGTCAAGGGCTGTATTGCGGAGTCAGGACACAAGTAGAAAGCTACAGGTCGCTCATCACAAAGGAAGCGCCTCCCGCCTTTCCCAAATCCAACCATTGGTGGCCGGCCTATCGGGACCTGGATCCCCCTAAAGGCAGGTTCTGGGAGGATGACAACCTCAGGGAATACGGCAACTACATAGTGGACACCATTCTCACAGCATGGAAGGATCTGGCCCCGCTTGTGGATAAAGCGGGCGGTCATCCACCGAGTTAATGGCCTATAACACCCCCGGTCAGCGTAGTTCGATGCCCAGAGGAGTCTGCGCGGAGGGCCACAGGACGCTCTGTAGCTCGGGGAGGTCACTGGCAGGGACCGGGGTCCGGGAGTTATCCTACTTCGGGCTCTTTGGCGGAAGCT
>VXSV01000061.1 GCA_009837815.1 Acidimicrobiia bacterium
TTTTTTTTCCTCGCTCTGCCGCCATCCGCCTTGGCGGCCTGGCTGGTGGCCGCGTATATGGTTAAAAGCGAATGGGGGAGGGGCGGGCCACGGGGCTGGGACCGGTGAAGTCCCACCAATTTGGATCGGCGCCCATTGCTCGGACGTCGTCCCAAGCGTCCGCCTCCAGGCGTTCCGGTAGGGCGGTCGGCGGGGCCGTCTCCACTTCGGAGGTTGACACGACCTCCAGCAAGTCATGACTCTCGTGGAGGGTCAGGATGTGCCGGGTATTGCCGAACGGGTCGGTCTCCGTCGTCAACCTGGCGGGAGGGGTCGTCTTGACGGAAAAGTCCATGAGCCTCTGGCCGGATGCCTGGAGGGGCTGGAGGCAGAGCGACATGGTGCATCGGCGGACCGGTTCGCTGTATACGAAGCGGGTGACGTGTTCGATTCGGTAGCGCGACGAGTCCCCCGCCCGGTCGGCGACCGGGGTCACTGGTCGGACCCGCGGGCCCTCCCGTGGTCGGGCGCGAGGACCGGGTAGTCGAAGTAGGTCTTCGTGACCAGGTCGTGGAGTTGCCTGCACCCATCGGCGATTTTCCATAACAGGGTGTGGCCTTCGGCGCCGCCCGGCCACTCGACCCCGACCAACTGGCGGAGGTACTCGGCCTGGCTCCGGGTTCGGGCGGTGGCCTCGGTGTCGGGTCCCGGTCCGATGGCGGCCAACTCGCCGCACAACCCGGCCACGGACAGGCTCAACGAGTCGGGGAGTTGGGGGTTGGTGACCAAAAGGCCCAGGACGCGGTCGGGTTCGATGGCGGCGCTGGAGGCGCGGTTGTAGGCCACGAAGGCGTAGTAGTGGCGGAGCAGGCTGGTCCAGTAGGCGTCGGCGGGGACCTCGAACAACCGGACCGCGGCGATGTGGGCGATCAGGAGGGAAGCGGACAGTTGGACTTTCTCTGTGTAGTTTCCCAACTGGACGAAGTGCCAGGCGTCGTCGCGGTACAGGGTGGACGATGTCACCCCGCGGAACGTATCTATCTCCGCGGCGGTCTCGGCGTAGAAGTTCTCGGGGGACCTGACCCAGATGTCGGGCATCTCCATGTCCTGAAGCCGGAGGTGTGACTGATTCAGGCAGGTCCACATCTCGGCGGAGATGTGGTGGCGCATCTGGCGGGCGTTCTCTCGTCCCTGGGCGAAGCAACTGCGGATCGAGTCGGGATTGGTGGGTTCGAAGGTCAGGTCGTCGGCCAGCGCGAAGGAGTCGACCAGGGCGAACAGGTCGTCGCTGTCGAGTTCGAGCGCCCCGCTGAGTGGCTCCCGGTCCAGCGCGCCGTATATGCGGTGCCAGCCGAAGTAGATGTCCCGGGGCGGGCTGTCGGCGAGTGACTCGGTCTGCTGTCTGAGCAGGCGGGACAGGTGGCCGGCTCTCTCCAGGTAGCGGCCCATCCAATACAGCCCGGCGGCGCTTCTCGACAGCATCGGCGGTCAGTCGTCCAGTACCCAGAAGTCCTTGCCGCCGCCGCCCTGGCTGGAGTTGACCACCAGGCTCCCGCGCCGCAGGGCTATGCGGCAGAACGCCCCCGGCACGATCCGGGTCTGGGCGCCGGTCAGGATGAAGGGCCGCAGGTCCACATGCCGCGGCTCCAGGCGTCCCTCGATTGAGCATGGCGCACGCGACAGGGCAAGGGTGGGCTGGGATATGTAGTCGGCGGGGTCCGCCCTCAGCAATGCGGCGAACTCGTTGCGCTCCTCGACGGTCGAGTGAGGACCGATCAGCATCCCGTACCCACCTGACTCGCCGACCCGCTTGACCACCAGGTCTTCCAGGTTGTCGAGCGTGTACTCGAGGTCATCGGGACGCCTGCACAGGTAGGTCTCGACGTTCTGGATCAGAGGCTCCGCGCCCAGGTAGTAGCGGATCATGTCGGGGACGAAGGCATAGACGCTCTTGTCGTCCGCCACGCCGGTCCCCGGGGCGTTGACGACCGAAACGTTCCCGAGGCGGGCTGCATGCAGGAGGCCCGGGACGCCGAGCAGCGAGTCGGGGCGGAAGACCAGGGGATCCAGAAAGTCGTCGTCGACGCGCCGGTAGATCACATCGATTCGTTTCAATCCCGACGTGGTGCGCATGTACACGTAACCGTCCTCGACCAAGAGGTCGCGGCCCTCCACCAGGTCGGCGCCGATCTGGCGGGCCAGGAACATGTGCTCATAGAAAGCCGAGTTGTAGATCCCGGGAGTGAGCAGCACCATGGTCGGGTCGGAGCGGCCCTCGGGGGCCAGTTCCCGCAGTGTCCGGGCGAGGATGAGCCCGTAATTTTCGATGTCGCGCACCCGCGAAAGCCGGTACAGGAGCCGGTGAGCCGACTTGGTCGCCTTCCTGATTGCGAGCATGTACGAAACGCCCGAGGGCACGCGCAGGTTGTCCTCCAGGACGCGAAACCCCTCGTTGGTGCGAATCAGGTCAGTGCCGCAGACCGCCACCCAGACCCCGCGAGGAGCCCTGAATCCCCTCATCTCCAGGCGGTACTGGGGACAGTCCCGCACCATGTCCGCCGGAATCACGCCATCGGCGATGATGCGGGCTTCGCCATAGATGTCCTCCAGAAACCGATTGAGCGCCGAGAGTCGCTGCTCGAGACCGGCAGTGAGGTCGCCCCACTCGGCGGCGGACATCACCCGGGGTACGGAGTCGATGGGGATGATGCGCTCGGTCTCTTCGTCGTCGCCGTAGACGGTGAAGGTGATACCTTCGTTGGTGAACGAGCGGGTGACCCACTCGCCGATGGCGCTCAGGTCGGAGGATGACATCGGCCCCAATGTCTCGTACAGATCACGGCAGTGGGGACGCGGCGCGCCGTCGTCGGCGAACATCTCATCGAACACCGCCGGATCCAGATCGTACGAATCGAAGTTCACACCTGCTTCGCTCCTGCTACGTTGCGCCTGGTTTGAGCGGCCGCCATCACTTCACTTCCCTTCCGTTTCCCTCCGGCCTTTTGGTGATTGTAGGTGGAGCCTCCCAGGCCAGGCGACCCGGCCCCACCCTCTACACCGCCGATCGGCGCTTATGGGGCTTGGGCTTTGGCAACGGCGTGGAGGATGGGCGCGTCGGCGCTGTCGGATCTGGTGGTCCTCCGGGCCCTCCGCCTGCCGGCGGGGCCGGCCCTTCATTTACTCGCTGACTGTCTCGACACTCCTCGGGCCGACCTCCATGACACCCTGGCCGGCACAGCAGAACTTGCGCACGCGCCACAGAGCCCGGCGGTCTGGCGGGCGACACCAAATGTGAAGCCCGACCATGCCCACCGGGCTCTGGAAGTGAAAGAATCCCTGGACGGTAAAGCTAGGGGAAGGTGCGGGTCGTCCGGACCTCCCCCATAGATTTCAGCCCAGTGTGAACAGCGCCAGTACCCCGGCCACGCCCACCAGCACGTAGACAATCCGTGAGACTGCGTTGGTGTCCCCGAACTTCCCGGCGGTTGTGATGGCTGCAACCAGGTCGAACCGGAACAATCCGACCAGTCCCCAGTTCAGGGCGCCTATCGCAGCCAGGATGACTCCGATGTCGAAGATGTCCATACTTCTCCTTTCGCGGTATACCAATAATTACGGAGACAAGCGGGAATTTGGATGCAGGTTTCGGGGATGATTCCGAGGGTTGGGCGAATGGGCCGGGTCCGCTCACATCGATCAGCGCCTCTCGCAGAATCGACCGGCCCGACCGGCGTCCCCGCCTTGGGGTTCGAAGCTGATGTCCACCAGGAGGAAGACGGCCGGGTCGTATATGCCTCGAGCGCCTTCGGCCTGCTTCACAGCAAACCTCGGAAGCTTCTACAATTGCTGCCGACCCCACCCCCGGACTACGAGGGCGGCCACCTATACCCGACTGTGTGCCCCACCTTGGTGGGGGCGGAGGTCAAGTAGGGCGAGTCGACTTCACGGAGCAATCGTGATCATCCTGGCAAACGGCAAAATGACCAAGGTTGCCCAGCGGACCGACGACACCGAGCGCCTGTGGGTGCGGGTGGTGGACCTCCCCGGCGCCACCGGCTGGCAGATGAAGCCGCAGGGCATGTGCCTGGGCGAGATGTGCGTTCCGCTGCCCGACGACAGAGTCGAGGAGTGGATCGCCGACGCCGAGGACTGGGTGTGGATGTGCTATTCCGGTTTTGCTGACATGATCGGCCAGAAGTACGTTCGCGACGGTGACGTGTGGAGTCTGGGCTCGGTGCCCGAAGTCCGCCGCTCCGGGCTGGAGGCCGCCATTGCCCCCGACTTCGAGCTAACCGAACGCAACGGCGAGAGGTTGCGGCTCTCGGACTTCCGCGGTCGCAAGGTGGTGCTGTTCACCTGGGCGTCGTGGTGAGGGTGCCGGGTCAGCCTGCCGGTCTGGCAGGAGTTGTATGAGTCGATCGGCCAGGACCGGTTCGAGTTGATCAGCGTGGCGCAGGACTCGGGGGACCCCAAGGCCGTGGGCAGGTGGTTTGACCGGGCGTCGCCGACCTTCCGGTGCGTCATCGACCCGACACACCAGATCAGTTCCCTGTTCGGCTGGGTGAACGTGCCGTCGGCGGCGTGGATCGATGAGGACGGGACCATCGTTCGCAGCAACGAGGGGACGTACCCCGGTGAGTCGACCGTCGGGTTCGGTCTCGGCAAGGTGCGCTTCGGCGACGACTCATTCGCCCGGGCTACCCGCGACTGGATCGAGCGGGGAGCCGACAGCGAGTATGTCTGGTCGAGCGCCGAACTCGCCGGACGGCTTAAGCCTGTCGACGAGGACGCCCGGCGGGCGGAGGCCACATTCAAGCTAGCGTTGCACTTCGAGGCGGTAGGCGACAGCGAGCGGGCGCTGAAACACTTCGCCGCGGCGCAACGCCTGGCGCCCGACAACTGGTTGTACCACCGGCAGGGCTGGACCCACAGGGGAGCGCTCTACGCCGGGTTGAAGGTGCTGAGACGGACCAGCCACCTCCGCAAGACCACCGACAAGAGCTTCTACGATCCGACGGGGTTGCCCGGCGAGAAACATCGGCGCTTCACGGAGCCCGAGTGGCTGTGGACGCCTGCCGTCCGTCGGATCAAGCAACTCCTCCTCCGCGAGGCCTGAAGGTGGGCTCGGGAAGCGCTCTGCCCTCATAGATCGGACCGATCGAGGTGCAGATGCCCGGGTTCCTGTCCTTGGCTATGCCTCCGAGGCGAGGATCTTGGCCAAACGGTCCGCGCCGATGCTCCCGCCGCTCAGAACGCAGGCAACCGGACCGTCCCGCTCCTCTCCGAGGGCGGCCGCTAGCGACATGGCGCCGGAACCCTCCACAACCAGCTTGTTCCCCAAGGCGAGACCGGCGATGGCGGTGCGTACATCGGCTTCGGACACCAGCACCACCCTGTCGACCGAGGAGCGCACCAACGGGTACATCTCATCCACCACCACCGGCACCATGGTGCCGTCGCAAATGGTGTCACCCGTCTCGACCCATCTCGGTCCTCCGGCGTCCAGGGCCGCCCGCAGGGAGGGACAAGCCGTGCTCTGTACTCCTACGATCTCGGTGTCGGGTCGGAGCTCCTTGATCACGCTGCCAATACCGGACACCAGTCCGCCGCCACCCACCGGCACATAGATCGCCGTCACCTCGGGGAGGTCATCAAGGATCTCCAGCCCGATGGTTCCCGAGCCGGCCAGCATCAACGGGTCACCCCAGGGGTTGAGGTAGCTGTACGGCTCCCTTTCCCACCCCTTGTCGAACACGTAGTCCATCAACGCCGAGAACGGCACCGGCACCGGAGTCACGCCGTATGCGCGGACTCCGTCGACCTTCACCCGCGGAGCGCTGTCGGGCAGGAGGCTGCGGGCCGGGACCCCCAGCAACTGGGCCGAGTAGCCCAGGGCCTGCGCGGTGTTGCCGGCGCTCTGGGTGGTGACTCCCCTCTGGAGTTGGGCGTCGGAGAGCGATCGCGCCCAGTTGTACACCCCTCGCAGCTTGAACGATCCGACCGGCTGGAGGCACTCCGCCTTGAGCCAGATGGGTGGGTCGGGCTCTGAGGATTTGTACTTGACCAGGGGGGTGCGCAATGCCACGCCCCTTATCCGTTGGGCGGCGTCCTGCACATCTCCGAGCGAAGGGGGCGGTATCGGAGGGTCTCCGGATCCGGTTCTCATTTGGCTCATGCGGCGAACTCCTTGTCATTGTTGCCTGCGTTATCACAGTAAAGCGGAGGAAGGGGCGAGCGTGTCAGAGCTCCAATAGGGCTTGCTCGATGACCTCCGGCAGGGCGGGGTGGATGTAGTACTGACCGCGGGCCATCTGGTCCACGGTCAGGTCGAAGTGCATGCCCTGAATGAGTTGCTGGATGAGGGTGGGCGCCTGCGGACCGATGATGTGGGCGCCGAGGAGGCGCCGCGTCTCGGCATGGGCGATGACCTTGGCGACGCTGTCGGTGTCCTCCATCGCCCAACCGTAGGCGGCTGCGGCGTAGGGCTGGACGTGGCTGACGTAGGGGATGTCCCGGCGGCGGCACTCCTGCTCGGTGAGCCCGACGCTGGCGATCTGTGGATATCCGAACACCGCGTGAGGGATGAACCGGTGGTCGACGGTGGCCGGGATGTCCGGGTCGGTGAGATTGTGTCGCACCACCCGTGCCTCGTGGTTGGCGACATGTTTCAACTGCACCGGGTTGGTTATGTCGCCCAGGGCCCACACACCCTCGGCGCTGGTGCGCAGTTGTTCGTCGGTAACCACGAATCCCCGGCTGTCGATCTCAATGCCTCCCGCCTCCACATCGAGCTGGTCGCTGTTCGGCCTTCGCCCCGTCGCCACCAACAACTCGTCGCCCCACAGCTCCGAGGACTCGCCCTCCGGGCCCTCCAGGCTGATCACCACCTCTCCGTTCTCCCGGCGGGCCCCGAGGATCCGGGTGTGGGTGCGCACATCGAACCGGCGGGAGTAGGCGGCGGTAAACCGGCTGCTGATGTCGTGGTCCTCCCGACGCAGGAAGGTGTCTCCCCGCAGCAGGAAGGTAACCGTCGAGCCGAACGCTCCCATCACGCCTCCCAGTTCGGCTGCTATGTAGCCGGCGCCTATCACCAGCAGCCGGTCGGGCAGTTCGTCGAGGCGCATGACCGTGTCCGAGGTTTGGTAGCCGCATTCGGCCAGGCCCGGCGCCGGGGGCAGGGTGGGCCGCCCGCCTACCGCGATCACGATCCGGTCGGCGGTGATCACCTCGTCGCCGACGGCCACCTCCTTGTGTCCGGTGAACCGGCCCGAACCCGTATAGACGGTGACGTTGGGCAGGCCCTCCCGGTAGGAGCGTCCCCCCGCTGCAATCGGGTCTATCCGGCCGAAAATCCGGTCCCGTATGGCGGGCCAGTCTGCGCCTTCGAAGCGGGTGTGGACTCCCAGACGGTCGCTGTCGGACGCAAGCTCGGCCATCTCGGCGGCATACACGAACATTTTGGACGGTATGCATCCGACGTTGAGACAGGTGCCGCCGAACGGGCCTCGTTCCACAACGGCGATCTCCCACCCGTCGTGCTCGGGTCCGATCACCGAGTTGCCGGATCCGGTACCGATGATCATCAGGTCGAAGTTGCGCATTTGGCGTCCTATTCGGCGGGTTGGGCTACTCTGGTATGCGGCTCTGGGCCGGATTGTAGGTTTGGGGGCGGCTCATCCGGCCACCGGTTCCTGTTGCTCACGCTATTGCCGGTGGCATGCCAGTTCCCCACGACACGATGGTAGGTGACGCCACTGTGAAGAAGGGATGAGGCTCAGGACCGTGGACCCCGTCCCATGGCTCGAATCGCTCCCCGGTCCCGTCGCTCCGAACTTAGCCGCGAGCCGGCGCCGGCGCGTCTTCACCTGCGTCATGGCTGCCGGGGATGTCCGAAGAGTGGCGGGAGGGCCACCAGTTCCACCGGCCCAGCAGGGTAACCAGCGCCGGCACAATCAGCGTGCGGGTTATGAAAGTGTCGATCAGCACACCCACCGCCACCGCAAATCCGAGCTGCAGGAGGTCCTGGAGCGGTAGAGTCATCAGCGCGGAGAATGTGCCGGCCAGGATGATCCCCGCCGAGGTGATGACCGGGCCGGTGCGGGCGAGCGCGTAGCGGGTGGCGTGCTTGAGGGGGGATCGCCGCGCCTCTTCGCGGATGCGCGACATCAGGTAGATGTTGTAGTCGACGCTCAACGCGTTCAGGAAGACGAAGAGGAAGAACGGCACCGCATACCCGATGCCGACATGATCGAATATCAGTACGAAAACCGCCACCGACAGACCGAGGGTTGCAAAGTAGGTGAAGGCGATCGTGGCCATCAGGTAGAGGGGGGCGATCAACGACCGAAGCAGCACCGCCAATACCAGGCCGATGGCCAGAAGGATGAGAGGAAGCACCACCAGAGAGTCCCGGTTTCCGGCGGTGCGGGTGTCGTAGGCTTCCGCCGTGTCCCCTCCGATCAGCAGGCTGCCGGGGGACAGACCCAGCGACGCTCCCGCCTGGCGGGCCAGGCTCCGCAGGTCGGGCACTGCGTCGAGTGCCTCCCGGGAATAGGGATTCTCCTCCAGCACCAGGTCGATGCGGGCGGCGCTCCCATCAGGGGAGACGAACCGCTGTGCGATTGACTCCGGCAGCACCGAGGCGGGAGGCCCGCCGGTTCCGAGGGGCCTGCTGGGACCGGAGGCGTCGGCTACAGCGGGGTGCCCGGCGAGTTCCAGGGTGAGGGCGTCCAGTTGCTGGAGGGAGACCGGATCGAGCGCCCCGGCGCCCGGGGGCAGGGACACGTAGAGGCGGGTGGGGGATAGTTCGCCCGCCGGAAACCCGCTCCGCAGCAACTCGAAGCTGCGGACCGACTCGGCATTCTCGGGCAGGCTCTCGAGCTGATCATAGTTGGTCCGGTAAGGGATCAGGCCTGCCAGCAGCACACCCAGACCCAACACCGTGACGGCCAGGGTCAGGCCTGGTCGCCGCAGGACCACCGCCCCCACCCTTCCGTACACGCTGCGTCTCCAGTCGAGTTGCCTTCCGGTCTCGGCGTCCAGGCGGGGTTGCATCGGCCAGAAGGCGCGCCTTCCGAAGATGGTCAGCAATGCCGGGATGAGGGTCAGCGCGGCCAGCATCATCAGGGCCACGGCGATGGCGATCACCGGACCGAGCGCCTGATAGGAACGCAGCGTCGCCAACCCCAGGGCGACGCAGGCAACCAGGATGGTGGCGCCCGCCGAAGCCACCGCTCCGCCCACCCCACGCATCGTGCGTCTCATAGCCTCGTGGCGGTCGCCGTGCCTGGTCAGTTCCTCACGAAACCGCGCCGACACGAACAGCACATAGTCGGTTCCGGTGCCGAACAGCACGACGGTCATGATCCCGGTGGTCTGCCCGGAAACCGGGAGATCGAGATTGATCGCGAACCAGGCGGCGATGGCGCCGGCCACTTGAAAGACCAGGCCCACGCCCAGGAGCGGGATCGCCGCCATCACCGGAGATCGGTAGATGATGATCAGCAGCACCAACACCAGGAGGACGGTCACCAGCAACAGCAGTGTGTCGATGTCGGCGAACACCCCGACCAGGTCGACCACCAGACCGCCGGGTCCTCCCACGGCAATCTCCACGCCGGTCAGACCGATGGAGGCCGAGCGGTCGCGGATGCTATTCACCGTGTCGGTGAACGGATCTTCGGCAGGCTCGCCCAACACCTCCGCAAAGACATACATGGTGGTGCCGTCAGGAGAAACCAGGCCGGACCGCTGCCCCATGTCAGGGTCGGGACTCAAGACCCGGCCCACGTTGTCAGGCGCCTCCGGACCGGACAACCAGTCTGCGATCCGGGCCGCAGCCTCATAGGAGCCGGGGCCGAGGCCTCCCGGTTGGCGCATAACGATCAAAACGGGTGTGCCGGCCGAGGGGAAACGTTCCTGTGCGAACTCGAATGCCCTGGTTGCTTCGGCGTCGCCGGGTAGGAACAGGGCCTGTTCGTTCTCCGTGGCTTCGTTCAACATAGGAAGTTGCGAGATCAGGAGACCGGCGGCGAACAGCCAGGCGACGAGGGTAACCCACTTGCCGCGGGGGCTGGATGCGAAGTCGGTCAGGTAACCGAGCACGTTCCACTCCCGTTCCGCCCGATGAGGCCGACGGCTGAATCACGCCGACTACGCACCGTCAGAGACTTCACGTGTCGGCGGGGCAACCAGGGTAGCTGTCTACCGGAGACACCTGCAGTGCCTGCTCTCTGTGTCCACGGGGGTGGCCTAAAGCAGTTCTGTAGAGGCATCGGTCCTAAAAGCGTACCGGGATCGGGAACCAATGAGGAGGGATACGGACCGACGCTCAGCCTGAGAACCGACCATCCCGAAGTGGCGCTGCCGTGCGAGCCGCAACATGGTCGAAGGGAACGCCGGGAGACAGTTCTACCACCTCGAATCCGTTGGCGGTGATGTCGATCACAGCCAGGTCGGTGTAGATCCGGTCTACCACGCCGGCGCCGGTGAGGGGATAGGAGCACCGCTCGACGAGCTTGGGCGTCCCGTTCCGGGTGCAGTGTCTGGTGAGGACATGCACTGCCTTGACGCCGGACACCAGGTCCATGGCTCCGCCCACCGCCGGGACGGCGTCTTCCCCACCCGTCGACCAGTTGGCCAGGTCACCGTTGGCCGCCACCTCCAGGGCGCCCAGCACGCTGAGGTCCAAGTGACCGCCGCGGATCATGGCGAAGCTGTCGGCCTGATGGAAATAGGCCGCGCCCGGTCTGGTGGTGACCTGCTTCTTGCCGGCGTTGATGAGTTCGGGGTCGCCCTCGCCCTGCCGGGGCGACGGGCCCATGCCCAGCAGCCCGTTCTCGATGTGCAGAACTATCTCCCGGTCGCTCGGCAGGGAGAGGGCGATCAACTCGGGCAGGCCGATGCCCAGGTTGACATAGGAACCGTCGGGGATGTCCTGCGCGGCTCGTCGGGCGATCTGGTGGGTGGTAAGGCCGTTCACGTCGGGCTTCACGGGTAGCGAGCCCCCCGGGCGACCAACTCCGACTCGTGCTGCGGGTTCGGCACATGAACCACCTGATCGACGAAAATGCCCGGTGTTACAACCGTCTCGGGATCCAGGTTTCCCGGCTTGACCACCGAGGAGGCCTGCACCACCGTGTTCCGGCCGGCCATGGCCATGAGAGGGGAGAAATTGCGGGCGGTCTTGTTGTATAGGAGATTGCCGTGAAAGTCGGCGGTCCGGGCCTTGATCAGAGACCAGTCCGCCACCAGGGCATGCTCCAGAAGGCAGGGACGCCCGTCGAATTCCCGTCGTTCCTTCCCGGCTTCCAGGTCGGTCCCCGCGGCGGTGGGAGTGTAGAAGGCGGGAATGCCCGCGCCTCCCGCTCTGATCCGCTCCGCCAGGGTGCCCTGGGGCGCCAGTTCCAGCTGGATGCGGCCTGCGTGGAAGAGGTCGGGAAACACGGTGGAGTTGGAACTGCGGGGGAATGAGCACACGATCTTGGCCACGCGGCCGGCTCGGATGAGAGCAGCCAGTCCGATCTCTCCGCTACCCGAGTTGTTGCTGATCACCGTGAGGTTGGCGGCGCCGTGGTCGATCAGGGCGTGGATCAGCTCGATAGGGCTGCCGGCCTCCCCGAACCCGCCGATCATCACGGTGTCGCCGTCGCAGATTCCGGCCACCGCTTCTCTGGGACTCCCGACCCGTTTGTCTATCACTTCGACAGCCGATCTAGATGTATGGCGGGCTCGGGGAATCCGGGCTGACTCCACTCGGGGGCAGTCGGAGGGCGCCGCATCATAGAAGGGGACCGGCCATCGAAATCGTCCAACCAGAAGGCATGGGGCTGGGGCCCACATTACACGCCTTGACCCGTTCAGGGGCTGTAACCCGGCTGAGGGAGGGGAGATCCAGGTCTGCATTTGTCGGGTGCCGGAGAGGGACGGACCCTAATCTGAATCAACATTGAGAGACCTGGTCAAGGGCGTTCGCGTCCACTGCGACTTTCCGGACGAGGCCCTGTTTAGGAGAGTGACGATGCAACAGCGGATGACCTGGACCCCAGGAAGTGCGCGAACAATAGGACATGACTTCCATAGGCGACCTGAGCGTTGGCCGAGGGAGGGTGCCAGTGGGTTTGCGGTTTCTCCTGGAAGCGACCAACCGAGGGCCCTCCGCAGAGTGTCCCGGTAGTGGCGGCTCGTTGGGCCATGGGCGGACCGGCCAAACCGATGCTTGGTTCGGTGCTGATAGCTTCCACCTATTCGCTGGTGGTAGATGTCGGCCTGGGGACGGAGGGGGACCCGTGGGTGTTCCAGGTAGGAGCCATGTCCGGCAAGCTCATCTCCATACTTCTCTACCTGGGGCTGGCCCATCCTGAGTTCCGACAGCGGCGCGTTGCGACCCTGTTGCTGAGACGCGCATTCGGATGGTTGGCGTTCTGGCGGCTCGCAGGCGATTCGCCCGAGAGGAGGAAGCAGCGACGATCCGCCTTGTGGATTCTGGCGTCGGGTTATTCCCAGTTCAGCATCACCTGTTTTGTCTGGTCGACGCGTTTCGTGGACACCGCCGTGTCGGCGATCGTCGTTGGAGCGTTTCCCGCCCTGTTCGTGGTGCTCATGGGACGCCAGGACCGCGCTCTGGGCGGCGGCGGCCGCTATCGGAGGCCGAACAAGGTGGATGGCGTCACCATGACGTTGGCCTTCGGCGGGATGGCGACAGTGGCGTGGGGCGCCGCGGCTGTGGTCGATCTGGAAGGTGCATTGTGGATGACTTTGGCGGGGGTAGCCCTTGCGGCCGCCGCCACCACCGGGGGGTTGTTGTCGGCGAAGAGCTTCAAGTGGGGCGTGTACCGGGCCAGGGAGACGGGCGCCGCCGGAGTGGGTTCGGAGTCGGCATTGGTGCTGGTCTCCTACGCGGCGGGAACCCTCCTGGCCCTTCCCTTGATTGCGAGCATGGCCATCACCACCGGGTGGCGGACCTCGAACGCCGGTTTCGCCATGGCCCTTGTCTGCGGCCTGGTGGTCATGTTTCCCGCCAACATCCTGTTCATCAGGGCCAATCTGTCCACCCGGCGCCTGTCGGTCAACAACCTTATCTATGCGGAGATGTTGTTCTCGCTCCTCTGGCTGTGGATGTTCACCACCATCGACGTGGGCAGCCCGATGCTGGTATTGGCCGGTGCGGTGACAGTCATCGTGGCCAACATTCTGTCGGCGGGGGTGGGGGAGTGGATGATCGGTAAGACCCATCACCGCCGGCGGGGTGACCCGGTACATCGATGAGGACCTTGCCGGGCTCCACGAAAATGATGTTGGGCAACGTGCTCATATCATCCACCTATCCGTTGTGGGTTGATCTGGGCCTGGCCACCGGGGATGACCCCTGGGCGTTCCAGTTCGGCGCCCTTTCCGGCAAGTTGGCGGCGACGGTGCTTTACCTGTTGTTGCTCCACCCCGAACTGTTGCAGCGGGACGTGGCGGCGTTGGTTTCGAGGCGCGCATTCGGATGGTTGGCGTGGTGGCGATATGCGGACGACCCGTTGGAGAGCAAGAGGCAGCGGCGATCCGCGGTGGGGATACTGGCGTCGACGTACTCCCATTTCAGCATCGTATTCTTCGTGCTGTCCATCCAGTTCGTGGACACCGCCGTGTCGACGATCATCGTCGGAGCCTTCCCCGCGCTGTTCGTGCTGGTGATGGGCCGACAGGACCGAGCCATCGGAAGCGGGGACCGGTACCGGAGGCTGACCCTGCTGGATGTAGCGGCGCTGGCGTTGGCCTTCGGTGGGATGGGGGCGGTTACATGGGGAGGCGCCGGCGGGGTCAACCTGGAAGGCTCGATGGCGCGGACGCTGCTGGGTGTCGGCCTGGCCGCCGCCATCACCACCGGCGGGGTGCTGACGGCCAAGAGTTTCAGGTGGGGTGTCGAGATGGCCGCAGAGACGGGGGATCGGGGACCGCGACCGGAGTCGGCGATGGTGATAGTGGCCTATGGAGTCGGAAACCTGCTATCGCTGCCTCTACTGGCGGGTGCGGCGGCGATGGGCGGATGGCGGATGTCCACCACCGGCATGGCGACCGCGGTGTTTTGCGGGCTCTTCATCATGCTTCCCGGCAATGCGCTGTTCATCAGGTCCAATCTGTTCACCGAACAACTGTCCGTCAACAACCTGGTCTACGTCCAAACGGTGTTCTCGCTGCTATGGCTGTGGATGTTCACCACCATAGAGGTGGGCAACCCGACCCTGGTCATGATGGGCGCCCTGACCGTCATCGTGGCAAACGTGCTGTCCGGAGGGCTCGGGGACTGGATGATCGGCAAATCGCAATAACCCCGATGAAGTGGGATCGGCCCCAACCGTTCAAGCGTCCCGGCCGACATCCCGCTCGTCGGGAGTGAGCCCGGACAAGGCTTGAATGGAGGCGGGGGCCTCGAGGTCTCCCGTCAGGTCCGAGGACGGGACGGCAGCCTCGAAACGGGTGCTGATGGGCACCACGCCGGCCCACCAGGGACCGGCCAGGTCCTCGGGTTCGTCGACGGGGTCCCCGCGGCGGACCTTGGCGGATGCCTCGGCCAGCGGGAGTTCCAGCACCAGCGTGCTGCGGAGGTCCGACGCCGAGGGCAGGCGGGTGGTGTCCCAGTTGGCTACCACGTGGTCGGTGATGATCCTCAGGGCCCTCAGTTTTCTGTCACCGTCGACAATTTTCCGGGCTCGGCCCCTCACCACCACCGATCGATAGTTCATGGAGTTGTGGAAGGGGGTTCGCGCCATGACCAGTCCGTCGAGATGGGTGACGGTGACACAGATCTCCTGTCCATCGCCCGTGCGGAGGAGGTTGTTGCCCACCGCGCCGTGGAGGTAGAGGTGGTCCTCGTCGCGGCCGTACGCCATGGGAAGCACCACCGGGCCGTCGGGAGTGGAGACGCCGACGTGGGCGATCAACCCGGCGTCGAGAATCCCGAGCACCCCGGAGCGCTCATACCGGGCCCGGTCGGCCAGGCGACGGACCCGTACCCGCTCAGAAGGTGGTCCGGGTTTCTCCTGCGGCAGCCCTTCGCACATAGAAGGCAAGGCTAGGGGAAGGGCATCGAACCGGACATCACGGTTTCGCCGACCGAAAGCCCGGGGTCGGCTCTCCAAACCCCCGACTCGAGAGAAGCGGTGATGGCGGCCGGGCCGCAGCCGGTCGGACGGGATAGACAGCCGAATCCTTGGCAATCCCCCTCCCCGGCAAGTACCCTTAGAGAGCGTTCTGCATCGCAGGAATCGGACGATGAGGCACTGACGGAGGCTATGGACATGAGACGGCTGACCTTAACGTTGCTGGCGATCATACTGCTGGCGGCCTGTGACGATGGGGCCTCCGCAGAGGAGGATGCCATCGCGTCGAGGACCCCCACGGGCACCGAGGAAGCCCAACAGGCTCTCGAGAATTTCATGGGACAGCCGTTCATCACCGATGAGCAGAGAGAACAGAACAGGGACATGGTGTGGCGAGCCTGTGCAGCCCTCCAGGACGGGTCCACCTGGCAGGAGGTCGAAGACGCGGAACTGGCCGCCCTTGAAGAGGCGGGCAGGACTCTGAGCCCCATCGAGATAAGCGGAATGCGCACTGCCGCCGGCCTGGGCCTCGCCGCATACTGTCCACAGCACGCGGACAAGGCGCCGTAGGGGGCCGCGGCACTGACAGGCTGTAACCCACGGCGCCACTTCACGGGCGCCGGCAGTTCTGCATCTTTGCCGGCGCTTAGCTGACAGGAATTAAGCGAATTCAACGGGAAGGGGATGCCTCCGTCTCAACCGGGAGTCATTCCCAAACTCCCCACTACCGCGCCGCGCTACAGCAGCCGACCTTGGCGCGGCTTTCGGGCCGCAGGTTCATCAGCCCCGGCGGGGTGGCGAGCCGGACTCGAGTTGCGGCGGGTGCGAGTGCGGCGAGGGAGGTAGGAGCGGTTCCGGTACAACTCCCGGTAGGCGCCCACCAGGTCGGGAAACTCTCCCTCCAGCCACTCCATGAAGTGTTCCTTAACCCCCGGTCGGAGATGCAGGCGGATGGGGGAAGCGAAATCGGCGCCCGCGTCCCGGCAGGCTCGCATCACCTCGCCCACCTGGCGGGGAGAGTCGGAGATGCCGGGGAGGAGCGGCGCCACCAGCACCCCGGACGCGACGCCCATTTCCTTCAGCTTAGAGACGGCTTCCAGACGCTTTCGGGGATGGGGAGTGCCGGGCTCGGTCTTCCTCCACACCTCGGTGTCGAGGGTCCCCACCGAGAAGCTGACCGTGACTTCCGCCCGCCTCGCCGCCTCGGCGAAGAGGCGCCGGTCCCGGAGCGCCAGCGGCGACTTGGTGAGGACCGAGAAGGGGTTGGAGCGTTCGGTCAGCACCTCCACCACCCCCCTGGTCAGGCGGTACTTTCCCTCGGCCGGTTGGTAGGGGTCGGTGTTGGTGCCCATGGCGATGGGATGGCCCGCCCAGTTCCTCGGCTCGGTCTGGGCCCGGGCGAGTTCCACGGCGTTGACCTTGACCACGATTCTCCGGTCGAAATCCTCTCCGATGTCCAACCCCAGGTAGTCATGGGAGGTGCGGGCGAAGCAGTACACGCAGGCGTGTGAGCATCCCCGGTAGCAGTTGATGGTGTACTCGAATGGAAAGTGATTCGTGTAGGGGACACGGTTGATGATGGTCTTGGCCTCGACCTCGAGGAAGGTGAGACCCCGGTACCGACCCTTGCCGGCCACCCGTCGGCAACCCTCGAAGAGTTCGGCCGGCTTGTCCCAGGTAAGGGTCCATCGCAGGTTGGAGGCAGCCATGGAACCCCTAGCTTATCGAACATTTGTTCGATAAGCAAACGGTGGTTTCGGCAGCTCTCCCGGATCAGGGGGCCCCTACGGCTTCGGGGGATCGTAAAATGCGGGCACACCTAGCGTTGATGACATGGACCCCGATCGCCTCTTGAACCTACGCGCCGACTATGAGAGTGAGGGACTCTCGCGCTCCGACCTCACGCCCGAACCCTTCGAGCTGTTCGTCGCATGGTTTTCGGATGCGTTGGAGTCGGGCCTGGTAGAGCCGCACGCCTTCGTCCTGGCCACCGCCGGCGGGGAGGCGCGGCCCTCGGCGCGGACCGTCCTGGTGAGGGAGATGGACAGCCGGGGCATCGTGTTCTACACCAACTATCAGAGCCGGAAGGGCGCGGAATTGGCGGCCAACCCTCGCGCCTCGGCGGTTTTTTTGTGGATGCCGCTGCATCGCCAGGTGCGGATCGAAGGGAGGGTGGAGAAGGTGGCCGCTGCCCAGTCGGACGCCTACTTCAGCAGCCGCCCGCCGGGGTCCCGCCTCAGCGCGGCCTCCTCTCCCCAGAGCGAGACAATCCCCAGCCGGGCATGGCTGGAGGAGCGCACAGAAGAACTGCGCCGCCGCTACCCCGACGGGGACCTCCCTCGACCAGAGGAGTGGGGCGGTTACCGGCTGAATCCCGACTACTACGAGTTCTGGCGGGGTCGTCCCAGCCGTTTGCACGACCGCTTCGAATACCGCCTGCGCCACGGGGAGTGGGTGACCGAACGGCTGGCGCCCTGACCACCCGGGGGCCGGAGGCGTGATGCGACTGATCGTTCTGGGGTCGAGCGGCACTTATCCCGCACCCTCCAATCCCGCCTCGGGCTATCTGATCGAATCCGGAGGCACCAGGGTCTGGAGCGAGGCGGGCCCGGGTACTTTCGCGGCGCTGACCCGCACCCTGGACTTGGAATTGCTGGACGCGGTGGTGGTCTCCCACCGCCATCCCGACCACTGCATGGACCTGGTTTCCGCCTACCACGCCTTCGCCTACGGCCCCACCTCGCGGCGGGGGATCCCGCTCTACGCTCCCGATGAGGTATTCGAGTCATTCCTCTCCTTCCTGGGCCAGGACGCCGGGGGTCGGTTCGCCCGTGTGTTCGACCTGCACACCGTCCGCGACGGCGACGAGATCGCCATCGGCGGGCTGAGGGTCGCCTTCGCCGAGGCCGATCATCCGGTTCCCACGGTCGCCTCCCGGTGGAGCGACGGGCATCGGGTCCTGGCCTACTCGGCGGACACCGGGCCGAAGCGAGACTGGCCCCGCCTGGTGAGGGATGCGCACCTGTTCCTGTGCGAGGCATCGCTCGGCGCCGACCCTCCCCCCGGAGCGGCGCCCCATCACCTGGACGCCGCGGAGGCGGGCCGGATCGCCCGGGAGCAGGGCGCCCGCCGCCTGATGCTCACCCACATCCCGCCCCATGTTGATGTCCGCCGGGCGGTGCTGGCGGCCGAGCGGACTTTCGACCGGCCGGTGGCTCTGGCCGTACCCGGCGCGGCTCACCGGATATGACCGATCGCTATACCCTGTAGATGATGGAGCGTACCCGACCCTCTAACGAACTGCGGCCCGTCCGCCTGCATATGGGTTTCACCGACGCCACGCCGGGTTCGGTGCTGATCGAGATGGGCGCCACCAAGGTGTTGTGCACCGCGGCGGTGGAGGAGAGAACACCTCCTTGGATCACCGGACGGAATCACGGGTGGGTGACCGCCGAGTACGCAATGCTTCCCGGGTCGTCGGATCGGAGGGTCCGCCGCGATCACTACCAGAAGGGAAGGGCCTTGGAGATCTCCCGGCTGATAGGTCGGTCGCTGCGGTCGGTGGTGAACCTGCAGACCATGGGGGAGTGCACCATCCGGGTGGACTGCGACGTGATCCAGGCCGACGGCGGAACCCGGACCGCGGCGGTGACCGGGGCCTGGCTGGCCATGACCGAGGCGCTTGGATGGGCCGCCTCCCAGGGGATCGCCGACGCCGAGGCGGGTTTCGACCAGGTGGCGGCCATCTCGGTGGGGATGGTGGAAGGAGAGGCATTGCTGGACTTGGACTACCAGGACGACAGTTCCGCCGATGTGGACTTCAATGTGGTGATGTCGGGAAGGGGCCTCTTGGTGGAGGTGCAGGGCACCGCCGAGGGGGCGCTCTTCGACCGGGCCGACCTCGACAGAATGCTCGATCTGGCCGAGAGCGGGATATCCGAGTTGCTCTCCGCCCAGAGGCGGGCGCTGGGCTGACCGCCGTCTTGACGAGGGTGCACAAAAGACCGGACCGGCTGGTGGTGGCGTCGGCCAATCCCGACAAGGTCGCCGAGGTGGAAGAGATCTGGGAGGCACTCGGCGTCGGGAGCCGGATCGTCAGAGGCCTGACCTGGGAGGACGTGGAGGAGACCGGCGAGACCCTGGAAGAGAACGCCCTGCTGAAGGCGCGGGCGGTGGCCGCTGCCACCGGACTGCCGTCCCTGGCCGACGACACCGGTTTGGAGGTCGATGCCTTGGGAGGCCGGCCGGGCGTGCGTTCGGCCCGTTACGCCGGCGAGGATGTCACCTACCAGGACAACGTGAACCGGTTACTCACCGACATGGAGGGCCGCAGCGACAGGTCAGCGCGGTTTCGTACGGTGGCGGCGCTGGCGTGGCCGTCAGGCCGCTTCCTGGTGGCCGAGGGCGTCCTGAAAGGCAGGATTACCACCGCCACCAGGGGAGAGGGCGGGTTCGGATACGACTCGGTGTTCGAAGTGGGCGACCGGACCCTCGCCGAGATCCCTACCGCCCACAAAAACAGCATCTCCCATCGGAGCCGGGCTCTACGGTCCTTGGCGGCCTTGCTCTGTCCCTAACGGTTTTCCAGGCAGTCCGCAGCACTATTAGTCCCAATGAGGGTCTCGGCTAAATTTAGTGTCTAAGATACATTTATACGTAACACTTAGATACCAGGGAGAAGAATAATGGAACGAGTCGAGTTCAGGAATCCATACCGACCCGGCGCGGGGCACATGCCTCCCCACTTGGCGGGAAGGGAGGATGCGTTCGCGGAGTTCGAGAGGCTTCTAGGGCAAGATGTGATTCTGGAAAACATGGTCCTGACAGGCCTCCGTGGCGTCGGCAAGACCGTCCTCCTCGATACGTTCAAGCCAAGGGCTATCGAGGAGGAGTGGCTCTGGGTGGGGACCGACCTGTCGCAAACGGCAAGTCTGACGGAAGTGAATCTCGCCACCCGTCTCATGACGGACTTCTCGGTTGTGACATCGGCCTACGCGGTTCCCGGTTCGGCGAAGATCGGCTTCGACCTCGGTTCTGGAGAGCCCCGGGATCAGGTGTCCCTTAGCTACGAAAAACTGTGGGATCTGTTCATGGGGACACCGGGATTGGAGTCGGACAAGCTCAAGGCTGTTCTCGAATACTCCGCGGAGATCTTGGCAGGGCATGGACGTGACCGGGTGATCTTCGCTTACGACGAGGCACAGAACTTGTCGGATCACCCTAGGAAGGACAGGTTCCCGCTGTCCATGTTGCTCGACATCTTCCAGTCACTGCAGAAGAAGGGTATCCGGTTCATGCTCGTCCTGACAGGACTGCCGACCCTGATGCCGAAACTGGTGGACGCGCGAACTTTTGCGGAGCGGATGTTTCGGGTAGTTACCCTTGACCGCCTCAACGACGACCACAGCAGGGAGGCGATAACCAAGCCGCTCGATGTGGCCGAATGTCCAGTCCGATTCACGGAAGCCTCCATCGAGATAGTTACAGAACAGGCCGGCGGCTACCCGTACTTCATCCAGTTCTTCTGCCGGGAGGTGTTCGATGGCTTCATTCAGCAGATAGCAAGCGACCATCAGACGGAGATCGCCGTAGGTGCGATTCAGCGGAAGCTCGACATCGACTTCTTCTCCGGACGCTGGGCCAGGGCCACCGACCGGCAACAGCAACTTCTGTGGGTAATCGCCAACCTCAATAACGCTGATGGCGAGTTCACGATCTTGGAATTGTTAGAGAAGGCTAAGGCTCTACTGGAAAAGGGCTTTTCGGCAAGCCACGCCGGTCAGATGCTGTCAACGCTTGCGGATCGCGGGCTTGTATACAAGAACCGCTTCGGAAAGTACGCCTTGGCCGTACCGTTGATGGCCCGGTTCATTCGTCGAAACTATGACGGTCCCACAGTCCCGTGAGTCATCTCAGGTAGTTGTGCATTCGGCTAGTGCCAGAAGAATGTCGATGACCCGCTCGTTCGAAGTCGGCGACCGGACCCTAGCCGAGATCGCCGCTGCTGGGAAGAACCGGATATCGCACCGGAGCCGGGCTCTGCGTGCTCTGGCTTCTCTGCTTCGCACCTAACAGCACTCGGTGGAGGTTGGAACCGGAGAGCCTCTGCCGAGCACGTGCGGGGGGAGTGGGGCATGGCGGTGTTCCCCGTGGCAATCGGTTGAACTACCACCGCTTCTCTTTCCGGGCCACACTTACCCACCAGGGGAAGGCACAGGTTCTGTTGCGCCGATGAGGGACTCCTGGTACAGGGGACTATTGAGGAACCCTGGTCTCCAATCCTCCATGGCCGGCTAGCGGGAAGAAACTCTACTTCTCGGTGTGTTCCGGTTGTGCCGTTTGGGGTTGCTCTGATACACCCTTCGACGGTTACGAGCCGTCCTCGTGGAGCCGGGTTGTGGTTGGCGGCCACTGGGCCTGCCGCCGGATCGACCATTACGCCCCGCGTTCGGGGTATCGGGCCGCGGGCGCCGCTTGACTGGCGGCGGGGTCGCATCGAGGCGGTCGGGGCTGGTGATGGGTTGTTTCAGGCCGAGCTGGCGCTGGATCCTCCTGGCGCCTCCCACCTGGTCGGGCTGGATCAGCGAGACCACCAGTCCGCTCCGCCCGGCCCGAGCGGTGCGCCCCGAGCGGTGCAGGTATGCCTTCTGGTCCTCCGGCGGGTCAAAGTGGATGACCGACGCCACGCCCTCCACGTGGATCCCTCGAGCGGCGACGTCGGTCGCCACCAGGGCCTCGACCCGGCCGGTGGTGAATTCCTTGAGGGTGCGGGTGCGTCGGCTCTGGGTGTGGCCTCCGTGTAAAGCGGCGGCCTTGACCCCGCGCTTGGCGAGTTGGCGGGCCAGCCGGTCTGAGCCATGCCGGGTCCGGCAGAACACGATCGTCGACCCCGTGGCGCTGATCAAGTCGACACAGGTGGCGATCCGCCGGTTCTTGTCCACAGTCCAGAACCGGTGGTCGGCCGCGGCTATGTCGGGTTTCATCTCCCCGACCTCATGGGTGACCGGTTGATGTTGATAGTCGCGGGTTAGCTTGGCCACGTCGCGGTCGAGAGTCGCCGAGAACATGAGGGTCTGACGTCGGGTGGCGGTTTGATCGAGGAGGCGTCGAACGGCGGGAAGAAACCCCATGTCGGCCATGCGGTCGGCTTCGTCGATGACCACCTGGTCAACCTCCTGCAGGCTCACCGCCCTCCGGTCGATCAGATCTTCGAGCCTCCCGGGGCATGCCACGAGAATCTCGACGCCTCTCTGCAGCTTCTTCAGTTGGGCGCCGTAGCCGACGCCGCCGTACACGACCCCCACCCGGACCTGGCCGGAAAAGGTGCGCAGTTCCGACGCGATCTGGTCGGCCAACTCTCGGGTTGGGGACAGGACCAGGGCTCGGGGCCGTCTGGACTTGGGGCGGTGGGCATTGACGACCAGGGGTATGCCGAAGGCAAGGGTCTTTCCCGACCCGGTGGGTGCTCGTCCGCAGATGTCGCGGCCCTCAAGGGCGTCAGCGAGGACCGCGGCTTGGATTTCGAACGGCTTGTGGATGCCGCTGCGTGCAAGCGCGCGGCAAATGGATTCAGGCACGCCCAAGCGGGCGAAAGTGAGTGACATTAGTGCTGGGGGCTCCTCCCTCGCGCGTGGCGAGACCTAGTGGTCGCTGATGTCTGGAAAGTCGGCAATACAACAACGCTGTGCCGGGGTGGTCTACACAGGATCAGTGCCGAAGACTTAGCTGCGAACCCCACTACCGGGATACCCGGTTAGATGATCCAAGTGTAACGCCACCGGCCGCACAATCCTCATCCTTCAAAACACCTGGGAGTCCGGCGGGTCCTGACTCCTGTCCGGCCGGGCTGTCACCACCGATCGAATGACCCGAACGGAAGGGAGCCGGAACTGGCAAGAGAGTCGGCGAAAAATAGCTCTGACCAGGGGTGACTTCCCTATCGGTTGCTGCAAGGCCTGGAAGAAGGCTGCCGCTGGCAAGGACCTAG
>VXSV01000001.1 GCA_009837815.1 Acidimicrobiia bacterium
GGCGGGGGCGGTGGCGCTGGTTTTGCTCTTTTACGCCGCGGCCTCGCGCAAGATGGCCGTGGAGAACGGCGCCCTGACTCTGCTCGGGATGATCTGGATCTCCCTTCTTTCTTATGCGGTGGTGATAGGCCGCGCCGAAGACGGAGTTGCGCTTCTGGTTTGGGTGTTGGTACTGAACTCGGTTTTCGACACCGCAGCCTTTATGGTGGGCCGGGCCGCGGGGAGCCGGCCTCTGTCCCCGTCCCTTTCGTCCAAGAAGACGGTGGAGGGTTTGCTGGGAGGAGTGGTCGCCACTTTTGCCATCGCCGCCATCTTTTCCACCCTGCCCGCCTTTTCGGTTCTCACCCTCTATCAGGCTCTGTCCCTTGCTGCGGTGGTCTCCGTGCTGGGTCCTCTCGGAGATGGCATGGAATCGGCGGTGAAGCGGTCGATCGGACTCAAGGACATGAGTTCCCTGCTGCCCGGGCATGGCGGCATATTGGACCGCATCGACGGGTTGCTGCTGGTGGTGCCGGGTGCCTTTTACCTGTTTTCGGTGTTTGATTACCTCTAGGGGCCCGCTTCTTCCTCGCTTTGGTAGGCTCGGCCTGACCGGAAGGGAGGTGTTTTGATGGTGGGCGCGTTGGTGGTCCTGGCTGGGATCGTTTTCTTTGTGACCGTACACGAACTGGGTCATTTCCTGGCGGCCCGCGCCACCGGAATGAAGGCGACCGAGATGTTCTTCGGCTTCGGTCCGAGGCTTTGGTCGGTGAAAAGGGGCGAGACCGAATACGGCTTCCGTCTCCTGCCTTTCGGAGGATTCGTGAAGATCGCAGGCATGGGGCCCTTCGAGGACGACGAGACCGATCCGGAACGCTCCTATTACCACAAGAAGTTCTGGCAGAAGATGACGGTGGCCCTCAGCGGCGTGGCTATGAACTTTCTCATGGCCTTTTTGATCCTGGCCGGTCTGTTCCTGGTGGTGGGCGTCACCGACTACACCAATCAGATTGTGCACGTGGTGGACGAACTGGCCCATGGATCCTCCACCCCGGCGGCCGATGCAGGAATCCAATCCGGGGACCTGATTCTGGCGGTCGACGGTATGCCCACCGAGAGCTGGGAGGAGACCGCAGGGCTGCTGGCGGAGCGTCCTGGACAAGGCGTGCTCATCGAGCTGAGCAGAGATGGCGTGATCATAAGGGTGGAGACGACATTGGCCACCCGGTTCGATTCCGAGGGGGTGAAGAGAGGTTTCTTGGGAGTCGGACCGGCCTTGGAGACCCGCTCGGTAGGTGTGGGAGGGGCAATGGCGGCCGCCTCGAGTGATATCGCGGAGGCGGTGGGTCTTACCTTCAGCGCCATAGGGCAGTTGGTCAGCCCGGCATCTCTGGCGGAGTTGGCCGGGGGGATTCTGGGAGGGGAGGTCTCCGATGACAACCGCCCGGTCAGTCCGATCGGGTTGGCCAACATCGGAGCGCAGATCGGCGAGCGGGGCGTGGCGGATGTGGTGAGATTGTTAGCATATTTGAACGTCGTGCTGGGTGTGTTCAACGTCATTCCCGCATACCCCTTGGATGGTGGGCATGTGGTGGTGGCGCTCTATGAGAAGATCCTGAAGCGCCGAGCTCGGCCGAGGGTGCTTATCTCCATCGCGGCAGTGGTTACCGTGCTGGTGGTTTTCCTGGGGGTGGCGGCCTTGGTTCTGGATGTGATCGACCCTATCCGGTTGTGAGAGACGCCCGCTCCTTCGTTCGCCCGAGGCGGCGCACACGCGCCATCAAAGTCGGATCGGTGCAGGTCGGAGGCGACGCTCCGATCACCGTGCAGTCGATGACCACCACCAAGACCCATGACGTGGACGGCACCCTGGCGCAGGTGTACGCCTTGGTGGGGGCCGGCGCCGACCTGGTGAGGATCACCTGCAACACCGTGGAGGCGGCCCAGGGGTTGGCGGAGATCGTTCCCCGTAGCCCGGCCCCGATTATCGCCGACATCCACTTCCAATACCGTTTGGCCCTGGCCGCCCTGGAGAGTGGGGTCAGCGGCCTGCGGCTCAACCCGGGCAACATCCGCCGTCCCGGCCACATCAAGGAAGTGGCCCGTGCGGCCGCCGAGCGGCAGGTTCCCATCCGGGTTGGGGTCAACGCCGGTTCACTTGACAAGGACATCCTGGGCCGCCACGGAGACGCCACCCCGGAGGCGCTGGTGGAGTCGGCTCTGCTGGAGATCCGGTATCTGGAGGAGGTCGAATTCTCCGACATCAAAATCTCGGTGAAACACTCCGACGTCCCGACCATGATCGAGTCATACCGCCTCCTGTCGGATAAGGTGGACTACCCGCTTCACTTGGGGGTGACGGAGGCCGGTCCTCCTCCCGGGGGTCTTATCAAGTCGGTGGCGGGAATCTCCACTCTCCTCATGGAAGGCATCGGGGACACCATCAGGTTCTCCTTGACCGCCGATCCGGTAGTGGAAGCGGAGTCAGGACGGCGTCTGCTGGAGTACTTGGGTCTCCGGGAGCGTCGCAGCCTCGATTTGATCGCCTGCCCTTCCTGCGGACGGGCTGAGGTCGATGTGATCGAGGTGGCGCAGGTAGCCCAGAAGGCGCTGGAGAAAGAAAACCTTCCCATCCAGGTGGCGGTGATGGGGTGCGTGGTGAACGGCCCGGGAGAGGCGCGGTCCGCCGATCTCGGCATAGCTGCCGGTCGGGGCCGGGGACATCTGTTCATCCGGGGCGAAGTGGTGGCGGTGGTGCCGGAGTCCGAAATGGTGGAGGCTTTGGTGTCCGAAGGTCGCCGTCTTGTCGAGGAGGGAGTGGAGGCGCGCTTGGCGGCGGCTGACTCGTCCGCGGCCAGAGAGGCCGAGGCGGACCGGCTCCGGCTGCTGGATATCCAGCCTGAGGCAAATTTTGCGGCGGAGCGCCGTCAGCGGGTGGAGATTGTTGCCCGAGGGGCGAAGACCTAGACAATGGCGACGTAAACCGTCGAGGAGACCAAATGTGAGTTCGGGTATCCAGGGCAAGGTAGCGGTCATCACCGGCGGGACCCGGGGCATCGGTCTGGCCGTGGCCGCCGAGTTGTTGGATCTCGGGGCGATGGGGGTGGCTATCACTTCCCGCCGGCCCGAGAATCTGGAGGAGGCGATAGCCCAACTGAAAGCAGACGGCGCAGATCCCGCCAGAGTGCTTTCGACCGTGGCCCGGGCCGACGATGACCTTCACGCCGCCAGAGCGATCCGAGAGACGATCGAGCGGTTCGGGAGCTGCGACATATTGGTGAACAATGCGGCCACCAATCCTGCCGCCGGCAACCTCATGGAGGTTTCCAGGGACGCAGTAGACAAGACCTGGGCTGTGAACCAGCGCGCCCCGTTGATCTGGACCCAGGAGGCATGGGCGCAATGGATGGGATCCCACGGGGGTTGCGTGGTGAATGTGGCCTCTGTGGGAGGAGTGCGCCCTGCGCCAATGTTGGGGATCTACAACACCTCCAAGGCGGCCTTGATCTACATGACCGGCCAACTCGCCATGGAACTTGCCCCCCGGGTGCGGGTCAACGCGGTGGCGCCCGCGGTCATCAAGACCCGGTTGTCGGCCATGCTTTGGGAGTCCGACCCTCAGAGCGCGGCTCGGATGCACCCTCTGCAGAGACTCGGAGAACCCGGTGACGTGGCCCGAGCTGTCGCGTTCCTGTGTTCGGAGAATGCGTCCTGGATAACGGGGGTGACCCTTCCCGTGGATGGCGGGGTGCTTGGCGCAACCTCAGGAATGGGATGATGGCGCATCCCTCTTTCGACCCGCAGTTGGCGCTCTCTTATCTGGAGGGTCGGCGGTCCCCGCAGCCGTTGTTCGCAGAAGCGGCCCGCCTCCGCGACGAGGGGAAGGGGCGGACAGTCACTTACAGTCGCAAGGTTTTCATTCCGCTTACTACCTTGTGTCGCGACAGTTGCACCTACTGCACCTTTGCCCAGCCGCCGGGAGCAGGAGGCATGTTCATGCCTCCCGAACAGGTGTTGGCGGTGGCGAAGGCCGGGGAGACCCACCGATGCACCGAGGCGCTGTTCACCCTGGGCGACCGCCCCGAGGACCGCTGGCCGGCGGCGCGGCGCTTTCTGGATTCCCAGGGGTGCGAGAACACCTTGGAGTACACCCGGCGGATGACCGAGATGGTCAACCGGGAGACTTCTCTCTTCCCTCACGCCAATCCGGGCGTGATGACCTTCGCCCAGATGAAGGCCCTCCGCCCTTCCAACCCCTCGATGGGCCTCATGTTGGAGAACATCTCGGACCGTCTAACCGAACCGGGAATGCCCCACTTCAACTGTCCGGACAAAGTCCCTTCGGTCCGGGTTCGAGTGATCGAGGATGCAGCACGACTGTCGGTGCCTTTCACCACCGGAATTCTGGTCGGGATCGGAGAACGCTCCACCGAGATCATCGAATCCCTGCTGGCGCTCCGGGACTTGGCGGAGGAGGGAGGCCACATCCAGGAGGTGATCGTCCAGAACTTTCGAGCCAAGTACAACACTCCCATGCGGCTCAATGCCGAGCCGATTCCTGCCTGGTTCATGCGGGTGGTCGCCTTGGCTCGCTGGATCATGGGCCCGGAGATGAACCTTCAGGTCCCCCCCAACCTGACCGAGCGCTACGAGATGTATCTGGAGGCAGGCGTCAACGACTGGGGAGGGGTCTCCCCGCTCACCATCGACTGGGTGAACCCGGAAGCACCCTGGCCTCACCTGGAGGCCCTCCGACGCCGAACGGAGGCCGCCGGGTTCCGGCTGCTTCCCCGCTTGCCGATCTATGCGTCCTATGTTTCTGACCGGTGGATCGATCCCACCCTGCTTCCCAAAGTCATGGGGGCTGTGGATTCGAGGGGCTATGCACGGGCGCCCCAAGCCGTACCGACCGCTCGTCCGGCCATCTCGATCGTTTCGTGAGCGAGATTGGAGAAAAGGTAGCCTGACAGGATGATGATCACCACTTCCCGGACCATCACATTCCTTCGCACAAGGCCCGCGGGGGCCGCCACCGAAGCGGTTGCGGAGGCGCGTCTCAGAGAGGGAACCACCACTCTGGAGATGGACTCTCCGGGAGCAGCAGACTTGCGGGCCGCACACCAGGCAGGTCTGCTTATTTCCGCCCGGCAGGCCGACCCGTCGGAGGCGGCGCGGATCGTTGTCCCCGACCAGGCGCTGGAGCTCGCCAAGGCGAACACGCCCGGCTGGCTGATCACGGTCAAGAACGCGGGTCCCGCCGAGGAGGTGCTGGATGCTTTGGCCCGCAGCGAAGCGAGGTTTCTGCGCACTGCCCGGAGCACGGTTGACGCCGCCGCGGCCCTCTGCTCCCTGCCCGGCGTCGAGGCCGTGGTTTCCGTCTTCGCGGATGATGTGGATCAGGCCGAGGCTGCCGTGCTCGACGGGGCCGGGGATCTGCTGCTCCGCGACTGGGACGCCGATCGTATCGGGGAGCTGCGTTGGAGACTGGCCCCCCACCGGTTGGTGGAGCGGACCGCCCTGCCTCCGGGACTGGAGATCGACCAAGTCCGCCGGGTCCTGTCCCGAAGCGCCTTTCGGGCCTGGCTCCAGCAGGTGGACGCCTGGGGCGCCGCCCGTCCCCGATACACCTGGGCGCCCGGCCGCGCCGAAGCCGCGCCGGTACCTTCCCGGCGGCTCTCGGCGGAGTGGCCCGATTCGGTGTGGGTGGCCGGGGCAGGCCCTCGGGAACTGGAGGGAGCGGGGCGTCTCCGTCCCATCTTGGAGCGGTCTCTGTCGGGAAGCCCTCCGGGAGTGGCCGAGACGGAGGCCCTGTTCGGAGCAAGAGGGGACCAGGTGGAGGCGGTGGCGTGGACCGCCGACCAACTCCGCCGAAGGACGGTGGGAGACCTGGTCACCTATGTTGTCAACCGAAACATCAACTACACCAATCTCTGCTACTTCCGGTGCGGCTTCTGCGCCTTCTCCAAGGGACCGCGCAGTCTCAATCTTCGGGGGGACCCCTACCTCATGTCTATCGCCGACGTAGTGCAGAGGGCGCGGGAAGCCTGGAACAGGGGCGCCACGGAGGTGACGCTGCAAGGGGGAATTCACCCGGAATTCACCGGGGACTTCTACGTACGGGTGACCGAGGCCATCAAGGCGGAACTGCCCGAGATGCACATTCACGGGTTCACCCCCCTCGAGGTGTGGCAGGGTGCCGAAACACTGGGGGTTCCGGTCAGGGATTTCCTCATCCGTCTGAAAGAAGCCGGCCTGGGAACGCTTCCCGGAACTGCCGCCGAGATCCTGGACGACGACGTCCGCCGTCACCTGTGTCCGGACAAGATCCGGACCTCTCAGTGGGCCCAGGTGATGCTGACCGCCCATGAACTGGGCCTCAAGGCCACCGCCACCATTATGTTCGGGCACATCGACCATCACCGCTCCTGGGCCAGGCATCTGGATGTGATCCGCCGTATCCAAGCCCGCACCGGAGGGTTCACCGAGTTGGTGCCCCTTCCCTTCGTTCACATGGGCGCCCCTATCTGGCTGAGCGGCAAGGCGCGTCCCGGCCCCACCTGGGACGAGGTGGTGCTCATCCATGCGATCGGACGGATTGCCCTGGACGGACTGGTCCCGAACATCCAGGCTTCTTGGGTCAAACTGGGTCTGGACGGCGCCGGACGGCTCCTGGAGGCGGGTTGCAACGACCTGGGAGGCACCCTGATGGGAGAGATAATCACCCGGTCGGCCGGGGCCGCCCATGGGCAGGAGTTGACTCCCGAAGACTTCCGCAGGACCATAACGGCCATGAACAGGCAGGCGGGGCTTCGGGACACCGAGTACGGTCTCCTTCTGACCGCCTAGGGCCGCCCAACGCCATGGCCTCCTACTTCGACAGCATCCCCGGACATCTGGCTTCCTGGATCGAGGCCCAGCCGATGTTCTTCGTCGCCACCGCCCCCTCCGGCGATGCGGGCCATGTGAATCTCTCCCCCAAGGGCCTTGACACTTTCCGGATCGTGGATCCAGGAACTGTTGCCTACCTGGACCTGGTGGGGAGCGGCGCCGAAACCATCGCCCACCTGCGACAGAACGGAAGAATTGTGGTCATGTTCTGCGGGTTCGACCAACCCAGGCGAATACTGCGCATCTGGGGAGAGGGAAGAGCGCTCTTCCCGGGAGACCCGCAGCATTCCCTCCTGGCCGGGAGCTTTCCCGAGATTCCGGGTTCCCGCTCCATAATCAGGGTCGACATCCGGAAGGTCGGCACCTCCTGCGGGGGCGGCGTGCCCTTGATGCAGATGATCTCTGATCGGGACTATCTCCCCGCATGGGCCGAGAAAAAAGGACCCGACGCCATGTGGGAGTACCAAAAAGAGAACAACGCCCGCAGCCTGGACGGCCTTCCGGCCATGGAGTTCATGACTCAGCAGCTTCGTTCGCGGGTCCGGGAAGGCGCATGGGGTTCCTCTGGTCGGGTTAGGCAGGTTCGTTGAGCGATGTACTCGCCAAGGACACTGCTGTTTCGTAATGCCGACGTGCTGGTGACGATGGACGACGAGGGCGCCGAGATCGCCGATGGCGGGCTGTTTGCCCGGGATGGTTGGATCGAACAGGTGGGCCCCACGTCCGATCTTCCTGACACCGCCGATCAGGTGATCGACTGTCGCGGGTCGGTGGTGCTGCCCGGTTTGGTCAACACTCATCACCACTTCTTCCAGACCCTCACCCGTGCGATGGCCCAGGATTCGGAGTTGTTCGATTGGCTGCTGGAGTTGTATCCGGCGTGGTCCCGGGTGACGCCCGAGCATGTCCGGGTGTCCACCGTCACCGCCCTTGCGGAGCTGGCCCTGTCGGGATGCACCACCGCTTTCGATCACCACTACTTCTGGCCGAACGGCTCGAAACTGGACGACCAGGCAGAGGCGGCCCAGCAGGTGGGAATCCGGTTTCACATCTCGCGGGGGTCGATGAGCGTGGGTCGTTCCCAGGGCGGTCTCCCTCCCGATGAGTGGGTTGAGAGCGAAGACGCAATCTTGGCTGACTGCGAGCGGGTGGTGTCCCGGTATCACGATCCTTCTCCGGGCGCGATGATTCGCATAGTGATCGCCCCATGCTCGCCGTTCACGATCAGCCCTGACCTGATGCGCCAGTCCGCGGCCCTGGCCCGCTCTCTGGGGGTAAGACTCCACACACACCTGGCCGAAACTCTTGACGAGGAACGGTATTGCCGGGAACTGTTCGCGGTGCGACCGGTGGACTTCGCCGAACAGGTGGATTGGCTGGGCGACGACGTCTGGTTTGCGCATGCGGTTCATGTCTCCGCAGACGACATCTCCAAAATGGCCGCCACCAAGACGGGGGTGGGCCATTGCCCGACGTCGAACATGCGTCTCGCATCGGGTGTGGCGCCCCTGACAGGGTTTCTCAAGAATGGAGTGCCCGTGGGCCTGGGAGTGGATGGTTCGGCCTCCAACGACTCCTCCCACATGCTGGCCGAGGCTCGGCAGGCGCTCCTTGTCGCTCGCTTGGCCCGCGCCACGGAACATTCGGATGAGCCCATGCTTGCCGCCAGGTCGGCTTTGAGAGTGGCCACCAGAGGGGGCGCCGAGGTGCTGGGCCGCACCGACATCGGATCCCTGCAACCCGGCAAGGCCGCCGACGTGGCCTGCTTCCGCACCGACGGGATTTCAATGGCAGGCGTCCACGATCCGGTGGCAGGCCTGGTGCTGTCCGGTCCCCATCAGGTCGATCGGCTCATCGTCGGGGGTCGCAGCGTGGTGGTGGACGGCCACATGGCGAGCATGGAGCTGGAGCCTCACCTCCAACTCCACCGCCGGCTTGCCCGCCTTCTGGCTATGTGATCCGACGGGAGGCTTTTGCCGGCCTCTCTACCCCGGGACGGCCCACGGCCGGCGGGGTTCGACAGCCTCTTTGCGCCGGTGTCCTAGCTCGTCGCCGTCCGGCGTCGGTGCCATCTTTCCCACAGCGCCAGCATGGAGGGCAACACCAGTATCGCCGCCACCAGGGAGAGACCGACTGCGTAGACCGTGACCTGTCCCATTTGCTGGAAGGGAGTGAGCCTGGAGGTGATGAGGACTCCGAACCCGGCCATGGTGGTGAACGCGGACCCCGCCAACGCCCCGCCGGTGTGGCGAGACGTCGACCGCAGTGCGTCGTTGAGGTGCTCGAAGCGCTCCCGGTCCTCTCCGAAGCGTCGGGCGATATGGATGGTGTAGGGAACCCCAATCCCTATCGAGAGGGCCGACAGGGTGGCGGTCACCGGTCCGATGGGGATGCCGGTGGCGAACATCAGCCCATAGGTCCAGAACACCACCAGAGCCACGGGGATCATGGTGATCACCCCGAAGAACGGTCGGCGGTTCTCCACCCAGAAGCTGGCCATCATCACCAGGGTGGCGACCACCAGGGTGAAGAGCAGCGATCTGGTCTGCGAGTCGGCCAACTCCACGATGATCAGGTTGGTGATGATCTCGGTGGAAGTGGCGATCACGCTTATTCCCGCATCGGACAGCTCCGAGAAATTCTCCAGGAGGTCTTCCCGGAGTTGCAGCGCTCCGGCCTCCGCGGCCTGGGTGCTGATCTCGAACAAGAGGGCGTCGTAGCCGGACTCTCCCCGGTGGAGGACCCTTCCGGCTTGCCCGGGCGCCGAACCCAACATGGCGTCCCACAGTGCGGTCACGTCGGCGTCGGGGGGCACTCGCATGTCCATGCCCAGGTTGGCGGCCCGGGCGGCGGAGGCCACAGATTCGTTGGGCGGACCCCGCGGGCCGCCGTTGCTGAGGGCGTTGAGCACTGAGATCGGAGAACTGGCTGAAGGGACCTCGCCGAGGGGCGTCTCGAACACCACCACGTTCTCCACTTCCGCCAGTCCCATTCCGGCCGACGCCAGTGCATTGTGCACCTCCGGGGAGGAGAGGTCTTCACCTTCGATCAGGACCTGGGTCGTCTCGCCCAGGCCTCCTCCGAATTCTTCCTGGAGGATTTCCAGCGCCCGGACGCCCGGGGCGTCGCCGGGCAGGAAGTCGGTGAAGGAGAACCTCACTTCCAGTTGGCTCAAGCCCCACACTCCCAATCCTCCCAGAGACATGGCCACCAGCACCACCAGGACCGGAACCTTCTCGGCCAGCACCGAGGTGCCGGCTATCAAGCGGGGAAGCAAGCGGTCCGAGGAAGCCTTCATGCCCATCACCGGCAGAGAACTCTTCGAATCGAGTTGGCGGTCGACCTTCCTGGCCAGGATCAGCACCCGCAACAGTCCCCAGGAGAGCTTCCCTCCTCTTTCGGTTCGCCGATCCATAAGCGTCCGGGCGGCGGGAAAAAAGGTAAGGGTCAGGATGAAGGAGACCGCTATTCCGATCGCCGCCAGCACACCGAAGTCGACCAATGCCGGCACCGGGCTCAGGACGTTGGTGAGGAATCCTATGGCGGTGGTCAGGGTGGCCAGCGCCAGGGCTATTCCGACAGTGCCGATGGCGGTGCGGATTGCACCGTCCACGTCCTGCCCGCGGCCCACCTCCTCCCGATAGCGGGAGGTGATGTGGATCCCGTAGTCCACGCCCAGTCCGATCAGGAGGATGGGAATGATCTGGGTGATGTTGTTGAAGGAGGCGATGATTCCGACCCTCTCCAGCAGCACCCCGATGCCCTGCATGAAGACGATGGCGCAGGAGATGGTGAAGAGGGTCAGGAGGGTGTCGGCCAGGGTCCGGCGTCCCGATTGGACCAGGGCGCCCCTCCCGGCCGGTTTGAGCCAGTAGACGAAGCAAAGAATCACCAGGATGATCAGCGCGGCCATCCCGAACAGCCGTCCGATCTCGCTTTCGGCGTCTCCGGTGTCCTCGAACAGCAGGTTGAAGCTAAAAGGTATGACTTCCATCCCATCAGGAGTGGATATGGCGCGCAATGCGTTCGCCACCTCCAAGTCGTTGTCTATGGCTTGATCGAGATCCTCTTCATCCGTCCCTACCGGCACTCTCGTGAACACCAGCACCAGACCTGCCTGAGCCTCGGCCACCGAAGGGTCGCCGTTCTGGCTGATCAGCGCGGCAGACTGCGGGTTGGCGTCCGGTCTCGCCATTGCCGCAAGGTAAAGATCCTTGACGTCCTGGTCGGTGGCCACCGAGACGCCCGTTCCGGCCCCCATGGCTATGGCCGGGTCGAGGTAGCTGAACGCGGCGCCCCTTCCCGGAAGGAAGGAGAGGTTGTCGGAGAGCGCCTCGCTTGCGAGGACGGAGTTGATTCGGCTCACCAATTCGAAGGCTTCCCTGGTGAAGACGTCCCCGCCCTCTTTTCTGACGATCACCTGAAGGACGCTTTCTTGGGTCTGGTCGTCACCGAACAGGTCGCTGATCCTGTCGGAGGCCAGCAATTCGGGATTGTCAGGCGAAAGGCCCTCGTTGCCCTGGCCTGTCACGATCTGTCCGGACAGATAGGAGAAGAACCCGAACAGGACCAGGGTGACCAGCACCACGGCCCAGGGCGCCCTGGACACGATGAACTGGAATCCCCTGAGGACGGTTTTCACTGGTCTGTTGCTCCTTGCAGCGGTCGTTTCCGGAGTCAGTTGATTGCCTACCGGAGCCTATGGCGATTCCGTCACCTATAAATAATCCCCGGATTGCGACGGGGCGGAGGGCGGCCCGGGATGTTTCACCTCCACGCATCGGAGGTGATAACCTAGATAGATAATTTGAGGAACCGCCCACCAGCCAGACTTGTCCACCGAGCCACGGTTCCCGGGTCTTTCTTTAAGGTCATTCACATTGTGGGGGAAGCGGAGCGCCGATCACAGTGACTGTTACGCTCGACAGTTCCCAAAGGCAGTTGTTCGCCGGCGCCCGGGAGGACGACCCCGCCAAAGACATTCATCCCCGACCGGCGGACCCGGCGGATCCGGAATCTGCTAACCATCATCCCACCGGGACGGCCTGCAACGATCCGGATGAGGCGAGCTACAACGAAAACGGGTACGTGGAGGTCGATCCGGCAGGCTTTGTGGATTCATACCGTCCCCCCGCCATCGATGGGGACTTTCGCGGAAAACACATCGTAACCGTCGAGCAATTCGGCAGGGAGGATCTCAAGGTCCTCTTCGAAGCGGCCGCAACCTTGAAGAAGCGGATTCGCTCGGGTGATCGGGGAGTGGTGGAGATCGCCACCGGTCAGGTCCTCGCTCTGCTCTTCTTCGAAGCCAGCACCCGGACCGACATGTCGTTCCAGGCGGCCATGCTCCGGCTGGGCGGCAAGGTGATCGGCGCGTCCAACGGCATCCGGTTCTCGTCGGTTTACAAGGGAGAGGACCTTCCCGACACCGTCAGGGCGGCGGGATGCTACGCGGACGTGATCTCCCTTCGGCATCCTCAGGTGGGCGCCTCCTACATGGCGGCCCACTACCTGGACCTTCTGGCCGAAAAGATCGGACGGCGGCCGGTGGTGATCAGCGCCGGGGATGGGGTAGGCGAGCACCCCACCCAAGCTCTCCTGGACCTCTTCACCATCCTGGAGTCCAAGGGAACGGTGGACGGGTTGGCCATCACCATGGTGGGGGATCTCAAGCACGGCCGCACCGTTCATTCCCTGGCAAAGCTGCTGGCCACCTACGGGGCTCGGGAGACCAAGGTCAACTTCGTGTCGCCCCCATCTTTGATCATGCCGGATTCGATAGTGGAGCGCCTCCGGGAGGCGGACATATGTGTTTCGAAGACTTCGGACCTAGAGGAGGTCCTGGGTCGCTCGGATGTGATCTACTGGACCCGAGTCCAGGAGGAGCGTTTCGTCGACCAGAGCGACTACGAGGAGGTCAAAGAAGGCTTCATCATGACGCCCGGCGTGATGGGTCGGGCCCGCCCCGACGCCATTCTGATGCATCCTCTTCCCCGCAAACACGAGATGGGAGGACCCGCGGACCACGAATTGCTGGACGCCGACCCTCGCTCTGTGTACTTCCAGCAGATGGAGAACGGAATGCTGGTGAGAATGGCGCTGTTGGCCAAGCTCCTGAGGGGGGTCCACGTCTAAGGCTCGCCTGACCGGACCCGCCGGTCGGCGTGGGTGGTCCGCCGGATAGAATCAGGCCCCGTGGCTACCGAGTTTCTGCTTCCCGACATCGGCGACGGACTGACCGAGGCCGAAGTCGTGCGTTGGCTGGTGGGCGAGGGATACAGGGTTGCCAGGGACGAGCCGCTGGTGGAGGTGGAGACCGACAAGGCAGTGGTGGTCATCCCCTCCCCGGTGGAAGGGACGGTGCTCCGACACGGCGCCGCTACGGGGGAGACCATGGCGGTGGGAGCCGTGCTGGCCGTGATCGGATCGCCTGAAGAGGCCCGATCTGTGGCGTCCGGATCGTCGGAGGCCCGGGACGGCTCGGACGCCCGGGAGACCGCCCCCGCCAAGGAGCTTTCCTCTCATCAGCCGACGGCGTCGGTGCGGGCGTTGCCGGTGGTGCGCCGCCTGGCCCGCCAACACCGAGTGGATCTGAGTACGGTTCAGGGCTCCGGTCCCGGCGGCCGGATAACCCGAGAGGATGTACTGGCTGCGGCGGGAGCGCCCGGCCGGGCCGGCGATCCAACGCCGGAGACCATGTCTGCCAAAGGGGAAGTCCATCGCCGACCGCTCAGCAGGCTTCAGAAGACCATCGCCGCCAACATGTCACGGTCCTGGTCGGAGATTCCCCATGTGACGACCTTCGATCAGGTGGATGTCACCCGGCTGATCGCGGCGCGAAGGTCGCTGGTGCAGAGTCACGGGTCCGAAGTGTCTTTCGACGCCCTGGTGATCGGCGCGGTCATCCCTGCTCTGGGTCGTTTTCCCGAGTTCAACTCCACCCTGGAGGGCGACTGTCTCCTGGTCCACTCGGGGCGCCACATCGGGGTGGCCATCAACGCTGCGGACGGATTGCTGGTAGGGGTGTTGCGTGACGCCGACGAAATGTCGATTCTCCAGATCGCCGAGGGAATCAGGGGTCTGTCGGATCGAGGCAGGTCCCGCAACCTGGGTGTGGAGGAACTGACCGGTCAAACCTTCACCGTCACCAATTTCGGCGCCCTGGGAGGAGGGTTCGGCACTCCCATCATCCCTCCCGGGAACACCGCCATCCTGGGTGTGGGCAGGGTCGCCGACGCCCCGGTGGCAGAGGACGGGAAGGTGGTGGTGAGGCCGATGATGCCCCTCTCGCTCTCCTTCGATCACCGGGTGATAGACGGGGCCCTCAGCCGGCGGTTCACCGATTCTGTGATCGCGAATCTTTGTGATCCGACTCTCTTTCTACCCTAGGTCAAAGTCATGACGAATTACCAGATAACCGGAAACGCCACTGCCCATTCCGCCGAGGTTCTCACCAACGAAGCCGTATCCCTTCTTGGGGATCTCCACCGGGAGTTCGATTCCCGCCGCCGGGATCTCCTGGAGAGGCGGGTAGAGCGGCAGAAAGAGTTCGACAAGGGGGTGCTCCCCGACTTTCTGGCCGAGACCCGCCCGGTCCGGGAAGGAGACTGGAAGGTTGATCCCGTGCCGCCGGCGCTGGCGGATCGCAGGGTGGAGATAACCGGTCCGGTGGACGCCCGGATGGTTATCAACGCTCTCAACTCGGGCGCCAAGATGTTCATGGCCGACTTCGAGGACGCCACATCCCCCACTTGGGAGAATGTCGTGGAGGGACAACACAACCTCTTGGGAGCCCAACTTCGCACCCTCCGACTGGACACTCCACGCAAGTCCTATCGACTCCGAGAGGAGACGGCCACCCTCCTGGTGCGACCTCGAGGGTGGCATCTTCCGGAAAAACACTTCCTGGTGGACGGACGGCCCATCTCGGGAGCGCTGTTCGACTTCGCCCTCTACATGTTTCACGGCGGACGGGCGGCCCTGGAGGCCGGATCCGGTCCGTTCTTCTACCTGCCCAAGCTGGAGTCACATCTGGAGGCCCGACTGTGGAACGATGTGATCTGCTATGTCTCTGAGCGTCTGGGCATTCCCGTAGGGACGGTCAAGGCCACGGTTCTGATAGAGACCATCACGGCCGCCTTCGAGATGGACGAGATCCTCTATGAGCTCCGGAGACACTCCTCAGGGCTGAACGCGGGTCGGTGGGACTACATATTCAGCTTTATCAAGAAGTTCCGGAACCATCCGGGTTACGTGTTGCCGGACCGGTCCCAGGTGACCATGACCGCTCCTTTCATGCACGCCTACACCGAGTTGGGGGTGGCCACCTGCCACCGTCGGGGGGCACATGCCATGGGAGGCATGGCGGCCTTCATCCCCAATCGTCGCGACCCCGAGGTGACTGAACGGGCCCTGGCGGCGGTGGCGGCCGACAAGAGGCGGGAGGCCGAGGCCGGGTGCGACGGCACCTGGGTGGCCCATCCTGACCTGATACCCGTGGCGATGGCCGAATTCGATCGTGTGCTGGGTGACCGTCCCAATCAGATCTGTCGCCGGCGAGATGACGTGGCCGTGACCGCACAGGACCTGCTCAACCCCGAAATCGAGGGCGGCGCCATTACCGGGGGCGGGGTGAGGACCAACGTGTCGGTCGGCATTCGCTACATGGCTTCCTGGTTGACCGGCGTCGGCGCGGCGGCCATAGACAATCTGATGGAAGACGCGGCCACCGCCGAGATCTCCCGCTCCCAGATCTGGCAGTGGGTGCGGCACGGCGCCCGGCTTGAAAGCGGCGGGCCGATAACGGCGCCGATGGTCCGGGAAATCGCTGCCGAGGAGTTGGCCCGCATCCGGGCGCACATCGGCGACGAGGCCTACCGGACGGGTCGGTTCGAGCGCGCCTGGGAGATCTTCTCCGAGGTGGCCCTGGAGGACGATTTCGTGGAGTTCCTGACCCTGCCTGCCTACCACGATCTGTAGGGCTCTTTCCGGGAGTCTCCTCATGGCCCAGTTCAGCGAAGCTCTCCACTATCACTCCCATCCGCGGCCCGGCAAGGTGGAGATAAGGGCGACCAAGTCCACCCTTACCCAGGCCGATCTGAGTCTCGCCTACACCCCGGGGGTGGCAGAGCCCTGCCTGGTGATCCACGAGAACCCCGGTGAGGCGTTCCAGTACACCAACCGGGGCAACCTGGTGGCGGTGGTGACCAACGGCACCGCGGTGCTGGGGCTGGGAAATATCGGGGGACTGGCCGCCAAACCGGTAATGGAAGGGAAGGCCGTCCTTTTCAAAAGGTTCGCCGACATCGACGTATATGACTTGGAGATCGACTCGGAGGATCCCGAGGATCTGATTCGCTTCTGTGAACTGTTGGCGCCGACGGTGGGGGGGATCAATCTGGAGGACATCCGCGCCCCCGACTGCTTCTACATAGAGGAGGCGCTGCGAGAACGGCTGGACATCCCGGTGTTCCACGACGATCAGCACGGCACCGCCATAATCGCAGGGGCGGGGCTCCTCAACGCGGCCGAACTCAGTGGACGCCGCATCGAGGACATGAAGGTGGTGGTACTGGGCGCCGGCGCCGCCGGAGTGGCGACCGGCCATTTTCTTATCAGGCTGGGCTTCGATCCCGAGTTGTTGCTTATGGTGGATTCCCGGGGAGTGCTTCATTCGTCTCGCACCGACCTCAACCCCTACAAGAAGGAGTTCGCACGGGATACTCGGGCCAGGACGTTGGCGGAGGCCCTGGTTGACGCCGACGCTCTGATCGGAGTCGCCCAGGCGGGGCTGGTTCATCCCGAGATGCTGGAGAGAATGGAGCCACAGCCCGTCATCTTCGCCCTGGCCAACCCCGATCCCGAGATCCCCTATCAGGTGGCGAAGCAGGTCCGGCCGGACGCCTTCGTGGGAACCGGCCGGAGCGATTTTCCGAATCAGGTGAACAATGTTCTGGGTTTCCCCTTCATATTCCGGGGCGCCCTCGACGCCCGCGCCAGGGGGGTCAGCGAGGGAATGAAGGTGGCCGCGGCCCGGGCGCTGGCCCGTCTGGCCCGCGAACCGGTGGCCGAGTCGGTGCTGGAGGCCTATCAGTTGAAAGAACTGTCCTTCGGCCCCGACTACCTGATACCCAAGCCCTTCGATCCCCGGGTTCTCACCAGCGTCGCTCCGGCGGTGGCCATGGCCGCCACCGAAGAAGGCCTGGCGAGGCTTCCCTGCGATCCTGATGAGTACCGCCAGCAATTGAGCGCCCGGCTCAGACCGTCGCAGGGTTTGATCCAGGCCGTGACGATTCGAGCCCGCCAGTTCCCGGCGAAGGTCGTGTTCCCCTACGGAGACGACCTGCGGCTGGTGCGCGCCGCCCGCCGCGTCCTGGACGAGGGGATCGGGCATCCGGTGTTGCTGGCGGACCGGGGGGTGGTGACCGAACTGTCACAGGAGCTGGGCATTTCTTTGAAGGGGATCAAGGTGATCGATCCCATCAGCGAGGCTGCCGAACGAGACCGGTACGCCGCCCGCCTTCTGGAGTTGCGCGGCCACCGGGGGGTTTCGCGGGTTCACGCGGCCCGGATGGTGTTCGATCCCAATGTCTTCGCGGCCCTGATGGTGGAGTCTGGTGACGCCGAGGTGCTGGTGGGGGGCCTTACGACTTTTTTCCCCGAGACGGTGAGACCGGCTCTGCAGATCATCAAAGTGAGGGAGGGGCGTTCGATCGCCAGCGCCCTGTATGTGGTGGTGGCCGGGCGGGCAGCCTATTTCTTTGCGGACTGCGCCGTGAACATCCTGCCTTCCGCGTGGGAGTTGGCCGAGATAGCCGCTTCGGCGGTGGAGGTGGCCCAGAGCCACTTCGGAAGATCCCCCCGGGTGGCCTTCATCAGCTACTCCGACTTCGGCTCGGCCGGCGGGGACGAGCCTCAAAGGGTGCGCCAGGCCGTCGGAATGTTCCGGGATCGCTGGCCGGACGTCCCGGTAGACGGAGAAATGCAAGCCGACACCGCCGTGGTGGAGACACTGTTATCCAATCGCCGTCCGGGCGGGCCCCTGGAATTCCCCGCCAACATACTGGTGTTCCCCAACCTGGCCGCCGCCAACAGCGCCTACAAGCTATTGGAGCGCCTCGGTGACGCAGAGGTGATCGGACCCATCTTGACCGGGCTGGGAAGATCGGTGCAGGTGTTGCAAAGAGACGCCTCGGTGGCCGAGATCGTAAACCTAACCGCCTACGCAGTAGCCGACGCCCACCGATTGGGCAGCGACCCATAGTGATTGCCGGGGCGTCACCATCAACAACCCCGTTCTCGCGAAAATCGGCGGTGTGGTTTGAGCCCCCCTTTGGGTACCCTCCCCCGCCACCGCCTTTCCGTGGTTTTTCGCGAGTTTCCGCGGCCGGGTGAGGCCTTGCGGTTCGCTTGATGGTTGTTCCGCTCCTGGTTGAGATCTCGATGCCGGGCGGTCTTGGATTGGTTTCTAGCTTCTCCCAGCCTATGAGGGTATCCGGTTAGGAGTCAACCCGCCGGCACGGGGTTTTTTGCCAGCCTTGCAGGTGATTTCCCGAGGTGTCAGTCTGGTGACCGTTTACGTTCCCGACCGCGCCGGTTGGGGGTTTTGACTGACATCGATTGTCTGTGTCGGGACGAGGGTGGCTGTAGCACATACTTGTCGGTAGGGGTTTTCCGGATTTGCCACTTCTCGTCATGGACCTGATGGTGGCATCGGCTGCACAGCAGGACCAGATTGTCGATGTCGGTGGGGCCATCGGCTTCCCACGGTATCACATGATGGGCCTGGCACCAGGCGGGATCCGCCCCGCAGCCCACGCACCTTCGGTCGCGGGCGATCAAAGCCAGGCGCTGAGAAGGCGTGGCCAGGCGCTTGCCCAGCCCTACCCACAACGGCCGACCCTTCGTGTCGAAAATGGCCGGAACCACCTTCCCTTGGCAGGCCATGTCCTTGAACAGGGCCACCGGTATGGGAGTGCCGTCCGCCAGCGTCGCATTACGGATCTTTTGCTCTCCGGTATCCCAGTGGGCGATCAGCAGGAGGTCAGCCCTCTGGGTCTTGGACTTCTTGCCCTTCTTGCCACCGCCGGGTCGACATAGCAGCTCCGCCAGAGCGTCTGCCATGCGCTGCTCGGTGGTGGGACGGTCCTTGGGGTCTTCGGCTCGCCACAGCTGGTTGGTCTTGGCGGTGAGCAGATTCTTGATCCGGGTTCCGGTGATCGGATCGAACCGCCCCCACAGCACCGTCATCCCATCGGAGGGGTCGGTCTTGATCCCGGCCTTGCGAGCCCGGCGTTGTGCCTCCAGTTTGGAGAGGCCGCCGTCTTCCGATTTCTGCTGTTCGTGCCGGCGGGCAGTGCGGGCGAACACGTCCACCGGCTCATTCTTCGCCCGATCCACCAACTCCTGCTCGTCGACGTCGACTCTTCGGGCGGTATTGGCGATGATCTTTGTGTGACCAAAGGTGATCTCCCCGTCTTCGAAAGCCTTCCTGGTGTCGGGCAGGCCTTTCAGTTTCCCGGCTATTTCCACCTCCACCCGAGACCCGTTGGCGGACTGGCCCGACTCCTCCCGCAGTGTCCTTTCGGCGGCCTTCTGTCCCATCCGGCGGCTGTACTCGGCCGCCGCCCGGACCCGCACCGCTTCGGCTTGAGCCTTGGCCCGACTGGCCGATCGCATCTGCTCTTTCAAACCAGCCAACGTAGCCTCCCGCACAGGCACAGAGGGCAGCACGACCCGCACCCGGTTGCCCGCCATGCCGTGGGAAACCCGACCGCTCGAAGACTGGACTCCGTTTTTCATACCTAATCATTATGTCCTGGGGGTGTGACAAACCAAGGGTATAAACGCTAAAACATGATAAAAAACGCTAACAAATCAGACTGTGATGCCAGGATGTAGACACGACATCGTGAGAAGCGTGTTTCGAATGTATTGTGGTGGGGAGACCGGCTGGGCAAGGGCAAATTGGCGACGCTGAATCACGATCTGATCCGCGAACTGCTTGACAAGGGCGACTTCGGGGAACTGTTTCGCGCCCGTCTCGGATGGGACAACCCCCCGGATCACTTGGGCCATGGAGTGCCACTGCCGAAAGAGGATGGCGTGAACCGCATTGATGACACGTCGTTAACCGCCCGGGCCGTGGCTGAAAAGCGAGGGGTGCTGGTGTGGGTGATCGACTGTTCCGAGATTCCCACCGCGGCGAAAAGAAACAGGACGGTCCGAGACCTGAAGCAATACTCGGCCGACCAGTTGGTGGTCTTCGCCACCGCCGATGAGCAATTGTGGCTATGGCCTGAGCAACGGCCATCGGGGACGGGTTTTCGCCTGGTCGACCATCACTACCGGAGGGGAAAGGGCAACGATGCTCTTCTGCAGCGGCTGGAACGGGTCAGGTTCGAAATCAGGGAGAGCAAGGGCCTCACCGGCCCGAAGGTGCTGGAGCGGGTGCGCCAGTCATTCAATGTCGAGAAGGTGACCAAGGATTTCTACAAGAAGTATCAAGAGCACCACCGGGCGCTCACCGACCGGATCGAAGGCATCCCACTCGGCAAGGAAAGAGAACGTCGGTGGTATGCGTCAGTTCTGTTGAGTCGCCTTAAGTTCATTTACGGCGCCATCCGGGCCACCAGCGGCAACCAATTCCTCGGCGCGGTCACACACCGCTGTGTACAAAGGCTCCAGAACATCCAAGGCGGCCAGCAGGAAGGCGCCTGAACCGCAGGTGGGATCACACACGGTCAGAGAGCGCAGTACATCGAAGGCGACTACGCACTCGTCCGCTGAAGCGACCGACAGATAATCCTCCATCAGTCCCACGATGTCCAGATTGGCGGTGATGGCGTCGTCGATGTTCTTCACTCCTCCGCCGCCAACCAGTTCCACCAGCTCTCGATAGCGACCGCGCCGGTGGGTCACATCACACCACCGCTCTCCCGGCAGGGCGATGTCCAGTTCCGGGTCAGGGTAATCGCTGGGTGGCAGCTCACCATCAGGGAGTTCTTTGGCTATTCCGTAGCCCAGGCTGTCATGCAGGTAACGATCCTTCGAGTTCGGCAGCAAGACGGTCGGGTCATCCAATCCGGCCGCCACCAGGCGATCGACCACTGCGGGGATGATGGTGTAGGTGCTCATGTACCCGGTCACGTCAGGTTTGGTGTAGTAGGCGCCTTTTTCCTTGCGTCCCTTTTCGGTGTAGTTGACGTACTGCTCGAAGATGAACCCCAGAATGTCGGGGTTGATCTCCTTGTGATCACCCGACGGACGCTCGTCCAGGTGCCAGCGCCACTGATCGAAGAAGTCGAAGATTTCCTCAAACGCCCCATCAGGGATATCTATCTCGTAGTCACGTTCCAGGTCGTGGCGTTCGAAGATGCCGCCGTCCACGTAGGGGACCTGGCCGATGATCTGCTCTATCACAGGGTTGCTCCAAGCCCGTTCCTGCGAGGGGCTTCCCAAACCCACATGGAAGAGCGGGAGCAGGAATTTTCGGAAATAGGAGTAGAACTTGTCGGGTCCGAAATGTTCCCGCACTTTGCCCAGGCTGGTCCGCAGATAGTGAGAATCGCTGTTCAGAAACCCCTTCCGCTGTATGAAATAGATGAACTTATGGCGACAATCGGCGAGGTGGACTCACACCCCAATCGGCGTTATTGGCTCTTGAAGACGATCTGTTTGAACAATCTCTATGGGATGGACCTGATGGGGGAAGCGGCTGAGATCGCCAAGCTTCGCCTGTTCCTGAAGCTGGTGGCGCAACTGGAGGACGTGTCGCAGATCGAGCCGCTGCCGGACCTCGATTTCAACATAAAGGCGGGGAATCTGTTGGTGGGGATCGCCGATCCGTCGGATGTGGCCCGCAGATTCGGGGACGTGCTGCAATCGCTTCCGGGATTAGCAGCCGCAGAACACGCCGCTCAGGTTGCCGCCGACGCCTATGACGAGTTTGCCTCGGCGCAGTTGTCGAGCACCTCGGTCAAGGGCGTTTCGGGCAAACGCCGGCTGGCCAACCAGATTCAGGCTGCCACCTCGCAGGCCGACAACGCCCTCTATGACATCCGCGCCGAGTCGATGGGCTTCGAGGAGTGGAAGAACTCCCACGTTCCCTTCCACTGGTTCGCCGAGTTCCCTTCGGTGTGGCGGGACGGGGGATTCGATGTGGTGATCGGCAACCCGCCCTACATCAACCGAAAGCAGGTGACCGAATACACCTGGCGGGGTTACGCCACCGAAAAATGCCCGGACCTCTACGCAGTGTGCATGGAGCGGGCCTCCACCCTGCTAAACGAAGACGGCCGCATGGCGATGATCGTGATGCACAGCCTGTGTTTCAATCAAGGCTTTCAGGTGCTCCGAAAATACTTAAGCGGGCAGTTCTCGTCACTGTGGGTTTCCTCCTTCTCTCGGATTCCTGACGGGCTATTTGGCGGTTCAACCAGAGTGCGCAACACCATTGTCATTGGTTGTGGGAGCGATCAAGACTATCTCGCCTCACGGTGTCGTAGGTGGCTAACAGAGGGTCGCTCCACCTTATTCGATAGTCTGGAGTACACCCAACCCAACACGAGCTTGATGGTCTGCGGTGGGAGAGAACAATGGCCGTTTACCGACTCGGGCATGGTATCGGCCACCTTTGCAGCAATGGTTCAGTCTCAGCTCCCACTCAACGATGTGCTGGTCAGCAACTCAACCTTTGAATTGACCTACAAGAAAGTAGCCCATTACTCGCTGGGGGTCTATCAGACGCCACCACCCATTATCGGTGTTGATGGGACGGTATCAACCTCTCCGCACGATGGCAAGCTTTACTTTCGAAACCATGAACAGAGAGATTTGGCGTTGATGGTTCTAGCAGGAAGGTGGACCTACCTATGGTGGTCTATGTTCGGTGACGACTTCAATGTCACACGGAGCCTGCTGGCTGCTGTTCCGTGTGACATTGAAGTGTTGTCCGCCCCCCCGTGTGACATGGAAGTCGCAAGTTTAGTAACCAGGCTTGCGAATCTTGCAGAGTTCTTGAAGGAAGAAACACCGAAACACCTCGCCTGGAAGCAAAACGCAGGCGTGAAGGTCGGACGCTATGACCTTCGTGAATGCCGCCACATCACTGACGAGGCTGATTGGCTGCTGGCTCAGGCCTGGGGGCTGACCCGAGAGCAGTATGAGGCTGCCG
>VXSV01000121.1 GCA_009837815.1 Acidimicrobiia bacterium
AGCAGGACCACCAGCGCCCCTACCACGGTCACCCCGGCGGTTCCCACCCCGCCCGCCAGTGCCAGGGCCTCGCCGCGCATCCGGACCCCGGTGAGCCGGGGCAGGATGTAATAGACCCCGCCCGCCAGGGACAGGGTCAGCCAGCCGATCACGGCCAGCAAGAGAGCGATGGGACGGATGCGGCCGTAGGAGAAAGGCCCGGTCAGGGTCCCCGGGAAACGCAGTTCCACCATCCCGGCCACCCACACGATCCCGGCCGCCGCCAGGAAGGCGGTGGATACGATGATGTGCCACTTGGCGGCCGTGTCGGCGGCCAGCCGATCCGCCCATGCGGCGTAGCGCCCGGCACGACTGATCGGGCTAACAGATTGATTATTCTTGGTTGTACTCAGAGCGCTACCCCCGGGTGGCCCGGAAACGAAAGGCCTGCCATGAGAGCCGCTCCGAAAGATAGCAAGATCGAAACCTCCCTCGGCGCAAGCCGAGGCAAGGGGACGGGAGCCGATGGGCTGTGATGGCCGGAAGCGTCATAACTTTGTTTGAAACCCGCACCGGTGTAAAAATAGGAGTGGTTCGACCCCGGAAGGCCATCTGGTAGAGATGCACCGCATCGCCGCTATAAACCACCGAACACGAATCCTCATCGGGTCTTCGTCGTTGGTGCTCGGAACCGGACTTATGGCCGTGGCCGTTCTTTGGGTCCATTACTCCGCCCTCCCCCAGACCGAGTTCGTCAACGGGGTGTCCACGCCGGTGGTAGTGGACTACTTCAACTGGATACCCAGGGGCTGGTTCTGGAAGAGCATCGGGTACCTCGCTGCTCTGGGGGCCTCCCAGATGATGCTTCTGGGCGCGGCTTTCCTGTGGGTGCTGAACCAGAAGATGACCTGGGCCCGGGCCTCCTTCGCCGCCTTCCTGGTCTGGATAGAACTGGTGTTGGTGTTCGGGATCGTTCCCTCAGAGTGGCTCAACCTCTCCCAGACCGACCTCGACTGGTCGGGACAGCGGATCGCCTTCAACATTCCGCCGTTCCTGATGCTGGGCAACGATGTGGCGATCAGTTGGGCCGCCATCAAGGACTCCATCTCCGGCGCCTACAACCTGGGCACCCTTGCCGGCGCCGGCGTGGTCGCCTACCTGCTGCAGCAGATCTACAAATCGCCCAAGAGGCCCACCCCGGCAGCCCGGACCTCCCCGTACGGCCGCCCGCTCGTGAAAGGCGACGGCTGATGCCCCGCGGCGTTGTCGATGAGACGCCTCCGTTCCGCGACGACTATCAGCTCGCGCTGGTGGAGAACGACTTCTATGCCGGAAAGATCCGTCCCAAGCAGTTCCTCCACATCGATCAGTCCGAGTGCATCATCTGCGAGGGATGCGTGGACATCTGCCCGTGGAAGTGCATCTTCTATTTGTCCATGGAGGCCATCGACGAGGCGGTCAACGTGGACGACCCGCGAGAGGACACCACCAACTACGGGTTCTTCGTCGTGGACGAGAACGAATGCACCCGATGCGCCCTTTGCATCGACCGATGCCCCACCGGCGTCATCTCCCTCGGCAAGTTCGAGGGGTCACTGGCCGCCCAGGCCGAGGAGATGGGACTCAACTCGGCGCCGTGGGAGGTCGACACCGGCCAGAGGGACTTCAAGCATGGGTATACCTACGGAATGCGCTGGTAAGGAGGAAGGGTGAGCTCTCGCAACGGCATTCACGGCCTCCTGACCAAGGCCCGCACCCACGCCACGGACATGGTGGGACGGATGTGGTCGGGCCAGTTCATGGACTCGATGCTCCGACCCGGATCACCTTTCAAGAAGGGCTACACCGACACACCCCGCAACCGGTCGTATGTGATTATGAACAACGTGCTCTATCACCTCCACCCGGTGAAGGTGAAGCGCCACGGCGTAAAGCTGTCCTACACCCTGTGCCTGGGAGGATTGAGCTTCTTCCTCTTCATTCTCCTGACCGTCACCGGCATCTTCCTGATGTTCTATTACGCACCCACCGCCGAACGGGCCTACATCGACGTGCAGGCGCTGTCGACCGACATCGCATTCGGTTCCCTCATGAGGAACATGCACCGCTGGGGCGCCCACCTGATGGTGCTCACCGTGTTCCTCCACATGTCGCGGGTCTTCTATCACGGCGCCTACAAGCCGCCCCGGGAGTTCAACTGGGTGGTGGGCGTGATCCTCTTGCTCCTCACCCTCCTGCTCTCCTTCACCGGCTACCTGCTCCCCTGGGACCAGTTGGCCCTGTGGGCAGTTACGGTGGGAACCAACATGGCCGGATTCGTCCCGGTGATCGGCGCACAGGTGAAATTTGCCCTATTGGGCGGGGTGGAGGTGACGGCGGGGACGCTTTTGAGATGGTATGTGCTCCATGTGCTGTTCCTGCCGTTCATCATCGTGATATTCCTGGCGGTCCACTTCTGGAGAGTCCGCAAGGACGGCGGCATCTCAGGACCCCTGTAGACGTGCGAGGTAAGCGCTAGTGCCCGAGATCCCCGAAGAACTCCTGCGGCGTTCCGCCGAAGCCAAGGCCAAGGCGCTGGGCCTGCCCGTGGAACAGATCCTTGCCGAGATGCGGGGAGAGGCCCCGGTGACCGAGGTCCCGGCCGAGTCGGTGGAGGTGCCCCGCCCGACCTTCGTTCCCAGTCCTCCCCCGCCGTCGGTCCCCGA
>VXSV01000114.1 GCA_009837815.1 Acidimicrobiia bacterium
GAGGGTCCCGGGCAGGGTGAGGGGCAGGGCTCGGAGGGTGGTCAGGGGGGCCCTTCGGGCCAGGGACCGGGGTCCGGCGCCGGCCAGGGAGAGATCGTGGGAGGCGGCGGAGGAGACCGGCCCGACCCCTCGGGTTCGGGCGGAGGACAGATAGCGGGGACCGGCGACGATGATCCCGCCCGGGAACCGGGATATTCCTCCCAAACCGTATTCGAACCCCCTCCCGAAGGATTGGGAGAGGAGGTGCATGTGCAGATCGACGGGACCGAATCGGGCGACGCGGCGGGGTCGGCGTTGGCGCCCTCGATGGTCAACGCGCAGCTGGTTCCGTATGCGGACCGGCTGGCCGAGTACCGCTCCGAAGCGTTGGAATCCCTTCAGAGACGTCCTCTTCCTCCCAATCTGACCGAAGTTGTGCAAACCTATTTCACGGAGTTGGAACCATGATCCCACAGACCCCCCCTATGGATCCCGACGGATTCGCAGCCAAACTTGCCGACGCCCGCGCAGAGATCGCCGGAGTGATCGTCGGTCAGACCGAGTTGGTGGAAAAGGTGCTGGTGGCGGTGCTGTGTGAGGGCCATCTCCTGCTGGAGGGGGTGCCCGGCCTCGGTAAGACCCGGCTGCTCACCACCTTGGGGCAGGTGCTCCAGATCGGTTTCGGACGCATCTCCTTCACTCCCGACCTGATGCCCGCCGACATCCTCGGCACCAATGTCCTGCAGGCCGGTGAGTTCAGTTTCCACCCCGGCCCCGTCTTCACCAACCTGGTGCTGGCCGACGAGATCAACCGGGCCACCCCCAAGACCCAGTCGGCTCTCCTGGAGGCGATGGCCGAGAGAAGGGTGACCGTGGCGGGCGCCACCCGTCCGCTTCCCAGGCCGTTCATGGTGATGGCCACCCAGAATCCTCTGGAAATGGAAGGCACCTATCCGCTGCCGGAGGCCCAGCTGGACCGCTTCATGCTCAAAGAGTTGGTGCCGTTCCCGCCTTCCGACGACCTGGTGGAGATCCTCCGGCGCACCACCGGCGGCGCCGAACACCGGCCCGGGGGCGTCCTGGAGGGTGCGCACCTGACCGAGATGGCGTCGCTGGTACGAGAATTGCCGGCTGCCCGGCACCTGCTGCGGTACGCCTCCACCCTGGTGGGAGCTACCCATCCGGACTCTGCCGGGGCGACCGAGGGCATCCGCCGTTACGTTCGCGCCGGCGCCAGTCCCAGGGGCGCCCAGGCGCTGGTCCTGGGGGGCAAGGCCCTGGCCCTGATCGACGGGCGTCCCAACCTGTCGACGTCCGACATACGCCGGCTGGCCCTCCCGGCTCTTCGGCATCGACTGGTGCTGGGCTACGAAGCGGTGGTGGACGGGGTCGGCGCCGACGGCCTGATCGAGGAGGTGTTGGAGGCCCATCCCGAGCCGGTGGCTGAGCGCTGATGCTGGTCTCCGCCGGCCTGCGGGAGAGGATCGGCCGCTTTTGTCTGACGGCGCGCGGACGGGTGAGATCCCCTCACGGCGGGAGGCATTCCTCCCACCACAAGGGAGAGAGCATCGACTTCGTGGACTTCCGGGAGTACACGCCGGGAGACGACTACCGGAGGATCGACCACCTCCTCTGGGCGCGCCTGGGAACGCCTCTGATCCGGGAGTTCGAGGCGGAGAGGGAACTTTCGGTTCGGGTGGTGGTGGATCGCTCTCCCTCGATGGGCTTTCACGAAAAGCACACCGCCGCGCTCGGGCTGGCGGGCTTGATGACCTACCTCGCCCTGGCCGGAGGCGATCGGGTCGAGTTGTGGGCGGCGCCCGGCGAGGGCGGGGCAGGGATGGTCACCCGGGGGCCGGCGGGAAGGCACCTTTCGGCCTGGCCCCGGCTGGAGGCCTGGTTGGAGGGGCTGGGCGTCCAACCCGGCGAAGGGAGGCTGGCGCCGTCGATGGCGGCCGTGGCGGCCGGGGGTCGGGGCCATTACGTCGTCCTGGTGAGCGACCTCCTGGTAACCGACTGGGAGTCGGGCCTTGATCTGTTGGGCGGTTTGGTGGGAGGGGTGGTGCTGCACGTACTGGGGACCCCCGAACTGGATCCCGAGGTGTTGGGAGACGTCCGGCTCCGCGACTGCGAGACCGGTGTGGAGTCCGACTTCTCGGGCACCGCCGACGCCTATGAACGCTACCGGCGCCGGCTGGGCGACCTGTGCGCACAGATGGCCGCCCGATCCGCCCGGTCGGGTCTCCACTACCTGCTGGTGGAACCCGGTCCGGATGCTTCGGAGGAGACGCTCTGGCGCCTGGCCGGGGCCGGAGTGTTGTCCTAGTCCATGAAGGCCGGACGTCTCTGGGCGGGCATTCCCCCCGCAGCCCTCGGCGATTTCTCCCCGGGTTGTGAAAAAAACCGGGGCCGGACCCTTGGCTTTGTCACAGCGCCGTTGCACATTGTGGACAGCCGCAAAGCACCTGCACGGATCGAACCGGCGCGCAGTCCGATCCATCCCAGGGATCAGAATCCTCGGAGACGCCCACCTTCGGCGAAGGCCCCGGCGCGTCCCGACCAACGGTACGGTGGTGGCGGGGGAGGGCCCTTCAGGTGGGGTGGCAGCCCATGGTTTTCGCGGGTTTTTGATGGTTTTCGCGGGTTCGGGGTCGGGTCCGGGACGGCTCGGGCCGGGTTCCGCC
>VXSV01000062.1 GCA_009837815.1 Acidimicrobiia bacterium
CCCCCTGGGCGACCCGCCCCCCATGGAGGTCCTGGTGCTCGAATACCCGGACCGGGTGGACACGGAGGCGTTCAACCGAGTAGACCGCCGACCGGCGCTGGAGCGCCGGTCTGATCGTTTCCTGGAGGCCTTCGGGCTGATAGCCGCCGGGCTGGAGACCGGCGACGGGGTCCTTATCGGATTGGGCGCCACCCTGGACGCCATCGCCTATCAGGATGTCTTTCCCAACCCCTACCTGGAGACAGGCCTGCAGCTGGCCCGCGCCGCAGGCGCCCTCGGAGTGAACGTGGCCCACAGCGGCACGGTCCTGGGCCTTCTGTTCCTGGACGATCCCGAGCAGGTGACGTGGGCGGCCGACAAAGCCCGGGCAGCCTTCTCCGGCTTGGTCTCCACACGTCGACATCGCCTGATCGGAGGCGGCCTGGCAGGAAGATCTCCCGGCCGCTATCCCCCCGTGGGATGCGCCGGCTCGGCGTAACCGCCGGTTTCCGGCAGCACTCCGGCATCGTCGGAGACCTTCCGGTACCACCCGGCCAGGGAGTCGACCGTCTCGTGAGCGTTGAGCCCGCTGGGATTGGGAACAACCCACAGTCCGGCGCCTTCCAGAAGCTCCGGTTGGCGACCCGCCCGGGCCCGCGGTCGGCCGAAGGCCGTCCGGTAGGCGGTGATCCCCACCACCGCCACCACCCGTGGACCCCATGCCCTGACCTTCTCGGCCACGGCCGCCGCACCCGAACGAAGCTCCGCCGCGGAGAGTTCCGAGGCGCGGGCCGTGGCCCGGTCGACCAGGTTGGTGATCCCGATTCCCCGCCCGATCAGATACCGACGGTCTTCGGGAGTGAACCCGGCCTCCCGACAGATCTCACGGGAGGTGACGCCGGCCCGGCGCAGGGCGGGATAGAACCTGTTGGTGGGATGGGCGAAGTGGGTCTGGGTGGCGGCGGTCCACAGACCGGGGTTGATGCCCACGAACAGCAGACGGACTCCGGGTCCCACCAGGTCGGGCAACGTCGCGTCCCGGTAGCTCTCCAACTCGGCCCGGCTGAACCTCGGCCAGGGAAACGCCCCGCTCATCGGCGGCGCCGGCGCATCAGCCGATCCAGGGTTTCGGTCCGTTCCGGCTCGGGGGGAGGGCCGTCCGCCGGGTGTTGGAGTGGTTCGTCCACCACCACCGGTTCGTCTTCGGGTGGGCGACCCACCGTCTGTGCGGTTGCTGCGCCTCCTGCAGAGAAGCGAAGCCTACGGGCAGCCACGTCCGCCAGGAACAGCGCCAGTGACAACCCCACCAGCCATGGCCAGACAGCGACGTCATTCACCCCGCGGGTGGAAACGGCCTCGAAGAAGCCGTCCGGCGTCGGGTCGACCCGGCCGCCTGTGACCTCGGCGATCTCCCGGGCGAGGGCCGGGTCGGCAGCCAGGAAGGAGAATTCCTCCAGGTAGGTGGAGACCGCCCCGGCGCTAACCGAGGTCATGGCCCCGTCCGGGGTGTTGATGACAGCGGTGATCCAGTAGGCCCCGGCCGTATCCGCCGGCGCCTGGGTTTCGAAGCGGCCCGAGGCCACCCTCCGAAGGGCGACGACAGCAACCTCTCCGTCGGGGCCTCGGATCCGGGCGACGCCGGTCGCCTCGGGCGCCATGCCCGACTGATCCAGACCGATCGAAAGCCTACCTCCCTCGACAGTGGCCGAGAGGACACCGTCTCCCTGCACCGACAGAGTGTCGCGGACCACCGTTCCCCAGAACTGCACGTAGCCGGGCCACTCCACCCACTCCGAACTCCACCGGGACGTGGCGTCCGACGTCCACACCGACACCCGCCCCAGCCCCCGCTGCCAGGATGCCAAGAGCGGATGCTCCGCCCCCACCTCCAGGGAGACCGTGGCGGTCCCCTTGGCCTTGGTCGCCACATAGCCCCGCAGCGGCGGGGTCTCGGCCAGGATCTCGCTCATGGCGCTCAGACCGCTGCGGACCGGATAGAAGAGGCCTTCTCGCACCAGGTTCTCAGCCACCAGCAAGGTCTCTTCGACGAATATCTCGGGCACCAGATCGAGGTCCGCCCCCGGGTAGTAACGTCCTCCCCCCAGCTCCGCCATCCGTTCGAGAGTCGGACCGGGGCCCTCTCCGGTTCCCAGGACCGAGAGCGTCACGCCTTCGGCGGAAATCCGGCGAGCCAAGGGCAGGAGCCCGGCCTCATCGGGGTCCCAGCCGTCGGTGAACAGCACGATGTGTCGCAGCGACCCCTCCACTCCGTTCAGGACCCGGAGCGCCTCGGCCAGCGCCGGGCGGATCTCTGTGTCTCCCTCGGGCGTCAGGGTGGACAGGGCGGCCGTCACCTCCTCGGTGTCGGGCCGGGGACCGAGCGGAATCGTCCAGTCGAACCCCGAAGAAAAGGCCAGCACCCCGACCTGGTCGGAACTGGTAAGGGCGCCGATCGCCTGGGTCGCCCCGGCCTGGGCGATAGCCGTCTTGGGAGTCCCTCCGGCGATGCGCTCCGCGTTGCCTCCGCAGTGACAGGAACCCATCGACCCGGAGGTGTCGAGCGCCAGGACCTCGGCCACCGGCTGGCGCCGCAGCAGGTCGTCGGGGTCGGAGGAGACCGGCAGCACGCTTTCGAGGGGTGTCTGGTGATAGTCCCCCACCCCGAAGCTGCGATCCCCTC
>VXSV01000030.1:0-8933 GCA_009837815.1 Acidimicrobiia bacterium
GCTCCCGTAACCACGAAATGTTTGCCAGCGAAATAACTCATCCCCAGGAGGTTAACCATCGCTTCCCCATCGCCCACCCCTCCTCCAGGACCCGATCCGTCACCGACCGCCTGCAGAGGCGTCAACTTCCTACAGTTGGTTTCCCACGAGGGTCTCCTTCGACTCGAGAGTCATGGACTCATGAATCAGACCAGGAGGGCCTTATCCCATCAAAGCATCTGTCAACCATGTCTCTCGGAAGTGCACCCAGCGGTAAAGTCCATCACATGTCGGAAGGCTTTGTGAAGTTCCGTCTCGACGGCGAGGTGACCATCGGGAAACTAGCGGAGGCTTGCATCCGGTTCACCAAAATGCTGCAGGCTCTGGGCGAGAGCCATGATGCCAGCGTACGATGGGTGCTGACCGGGCTTGACCACGGCAGTGCTGCGGTGACCGCACGGGCGATGCCGCTCGACGAGGAAGCAAAGGAACTCATTCCGGCGATGTGTCAAGACATCGGTCAAGCTGCCTCATTGATCGCGTCGCCGCCGGATGGAGAAAGCCATCCCCTCCTGGACGGTCCCCTACTGGATCGGGTTCGTGAACTGACCGAGGTTGTAGACGAAGACAACCAAATCACTCTCGAAGCGGCCAGTACCCGAGTCACCTTTACCCCATCCATCCGATCTGCGATTATGGAACGCCATGCAGAGACCGCGAGTTCTCTGGGTACGGTCAGGGGCCGTGTCGAAACCCTTTCGCACCGCAAGGGTCTGCGCTTTTTTCTTTACGAGCTAGCCACCGACAAGCCCGTCCGATGCCACCCCGATCACGGTCTTGAGGACACGATGCGTGAGGTCTGGGGTCGTGTCGCCGATGTAACCGGCGCCGTCACCCGGGACGCCTCCGGGCAACCCATCTCGATCCGGGATATCACCGAGGTACAAGCCGTTGATGAGGGCGACCCTCTGGGTTACCTGCAGGCGAGAGGTGCTATTCGCCTCCGAGAGCCATCGGAACAAGCCCTGCGACGGGTAAGGGATGCCTCCCCCTAAAGAGCCAAGCGTTTATGTCGACGCTTGTGTGCTTCTCGCCTACGTGAGCAACGAGGAGAACCGTGCCGCCGCTGTCCAATCCGTTTTGGATGATGCCAGGACTCACAAGATCAATCTCTTCACGTCGGTCCTGTCGATCACCGAAGTGGCCTACGTGGCAGCAGACAACGCCGAGCAATCCACCAGCGAGGACAGCATCGACCAGCTGTGGACACCGGCATCGCCGATCGCCCTCATCGACATATCTCAGCGGGTGGCGCGGGAGGCCCGCTCGGTCATTCGGCAGGCTCGTGTTAGGGAATTCGGAGGCGTGAGATCCGCAGACGCCATACATCTCGCTTCGGCAAGACTTCAAAGATGCTCCCGCTTCTTCACCTACGAGAAGGAGGCCACCAGGGAAAGGTGGGACAGTCTGATTAGCGCACGGGTTTCAGAGCCGTACACAGATTCACCTCGTCTCGGGTTCCGATAGGTCACCTGCAGGTCCGCACTCATGACCAGGTGCCAGCCCGCGGGAATCACCTTGACGCATCACTGACCGCCGTCCCTCTCCCTCTGTAAGGTATTTCTCGTGCACCAGGTAGGAGCAATCCACTGAACACCAAAGAGTTGTTGAGTGATCTGGTAGCCGGCGGAGCAGCGCGGCCAGGGCCAGAGCGAAGGGGTACGGCGGGCGTGGCCGTGCTTGCCAATCTTGAAATAGCTGTTGCTGTGGACCCCGGCGAGAAAACCATGAGGGCTCGGTGGCGAGAGCGGGTTGGCAACAGTCCAGTGAGCTATCTGCTGGTAGCTGATGATCCGGACCGTTCCGGATGGCTGAGGGTTCTGGGGCCGGCTACGGCGGACGGGCCGATCCGGTCGGTTAACGCCTCGGCCCTGGCCCGTTCCATCGGGAACACTGCGGAGATGGGAAGGCTGGAGTCTGTGCGTCACCTGGCCGAGGAGATCGCCCAGCTGGGTGGGGAGGGTCTCCACATGGAGGGATTGCTGTCTCGGCACACTTTGGAAGTCCGTTTCAAAGGGAACATCACCAGATGGTCGGAGGCAACCGATGCGACCTCGGCGCTGGAACCGTCCGATGGATGGAGGGCGATGCTGACCAAACTCGGCTACCGACTGGAGCAACTCCCAACCCGGGGATACCTGGCCCGCCACCAAGGGCAGCCCGTTGCTGTGGTGCACCCGAAGAACAACACGCGAGCCTTTACCCGACTGGACGATCAGGGACGCCCACCGGAGGGGCTCTTGGTACAAGACTGTCGCAAGCAAGGGGCCCGGTACGGGTTGCTGGCCCACGAGGGACGGTTCCGACTCTTCGAAGGGGCATCAACGCAAGATTGGCTGGACATCGATGCCCGCTTGCTCGGAACCGGAAGGAAACCCTTCTTGTGGCTGCTCTCTCCTCAATACCTGTCCGACAACGGGTTCGCAGAACTCCAGGAGGAGGCGCGCCGGTTTGGATCGGTCCTGCGCCGTCGACTGGATCGGACCATCCGCTTCGATGCCTTCCCCGCCTTGGCGGCGGGACTCGACCAATGGGTTGCAGACTGCGGGGAGAACATCGAGAACGACCAAGAGCGACAGGAAATCGAGAAGGCTGCACTCACCCTGATGTTCCGCCTCTTGTTCATCCTTTACGCCGAGAGTTCCGGCTTCCTCCCGATGGACAACGCCACATATCGCTCGAAATCGCTGACCGGATTGGTGGAAGAAGCCACTGCGTCACAGGACAAGCTCAGCCACAACTCCACCGCGCTTTGGTCTCAGTTCGCGGTGCTGGTGCGGGCGATGCGTCACGGCAACCCCGCCTGGGATGTCCCCGCATACAACGGCGCCCTGTTTGCGCCTTCCGACTTCGAGGGCGCCGAACTCTTGGAGCGCATGGAACTGTCCGATCCCTACTTCGCAAGGCTTCTCACTGCGGTCGGCTGGGACAGTAAGGCCAAACGTGGAGTGGATTACTCCTCCCTGGAGATAGGTCACCTCGGCCACATCTACGAGGCTTTGCTGAGTCTCCGCCTGTCGGTGGCCGACCAGCCTCTTCGCTATGACCCCAATGAAGACCGTTACATCCCCGACGACACCGACCCGGAAGTTCACACCCGGGGCTTGTTGTGGCAGACCAACGAGGGCGGCCGCAAGGCGGGAGGTGTCTACTACACCCCGGCCGAGTTGGTCGAGCACCTGGTCCGCGGTGCGGTGGTCCCCGCTTTCGAGGGTCACCTGGAGAAGGTGCGGACGACCGCCGCCACCGATCCGGACAGAGCGGTACGGCAACTCTTCTCCTTCGCAGTGCTGGATCCCGCTTGTGGTAGCGCCCACTTCCTGGTGCAGGTCGTGGAAACATTGGCGGACATGACGGTCCGTTTCCTTGCTGAAACCCCGCTTCCCGGCATGGCCGCCGATCTCGACCGCCTTCGCGCCGGCGCCTCGGGGGCGGCAGGGGTTGATGACGCCGCCCTTCTCCGCCGACTGCTGCTGAAGCACTGCGTTTTCGGAGTGGACATAAGCCCGATGGGCGCAGAGATCGCCGTCATGTCCCTGTGGTTGGCTTCCTTCGTCCCCGGATTGTCCCTGTCCTACCTGGACCGGAACGTTGTGGTGGGCGATTCTCTTATAGGAGTGGTGTCGCCGGAAACCGTGGGGAGCGAGGGCACTCTCTGGTACGACCAGTTGCTGGCAGTGCTGGATGACGCCATCAAGGCGGTCGCCCGCTTGGCGGAAATCGATGACCGCACGCCCGAAGAGGTGGAAGCCAGCAAACTCGCGGACGCCCAGGCCAAGACCGCCACCGAACGGGCACAGCAATTGTTCGATCTCCACACAGCCCAGGGATTTGGTGTGGACACCAAGAAATACATCGAAAATCACGCGTTCGACGTCATGGTGGACAACATGGACGCTCGCGGTCGTCAACACCTGGGCGAAGCCGCGCCTTTGGCGCGACAGTACGGTTTTCTCCACTGGCCACTGGCGTTCCCTCGGGTGTTCGATCCCGGTAGGAGGTGTCCTGGATTCGATGTGGTGGTGGGCAACCCTCCCTGGGAAGAGGTAACCGTCGAGGAACTCTCCTTCTATGGGTTGCACCAACCGGGCATCAACGGGCTTCCCCAGGATGACCGAATCAGGGCGATCAGTGACCTAATCCACAAGCGGCCTGAATTGCCGGATCTCTTCGAGCAGGAACAACAACGGGTCGCTGTGCAGAGAAACGCTTTGGCAGCAGGGGAGTACACATCGATGGCCGGGGATCCTGACCTCTACAAATACTTCTGTCAGCGCTATCGACAGATAACTCGGGAAGGCGGTTCCATCGGCGTTGTTCTACCCAGAAGCGCCTTCATCAACAAGGGATCGGAGGGGTTTCGAGACTGGTTATGCGGTCAAACAACGGCCCATCGAATAGATTTTCTCAAGAACAAGGCTGGTTGGGCTTTTCCAGATGTGACCTCGCAGTACACGGTGGCGCTGGTGGTGGCGGAGCGAAGCGAGCCTCCCGCGAATCATCGGGTTGAGGTAGCGGGGGTTGCAGCATCAAAACGAGACTGGAAGCGACAATCTCGGACGTCCGGTGTGCGGATCCCTTCGCAGGGGTTTGGTCCGCATTGGATGACCCCCCTGGTTGGTACGCAGGCCGAAGTCAACCTGCTCGCAAAGGTTCGAAGAGGTAATCCCTTCCCTTATATGTCAAAGGGTCTACCAGCAATTGCACCTACCACACCAGAAAATCCGGCCAGCATGTCGATCGGCGTATTCCCCGTGCGGGAATTGGACGAGACGAACGATCGTCATCTCTGGGCCGCCCAACCGGGGGGGGGGAGGGGATAGCCGCCCGCTCTGGAAGGGTGAGAGCTTCTACCAGTACGACCCTCATGGTGGGGAGGCTCGCTGGTGTCCGAACTCAGAGGCCGTCCAGAAGAAGGTAAGTAAGCCGAGGCCCGGTTCTGGGTCAATGGTGGCACGGTCAGTTCCTTTAGCTGATCGGCGCTCCGCGGTGTTGGTCGAACTCGGTCGGGCGCGGGTGGCATTTCGAGACGTCAGCCGAGGTACAGATCCCCGAACCGTGATCGCCTGTCTCGTGCCGCCCGGGGTGTTCCTGACCAACAAAGCACCGTACCTAACTTTTGTCAACGGCGATGAGACAACCCAGGCCGCCTGCCTCGGCATCATGAACAGCCTTCCTTTCGATTGGCAGGCTAGGAGATTCGTAGAAATCAATGTCAATTTCTTCATTCTCGAAGGGTTGGTGTTTCCCCAACTAAGTGACGAAGACTTTCACATCGTGGCGCGGAACGCCGCCCGCCTTTCAGCCGTGGACGACCGCTTTGCAGATTTCGCTGGAGCAACCGGCGTGGAGGTAGGGCCTTTGGAAGACGCCGAGCGTCAGCGGTTGCTGGTGGAGATAGACGCCCGGGTGGCCCGTTCCTGGAGCCTGACTCCCGCCGAACTGGCATTCATATTCGACGACTTCACCACCGACGCCGTTTCTGAGCATTACCGCGCCGACCTCTTGGCTCGCTTCGGGGAGCTGATCTGAGTGCCGGCTCGCCCATCGCTGGTCGACAACGCCGAGACCACCCATGCCGGTGCTCTCGCCTATCTCATAAACGACCACGATCCTCACCACGGCTTGGCGGTGGCCACCGGGTATGTCAACCTGGAAGGACTTCATCATCTGGCGGTGAACGTCACCGACGGGCGGGCGGTGCGAATCCTGTTGGGCGCATCACCTGCTCCAGGTTTGAGCGCCATGCCGCTCCTGCCGCACTTCGACCGAGCGATCGAGGGGTTGCGGCAAGATCGAAATCTGGCTCGGTTTCCTCCCAGCCGGGCCGCCCGATTGCAGGAACTCGACATCTGGCTCGACCGCCGCGATGTGCAGGTGCGAAGGTTCACCGAACGGTTCCTGCACGGAAAGACCTATCTGTTCGGCGACGCCCAGGACGCCCGGGCGGCGCTGGTCACCTCCGCCAACCTGACCAACGCCGGCCTTTCCCACAACCTGGAACTGGGTCTGGCCAATTACGAGCCGATGGTGGCGAAGGCGGCATTCGAGTGGTTCGACGGTTTGTGGGAGACTGCCGAGGAGTTCAAGGCCGAGTTGCGGGAACTGCTGTTTCCCGATCCGGGACTCATCGATCCCCAGACTGTCTACCTTCGAGCCCTCTTGGAACTATTCGATGCGGAGACAGAACAACCCGTTTCACCACTCAACACGGTCCAGTTGGCCCCCTTCCAGCGGGACGGTTTTCGCCGGGCTCTGGAGATCGTTCGCCGACGCCACGGAGTGATTTACGCCGATGGAGTGGGTACCGGCAAGACCGAGATCGGACTGGCCTTCATCGAGGAGTACACCCGACGGAGAGGCAGCCACGCATTGGTGGTGGCACCGCGCCAGTTGGTCCGGCATTGGGAGGAACGGATCGAGAGGGCGCTGCTGCCTGCCAGGGTGGTCACATATCACGAATTGGCCACCGACGAACAGTTGACACCATCCGGCACCCCCAAGCGTGCGCGTCGACTGACAATCGACAAAGATGTCTATCGGCTGGTGGTTGTGGACGAGGGCCACGCGCTGCGCAGCCCGAACACAACATGGCAGCGAGCCATGTCGAGGATGCTGGGCGGCGAGCGCAAGGACCTTGTGCTGCTGACCGCCACTCCCATCAACAACGGGCTGTGGGACCTTTACCACCTGGTGATGACCTTCGCCCTCCACGATCGGGCTTTCGCAGCCGACGGCATCCCCTCTCTCCGACGCCTGTTCGTCACCGCCGGGGCCAACGAACGCGACCCCGAGAACCTCGATCCGGACGTGCTGTTTCCCCTGGCCGACATGGTCAGCGTGCGCCGAGACCGCCGGTTCATCGAAACCCACTATCCGAATGCCGCCTTCCCCGACGGCACGCCGGTCAGGTTCCCACAGCCGGTGCTCACCACCGAGCGATACGACCTCGACGAGGCCCACCCCGACCTGGTGCTGGAAGTCGTGGTCGCGATCGACGAATTGAACATGGCCAGGTACCGGCCCAGCGCCTATCGGATCGGCGGTGAACCGGAGGTCCACGAGGACACTCTCAGCGCCCTGCTCCAATCGGCCGTTCTCAAGCGCTTCGAGTCCTGCTGGCGGGCGTGCCTGCTGACCCTAGAGAGGATGCTGGCGGCCCACGACGCCTTTCTTGCCGGGTGGGAGGACGGATTTGTTTTGCACGGAGAGGCTCTGCAAGCCGCCGCCGGACAGGAGCTTGACGAGACGGGACTGGCCCAGTGGCTGGCTGAGAATCCCGTCGAAGAATGCGCTGAGTCGGTGGATCTGTTCGAGGACCGCTTCCGAGACCTTGTGGCACGCGACAGATCGATCCTGGGCCGGTTGGTGGAGCTACTCGGACAAATGGACGCCCAGCACGACCCCAAGCTCAAGCTTTTGCGTTCAGTTATCGACAAGTCACCTTCGCAAAAGGTCATCGTGTTCTCCACCTTCGCCGACACGGTCCGCTACTTGGATGAGAACCTCCCCGACCCACTGGGCGACCGGCAACGGGTAACAGTGATCGGCGCGGAAACCAACCCCGACGAGCGGTCGGCCCTGCTGGCCCGATTCTGCCCCGATACGGTGGTTCGGCCTGACTACCAGCCTGAGGAAGGCGAAGTCGACCTCTTGCTCAGCAACGACGTGTTATCTGAGGGACAGAACCTGCAGCAGGCGGCGGCCGTGATCAGCTACGACATGCCGTGGAACCCCCAAAGGGTGGTACAGCGATACGGACGAGTCATACGGCTCAAGAGCGAACACGAACAGGTGCATCTGACCACCATGCTGCCCGAACCCGGCGATTTGGAGGAGATTCTGAGCCTGGAGGCAGCCATCCGTCGCAAAATCAAGGCGGCCCGCACCTTCGGGATGGAGATTCAGGTGCTGCAGGGTGAGGAGGAAAGGGAAATCCGCTCTTATGCCCGCCGCCTCACCGACGGAGATCCGTCGCTGCTTGATGAGACCGATGGCGAAGGCATGTCCCCAAGTCTCAGTCCTGAGCAAATGCGATCGCGGCTACGACGGGCTTTCGAGGAAGGTGAAGCCGAAAGATTACGACGGTTGCCCTGGGGTATCGGCGCATCTTTTCGCCAGGGCCCCGGCATCCCATCTACCGGTCAGCCGGGTGTGTTCTTCGCCTGTCGCACGACAACCGGTGACAAGTACTGGCGATTCGTCGAAGCAGGCGCCGCCGAGGTGGTGAACAGCCAGGCGCCCATCCTACGGCGCATCGACCCCGGAAACGCTCTCAACGTGGATCAACCATCAGTCGACCTAGAAGCTGCCTGGCAGACGGCTTCAGCTTCCATCATGGAAGAGCACAACCAGCAGGCTGCCTCGGCCGGTGACCCCGTTCCCGTGGGTCCCATCCAAAGGTGGGCCCTTGAAGTGCTGCGAAACCCGCTGGCGCCTGTGCCCAAAGACGCCGAAGACGCCTATCTGGCCCTGTCGATAGACCGTAACCAACCGGTTCGCTCAGCCCTCGGCGCCATCCGTCGGGACCATGAAAGTGATCTCATCTCACTCACGGAGGCTGCCATCAGGATCCTGGAAGTCGTCCGGTCTTACGGCCTGCGCCCAATCGAACCAGCCGCACCCCTCACCGCGATAACCCAGGATGAAATAGCCGTGGTCTGCTGGCTGGCGGTTCTCCCCGCAGCGTCAGGGGCAGGCGGCCACACCGGCGCCGGACCTTGAGCCAAGAGAGCCGCTCCTTGCGGCTGCATGCAGGTTGAATAGAGACCATGGAAGCTTCCACATTTAGAGCCTGCGTGATGGGCTGACCTTCTATCAAGACCCGTCCCCGCGGGGAATCGGGGCAACGGGTGGCCCACCTGTACCTTGTGCTCCTCGTACTCTTCGCCGAA
>VXSV01000030.1:9033-21966 GCA_009837815.1 Acidimicrobiia bacterium
TCCTCGTACTCTTCGCCGAATTCTCGGGATAGGTGTGGTTCTTCGTGGAAGTGGATGAATACGGAGAAGAAGACGAACAGGAAGAGCCCGTATCCCACCAGGATGATCGACCAGAACAGGATGGCCCATCCGGCAACCATGGTGATCAAACCCACGTACATGGGGTTTCGGGAGTAGCGGTACAGGCCTCGTATCACCAGCCGTTTCGGCGCGTCTATGGGAAGGGGAGTTCCTTTCCCGAACGCCGCGAAGTCCCATGCGCAACGCACATACATGACAGCGCCGATCCCCATTAGGCACACGGCCAGAGCCATCGGCGCCCCGTCCGCGGTGTCCCGCCCGCTCACCACCAGAGCCGGGAGGAGACCGCCGACCCCGCCGGACGCCACCAGGGTGATCACCGCGGCCTTCAGGTAGAGCTTCATCCGTCCAAATGTGACTGTCGACAGCCCTGTCGCCCCGCCCGGGGAAACGTCTTCATCTCTGGTCCGCCAGCGCCAACTGCGCGGTGTCACGGGCGATCAGCGCCTCCTCGTCAGTGGGGATAACCCAGGCGGCGATCGGGCTCTCGTCGGTGGAGATCTGTCGTTCCCCCTCTGCCTCGTTCAGGGAGGCGTCGAGCGCCAGACCCAGGCTCCCCAACCCATCAAGGACCCGTCGGCGCACCTCCGGGCTGTTCTCGCCGATCCCGCCGGAGAAGACCACCGCGTCGCATGGCCCCGTCTGCACCAGGAACGCCCCCAGGTAGCGGCGGATGCGGTGACAGAAGACCTCCACCGCCAGGGAGGCGGACGGCTCCCCGGCCTGGTCCGCCTCGGCCAGCCTCCTAAAGTCCGACGAGATCCCGCTCAAGCCCAGCAGGCCCCCTTTTCTCTCCAGGCCCCGGCGGATCTCGGATGCCGACAGGCCGGCCTCCATCAGGTGAAACACCACCGCCGGGTCGATGTCGCCGCTGCGGGTGCCCATCACCAGCCCTTCCAGGGGGGTCATTCCCATCGAGGTGTCCACGGCGCTGCCTTCGCGGACCGCGCAGGCAGATGCGCCCGCCCCCAGGTGGAACGTCACCAGGTTGGGACGGGGTTCGCCCAGCACCTTGGATGCCCGCTCCACCAGATAGCGGTGGCTGATCCCGTGGAAACCGTAACGCCGCACACCGTGGTGGCGCCACCACTCTGCGGGGACCGCGTACCGATAGGCGCGCTCGGGCAGAGTAGAGAAGAAGGCGGTGTCGAAGGCCGCCACCCCCACAGCCTCGGGCAGGAGTTCACCCGCCGCCTCGATACCGGCACGATTGGCGGGGTTGTGAAGGGGCGCCAGGGAATCCAGAGATTCGATGGTCTCCACGACCTCGGGGTCGATGATCACCGAAGCCGAGAAACGCTCCCCGCCGTGCACCACCCGATGGCCCACCCCTACGATCTCCCGGAGGTCGGACAACGGAGGGGCCGGCCCCCACTCCGACAGCGCCTCGACTGTGCGCGACACCCCCGAGCGGTAATCGATCACCGAAGCCTTTACCGTGGTCTCCCAGTCTCCTACCCGGTGGCGGTGACGGACGCCCGGAGCGCCGATCCCCTCGATGATCCCCTCCGCCAGGGAATCGCACACCTCCGCGCCGTAAAGCTTGTACTTGATGGACGAACTCCCGCAGTTGATGACCAGAATGCGCATCGGCCCCAACCCTACGGCGTACCGGCGATGGCTTCTATTTGAGGAGCGGCTCCCGCGGAAGCCCCAGCATCCGCTCTGCTATCACATTGAGAAGGATCTGGGAGGTCCCCCCTCCGATAGTTAGCGCCGGGGAGAACAAGAACCCCCAGTTCCACTCGTCGGTCTCTTCGCCGAAGGGACCCCGGTCGGTGCGCATCCCGTCGGCCCCGGCCAGGTCCTTGGCCAGGTTCATGATCCGCTGCCCGGCCCGGTCCGCCATCAGCTTCTTGATCTCGGCTATCGATCCCGGCTCCCGCCCGGCCACCAGGTCGGTGATGATCCGCAGGCCGATGAGGTGGATGATCTTGTCCTCGGTGTACAGCCGGGCCAACTCCTGACGATGGGCCTTCCGGTCGACCCCGGCGGCGCGGGCCCGCTCCAGGAGATCGTGGACGCTCGGCCCCGTCCCCCAGATCGCGCCTCCCCCCGAGAGGGCCACCCGTTCGTTGGCCAGGGTGTAGCGGGCCGCCCGCCATCCGGCGTGGAGTTCTCCCACCACGTTCTCGGCGGGAATCCGCACGTCGGTGAGGAAAACCTCGTTGAAGTGCCGGTTCCCGGTCATCTCGATTATCGGGCGGATCTCGATCCCGGGCCGGCGCATCGGACAGATGAACCAGGTGATACCCCGGTGCTTGGGCGCGTCCGGATCGGTACGGGCCAGAAGCATTCCGTACCGGGAGACCTCGGCGCCGCTGGTCCAGATCTTCTGGCCGTTGATGACCCACTCCTCTCCATCCCGCTCGGCGCGGGTCTGAAGGGAAGCCAGGTCGGAGCCGGAGTTGGGTTCGGAGAACAGCTGGCACCACTGCTCCTCGCCGGTGAGAATCGGCCACAGGTGCCGTTTCTGCTGTGCGGCGTTGCCGAAGTGGAGAAGGGTCGGCGCCGCCCAACCCAGGGCGATGGCGTTGTCGGGGAGACTCACGCCCGCCGAGGCCAGCTCCTCGGTGATAATCAGTTCTTCCAGGACGTCGGCGCCCTGCCCGTACGGCGCGGGGAAACGGGGCTTCACATAGCCGGCCCTCGCCAACTGCTCCGAGGTCGGATCCGGGTGGCGCGAAAGCCAGTCGCGGACCCTCAGACGCCTCGGATCATCGGCCGAGGCCAGAGCGAAGTCCACCCTTGACTCTCCTTCGTTCGCTGTCAGCCTGTGTCGCTGGTGATTGTAGATACCAAGGATGGAAAAGGAAGACAAACCGGCTATCGGCGACCCCTATTTTGTCGGCGGGAGGCACAATGGGAGGTGTAGCCAATCCCTCACTGCAGGTTGCAGGCCAGGAGGTGCCTGATAGACGCCGAAGAGATCACCCGGCGGCTGGCTGAAACCCGGTCGGCCACTTTGGGAACCGTCGACCACACAGGCCGGCCTCACCTGGTTCCGATCGTGTTCGCCTATCGCGATGGGCGTCTCTACACCGCTGTGGACCACAAGCCGAAGTCGACCAACCGGCTCAAGCGGCTCCGCAACATCGAGACCAACTCCGCAGTCTCGGTGCTCCTCGACCACTACGACGACGACTGGACCCGGCTGTGGTGGATAAGGGTCGACGGCTCAGCGAGAGTGATCGCCTCCGGCCCGGCCTTCCGGGAAGGAATCGCCCTCCTCACCCGCAAGTACCAACCCTACGAAGACCAACCTCCACCGGGACCGGTCATAGAGATCCGGGTGGAGACGATCAGTGCCTGGTCGGCCACCTGACATCGTGCGCAAGCCACCCTGGGAATCGACGAAAGCGCCTCCCGCCGGGGCAGAATTCGGTTTGTGAGTCCGGGCAGCTAGTCGGGCAGGCCCTTGGCCATCAGGGGCCTGCAGAAGGAGACCTCCGGTGGCGAGGCCAGCAATTCGGCCATCTCCTCGACCGCGCCGGCCGCCCACTCGGCATGGGCCGCCAGCGCTTCGCGGCCGGCATACACCTCGTAGGCCCAGAAGGCGTCGGGGTTGCGGAAGTCGACCTGCCAGGAGAACACCAGCGTCCCCTCCTCATCCTGCACCCGCTCAAAGTGCTCCATGAGCCGAGCTTGAAGTTCCTCCCGCCTCCCCTCAACGGCCACCAGCTTGGCAACGACGGCGATACGGCTCATCAGGTAAAGCCTAGATGTACTTCCTCGCTATGAAAGACTTCCCTGCGACGTAGACTCCAAGCGCGGTACCATTCTGCAAGGAACGGAGTCCGATGGTTCCCATGGCGCGATGAGGCGTTCCCGTGTGCCATGAAGGGTGGAGAAAAGGTTGGAGAGATGGACACCAAACTCTACGACGATCAAGAGATCTCCCAACTCCAAGCGTTACCGAAGCGCGTCACCAATCCGAACGCTCGCTGGTCGGAGAAACCCAAGGTACGACCCTCACATCGGCAACGCAACTATAAGGTAACCGGACAAGATTCGGAGCCGCGCTTCTCTATTTATCTACGTCAGAATCTCAATGATCCCAACGACTATTCTTGCGGGATTCTCTACATTCCACGGAGCAGTCCATCCCTGACTTTGGCTCGCTACAACGGGTCGAGTCATCCGCATGGGACCATTTCCTACCGTCCCCATATCCATCGCGCAACCGAAAAGGCCATCTTGGCCGGCAGGAAGCCCGAGTCCGAGGCGGAGGAGACCAACCGGTACAGAACTCTGTGCGGAGCTCTTGCATGTCTTGTTGAAGACTTCAATGTCAGCGGGCTTCAAACCCAACACGATCAGCCGAGGATGTTCCAATGATCTCAGACCTCGACACCCTGAGGAGGCTGCTGTGCGAACGTCTTTGCCACGAGGTAGGTATAGAGCGACGCCCTGACGGCGTATTGATGTTGCGGACCCACTTCAGGTTTCCTGATGGAGATGGCTATCCGATCTATCTCTCGGAGCTTTCGGGCGGTGGCCTTCGCCTGTCCGACCGCGGCCACACTCTTATGCACATCAGCTACGAGCATGACATCGATTCGTTCATGGACGGCACGCGAGGCATGCTCATGGAACGGATCATGAACGAGACCGGACTTAGCTGGGAGGATGGGGCTTTCTGTTTGGACACAACTCCTGAAAGGCTCTCAGAAGCCGTGTTCGGACTCGGCCAAGCGTTGACCAGGCTATTCGATCTGACCATGCTCTCCAGGACAAATGTTGGTTCCACGTTCTACGACGACTTGGCGGACCTATTGACCAGCCTGGTGGATGAAGCCAAGATACAGCGAGACTACCTTCCTGAAATTCCCAATGCCCAGGCATATCCGGTCGATTACAGGATTGAAGGCAAGGGCATGCCGTTGTTCGTCTACGGTATACCCAATCGTGACAAGGCAAGGCTGGCCACAATCATGCTGTCCTACTTTCACCGGCACACCCTCAAATTCGAGTCCATCCTGGTCTTCGCAAACCAAAGCGAGATTCCCAGGATGGACCTGGCAAGACTCTCCGACGTTGGCGGTGAAATGATCTCGTCACTGGCCTCGCACGAAGACTTCACTAGAAAGATCATCCGGCGCGTTGCCGCCTGACGGCCCGGATCCTCAGGCTTTCGCGGTCAGGTGGTGAGGATGCAGGCCGAGTTGTTGGCCTGGGCGCCGTACACCTCGGTGATGGCTTTGCGGGCGCCTTCCACCTGGCGGGCGCCTGCCGTGCCGCGGAGTTGCCAGGTGACCTCGACGATCTGGAGGACGCCCTGGGCCATGGTGGCCTCACCGAAGGACGAAAAGCCTCCGCTGGGACAGACGGGCAGCCGCCCTCCCAGCGCCGTCTCCCCCGCGTCGAGGAGCTTCTCGGCCTCGCCCGGGTCGCAGAACCCCATGGTCTCGAGGTACTGGAGCTCGTGCCATGAGGAGTTGTCGGGCAGTTCCACGAAATCCATGTCCTCCGGACCCAGGCCGGCCTGCTCGTAGGCCATCTGAGCGGCCAGGCGGCTCTCCGACAGCAGCGGCGCGGTGGCGGCGGTGTCGGAGGCGGCCGCCAGGAGCGGGATGCGGATGGTGGGATCGCCGAACTCGCCTGAGGCCAGAGAGCATGCAGCAACCTTGACCATCGGGCTTACACCCAACCGGCGGGCCTTCCTCTCGCTGACCAGCACCACCGCGGCCGCGCCGTCGGAGGTGGCGCAGATCTCCAGCAGGCGTAGCGGATCGCACACCATGGGGGAGGCCAGCACCTGCTCCAGGGTGAACGCCTTCCGGTAGCGGGCGTAGGGATTGAGCGACCCGTGGCGGGAGTTCTTCACCTTCACCTGGGCGAGGTGCTCCTCGGTTGACCCGTAGGCCTCCATGCGCTTTCGCATCTCGATCGCCCAGTAGGCGGGATTGGGGACCCCCACCTGCCAGCGCACCATGTCGATGGGGGGACGCGGCTCGTCGGCCAGCACCGGCACGCTGGGAAAGTACCCCTTGGGCGACTTGTCCGTCCCGATCACCAGCACCGAGTCGTGCATCCCCGAGGTGATCATCGCATAGGCCGCCCTCATCAGGGAACCCCCCGAGGCGCAGGCGTTGTTGATGTTGGCGATGGGCACCCCGGTCTCGCCCAGCGCCGCTGAGATGGTGTTGCCAGACCGCATGCCGGTGGAGCCTCCCCACTGCATGGCGCCCGAGACCATCGCCTCCACCTGCGTCCACTCCATCCCGGCGTCGGCCACCGCCGATAGCGCCACCTCGGCGCCCATCTCCACCCAACTCTTCTCGGGGAACTTTCCCCAGGGGTGGAGTCCCACGCCGGCCACTATCACGTCACTCATGGGCATCACCTCCCGCGGGGCGGAACTTCCAGCCGATCACCTCTCCGGAATCGTCGGAATAGTAGGGCTCAACGACCGTCTCCATCGCCATCCCCATCCGGAGTTGGTCCACCGACCCGCCGGCCAGAGGGCCCACCACCTGGATTCCCTCGGAGACGAACTCCACCTCCACCACGGTGATCGGCACGAACGGATCGGGCGCCACGAAGGGCGGCGGGGGCGGGAAGTGAACGGTGGTCCAGGAGGCCAGCCGTCCGATGCGAGAAAGGGGAGTGGCGACCACGTCCTTGTGTGCGCAGCGGGGATTCGGGCAGGTGAAGCCGGCCGGGAAGGCCACCGTCTCACAGGAGCGGCAGCGGCTTCCCACCAGAGCAGGCTCGGGATCGGAGACGAAGGCGCCCTCCAGCACCGGGGTCTGTTTCATCGGTTCCCCCATCTACCCTTTCGCGTCCCGGCGGCCGAAATCATTCGCCGCTCCGGTAGGCGGCCATGAAGTCCTCCATGGCCGAAAGATGCTGGTCGACCGTGAAGTCGTATCCCATCGTCCCCAAGAAGGCGTGAGTGACCCCGGCGGTCCCCCAAACCCTGGTGCGTTCGGCGTACTCGGCGGGATCCCGGCCCTTTTCGCGGGCGGCCTCCTCCACCAGCTTGAACCGGTTGCGAAGACCCTCGGTGTTGCCGGTCCGGTCGGGAAGATGGGCGGTCTTGACGGATCCGGCAGAGGCCAGCCAGCCGTCGGCCCACCAACCGATCCGCTTCATCACCGGGTCGGCCCAGCCGCCGATCCACAAGGGGATGCGCCGGTTGGGCAGGTGGTTGATTCCAGCTCCCTCCACTGTGTCGAACTCACCGTCGAAGTCGACCAGTTCCTCCGTCCACAGTCGATTGAGCAACTGGATCTGCTCTTCGAAGCGCCGGCCCCGGGTGCGGAAATCCTGACCGAGGGCCTGGAACTCGACCTGGTTCCAGCCCACTCCCACCCCCAGAGTGAACCGCTCGCCCGACAGGAGGTCCAGGGTGGCGGCCTGCTTGGCCACCAGGGCGGTCTGTCGCTGGGGCAGCACCAGCACCCCCAGCCACAGTTCGATCCGCGTGGTGATCCCGGCCATGTACCCGAACAGCACAAACGGCTCGTGAAAGCCGTCGGCGTGGGTGTAGGGGCCGGTCAGCACGTGGCGGGAAGGGTCCGCCCCCAGGACGTGTTCGTAGACGAGGATCGAATCGAAGCCCAGCCCTTCGGCGGTCTCCGTCCAGGCGCGGACCGCCGCCCGGTCGGAGCCGATCTCGATCTGAGGGAATACCGCCCCTACGTGCATGGCTGCCCCCTAACCCTGTGAGGCCAGGTACATGTCCCGCAGATCCCCTTTCAGGATCTTGCCGGACGGGTTGCGGGGGATGGCGTCGATGGTCCCCACCGAGGTGGGGCACTTGTAGTGAGCTATGCGGCCCCGGCAGAACTCGATTATCTCCGCTTCGGTGGGCGCCTGATCGCCGGCTGCGACGATCACCGCCCGGGGCGTCTCGCCCCACTTGGCGCTGGGCACGCCGATCACGGCCACGTCTGCCACTCCCGGATGCTCCATCAGAGCGTTCTCCACCTCGGCGGGATATATGTTCTCCCCACCGGAGATGATCATGTCCTTGATCCGGTCACGGATATACACGAAACCGTCGGCGTCCACCGATCCGGCGTCGCCGGTGCGCATCCAACCTTCGGCGTTGACCGTCTCGGCGGTGGCCTCCGGGTTCTTCCAGTAGCCGCTCATCAACTGGGGGGAACGCAACCAGATCTCGCCCACCTCGTCGGTGGCGAGTTCCTCGGTGGAGACCGGGTCGACGATCTTCAGTTCCACGTTGGGATGGGGACGGCCCACCGACAGCATCCGGTAGGCATAGGGGCCGCCCGGATCGTGCTGGTCGGGAAAGAGCGTGGTCACCCCGTTGCAGGACTCGGTCAGCCCGTAGGCGCCCGCAAACTCACAGCCCAGCACCTCGATGGACTGGTTGAGCACCTCTTCGGAGATGGGCGAGCCGCCGTAGACGATGGTCCGGAGGGCCGAGAAGTCGGCGTCCTCCACTCCCGGGACCGTCAGCATGAACTGCAACAGCACCGGAACCAGGAAGGCGTTCGAGACCCGGTGGTTGACCGTGAGATCCACCAGCAACTGCGGGATGTTGTCCCGAGCGACGATCGAGGTGTTGCCGTTGTACAGCCCCAGACACGACCATCCCACCCCGCCGATGTGGAACATGGGGAGGTTTACCAGATTCACCGAGTCCCCGTCGAAGCCCCACATCGGAGAGCACATCTTCTTGAGTTCCATGAAAGCGTCGTTGGGGATCATCACACCCTTGGGGAATCCGGTGGTCCCCGAGGAGTACAACAGAAATACCGTGTCGTCCCCCTCGGCCCCTCCCCCGGGATCGGTGTCGGGGTGGTTGTCCCGCCATTCCTCGAAGGACTGATGTCTCTCGTGGCCGCCCACCACCAGGATCTTCTCAACGGTGCTCAAATCGCCTGCGATCTCGTCCAGGACCGGAACGTACTCCTCTCCCACGATCAACAGCTTGATCTCGGCGTCGTTCACCACGCCGGTGATCTCCCGGGGCGAAAGCCGCCAGTTGATGCCGGCATGCACAGCCCCCAGCTTGGCCGCGCCGAACAGGAAGTCGAAGAACTCCATGCAGTTCTTGTCCAGGAACCCGACATGGTCCCCGTGCCCCACACCGGCCGCCGCCATGGCATTGGCGGTCCGGTTCGAGCGTGCGTGGAGTTCGGCGAAGGTGACCTCTTCGGTCCCGTAGACCAGCGCGGTCTTGTCAGGCTGCGATGCGGCGTGGCGCCGGACTACCCCGGCGATGTTGCTGATGCTCATTTAGGACGGCTCCCGATATTTAGAGGCTTGCGTTGCGGGTCGAATGTCGGATCCGGGGATCACCACTCCATGGCGCCGACCCGCTCCAGGGTCCGGTCGACCATCGAGACCATGTCGTCGATGTCCGAGCGGGTGGATATCAGAGGCGGGCACAGGAGAATCTTCGGCTCCCCGCGATCGTCGGCGCGGGTGTAGAGGCCCTCTTCCATCATGATGGGGGGAAGGGTTTCCTTCATCAGCACGGCCTCCTTCTCGGGAGTCAGGCGTCGTCCGGTTTCCCGGTCGGCGGTCAGCTCCACCGCGTAGAAGAACCCCATGCCCCGTACGTCGCTCACCATCCGGTGCCCCGAAGCCATCCGGTCCAACCGCTCCCGGAAGTGTCCGGCCAGGCTGGCAACGTTTCCGACCACGTCCTCATCGCGGAGAGCGGTGAGGTTGGCGACCGAAGTGGCGGCCACCACCGGATGGCCTCCCCAGGTTGCGCCGTGATTGAACATCCCGATGTGGGAGTCCAACAGTTCATCGAAGACGGGTTGGCGAATCAACAGCCCACCGATCGGCGCGTATGACGAAGTGGCGCCCTTGGCGAAGGTGATCAGGTCGGGGACCACCCCCATGACCTGAGACCCGAACCACTCTCCCAGGCGTCCGAACCCGTTGATGACCTCATCGGCGCAGAGAAGCACACCGTATTTGTCGCAGATGCGGCGCAGTTCCTGCCAGTAGCCGGCGGGTGGCACTATCGAGCCTCCTCCGTTCTGCACCGGCTCTGCCAACACCATCGCCACCGACTCGGGGCCCTCCTCGACGATCGCATCCTCCACGCGGGCGGCCGCCTCCACGCCGTCGTCGAACCCCAGGGTGTTGGGGACCTTGCGGAACCCGTAGAGGAGCGGCCCGTAGGCCTCCCGGATACCGGTCAGGCCGGTGGCCGACAAAGCTCCCAAGGTGGTCCCGTGATAGGACAGGTTGCGGCTGATCACCTTCACCCGCTGCGGCTCGTTGCGGGCCGAGTGGTACTGGCGGGAAAATTTGATGGCCGACTCCACCGCCTCCGAGCCCGAGGAGACCAGGAACACCACGTCCAGGTCTCCCGGCGCCAGGGAGGCGATCAGGTTGGATGCCTCGATGGTGGCCGGGGTGGTCGCCGACCACGACGGCATGTAGGCGAGGGTCTTCATCTGCTCTCCGGCCGCAGCGGCGATGTCCGCCCGGCCGTGGCCGATCTGGACCGAGAACAATCCGGCCAGCCCGTCTATGTAGGAGTTCCCCTCCTGGTCCCAGATGCGGATGCCCTCCCCGCGTACGAAGACCGGCGCCGCACCGCTACGCAACACTTGCCCTGGAGTGAAGTGCAGGACCGTGTGCGCCAGCGTGTCGGTGGTGAGAGTGGTTGTCATAGAAGACTTCTCCTCGTTGCTAGGTTGTGTCGGCGGCTAGGTGCCGATAGCGGTCCAGGTGTCGGACGGGCTGCTGGAGGGCGTCCCGGCGGAAGGGCTCGGCCAATTCCTCTGGGTCGACCATCACCTCTACGACGGTGGCCACCTCGGGGTCGATCGACTCCCCGAAGGCGTCCTTCAGGTCGGCGGGATCGGTCACCCTGATCCCCCGACCGCCCATGGCTGTCGCAATCTCGGCGAAATTGAACCCTCCCAGGTCGTGTCCGATGTTGGTGCCCACGTAGCGGTCGTCGTAGAAGTCGATCTGGTTGCGTTTCTCCGCGCCCCACTGCTGGTTGTTGAAGACCACCGCGGTCACCGGCAGGTCCTCCTCCACCGCGGTCATCACCTCGGCGAGGCTCATCCCCCACGCGCCATCGCCGATTATCGCCACCGCCGGCGACCCCGGCGAGGCCAGCTTGGCGCCCAGCGCTCCCGGATAGGCGAACCCGCAGTTCCCAAAGCCCATGGCGGCCATGAACCGGCGGGGCTTGGTGAAGCGGAGGTAGCCGTTGGAGACCGAGCAGATGTTGCCTATGTCGGTGGTGACGAAAGTGTCGTCGGTGAGCGCGGCAGCCAACTCACTCAGCGCCCGCCGGGGACTGATCGGCGCTGCGTCGGAAGCTGAGCGGGAGGAGAGTTCCCGGTCCCAGCGGGCCTTCGCCTCGGCGATGCGGTCCAGCCGCGCCTGGTCCACGGACCGGTCCGGGTCGGCGGCGGCCAAGCGGGCCGACAGCGCCTCCGCGGACTGGCGGGCATCGGCGATGATCCCCAACTCGATCGGCTTGGACCGTCCCAACTGCTCGGGGTCGATGTCGATCTGCACCACTTTGGCCGAATGGGGATAGAAGTCGAGCCCGTACTGGGGCACCGTTCCGAACACGTTGATCCGACATCCCAGCATCAGGACCACGTCAGCCTCGGACAAAAGCTCCATGGCCGCCTTGGATCCCATGTAGCCCAGGGGGCCCACCGAGAGTGGATGGGTGTAGGGGAAGGCGTCGTTGTGCAGATAGGACGTCGCCACGGGGGCGTTGAGTTGCTCTGCCAGCCGGGCGGTGGCGTCGTAGGCATCGGAGAGCACCACTCCGTAACCGGCCACGATCACCGGGTTTCGGGCTTCCGAGAGGATGGCGGCCGCCCGGTCGAGGAGCGCCGGATCACCAGCGCCGCGACCCTCCGAGCGGTACTGGCTGGGCTCGAGGATCTCCTCGTGGGACTCCCCGTAGAAGAAGTCGCGGGGAACGTCCACCTGCACCGGACCCAGCAGGCCCATGGCCATCCGGAAAGCGGTCCTCATCGATTCGGCCATCCGGTCGGGACGGGGTACCTGTAGTTGGAATTTGGTGATGGAGCGAAAGATGGAGAGTTGTTCCACCTCCTGGAAGCCGTCCAGCCCCACCGAGCCCGAGGTGGCCGACGGGGTAATGATCACCACCGGGGAATGGGCGTGGTAGGCGGCGGCGATGCCGGTGACCATGTTGGTGATCCCCGGCCCGTTCTGGGCCGTGCAGACCGAGGGACGGCCGGTGGCCCGAGCGTAGGTGTCGGCCATGTGGGCGGCGTTCTGTTCGTGGCGGACCGGGACGAACCGGATGCCGGCCGCGGGGAAGAGGTCGAGGGCGTCCATGAAGGCCGATCCGACAATTCCGGGAACGTCGGTAACGCCCTCCATGCGAAGGGTTTCGACCATGGCCTCGCTAGGGGTCATCACCATTGGGGGCTTCTCCTCCGTGTTACTCGAGAATGTGGACTTAAACTACCAGTGCCGACCGCTGCTAAAGCTGCTGTGCGGGGGAATCTCGGCCGGTGAGCCTGCGGGCCTCCTCCACGATCGCCGAGAGCGAACTTCCCGGAGGGAACACCCTAACCCCCCGGGTGCTGAGCCGGGGAATGGCCTGGGGTGGGACGGTCCCCCCCACGAACACCGGCACGTCGCCCAGTCCCGCCGCCTCCATCTCGTCCAAAGCTCTCTCCACCACCTCCACCCGGCCGCCGACATTGATGCCCACCAGGTCCACGTCCTCGGCGGCGGCCACGCTCGCCATCTCGCTGGGACGGAGCATCCCTCCCAGGATCACCTCGAATCCTGCCTCCCGGAGAGCCCGGGCCACCACCGCCACTCCCCGCCAGTGGCCGTCCAGGCTGCTCTTGGCCACCAGCACCCGGGCGGGGGGGAGGGGACTCGTTCCGTGTTCAG
>VXSV01000011.1:0-17166 GCA_009837815.1 Acidimicrobiia bacterium
CCTCCCCCGCCTCTCCTCCCCTGCAGCGGCAACGGCGGTCAGCATCGGCGCCGTAGCCATCCTCGCCTCCGCGCTCATCCCGTCGGGGCCCTCAGACGCAAAGTGGCCGATCATCCTCGGTTCGGTAGTGGCGGTCGTCCTGGCGGGAACTGTCTTCTACCTCCGACGGCGGCCGCTGGCCACCAGAAGACTCCTGGCCGCAATTGCCGCGCTGGGAGTGGGCGCCGGATCCCTGGCCGGGGTGTCCTACCTGGCGGGATGGTCGCGCTGGAACTACTCGGGATATGAGGCCAAGGACCACTGGGAGGAATATCGCGAAATGAACGCCCTGGTGGCAGGGCTTCCGCCCGGCCGGGTGCTGTGGGAGAACAATCGCGACCTGGACAGGTACGGAACACCCATGGCTCCCATGCTCATCCCCTACTGGTCGGAGTGGAGCCACCCCTCCATGGAAGGCCTCTTCTTCGAGTCCTCCCTCAGCATGCCTTTCATCTTCATCACCATCTCCGAGATGAGCAAACAAGGCTCCAACCCGGTGCCCGGACTGGCCTACCACAATCTGTCCATGCACCGCGGACTGGAGCACCTCCGGATGTTCGGAGTGCGCTACTACATCTCCTTCACCCCCGAGGCGACCGAAGAGGCCCGAAGGGTCCCCCAGCTGGAGGAACTGGGAGTGGCGGGGCCCTTTCACATCTTCGAGGCGCCGCCCACCCGGTTGGTGGAGGTAGCCGGATTCCAGCCGTCGAGATTCGAACGGAGCCCCGACGGCGAACCCGACTTCTTCAACTTCTCTCTCTCCTGGTTCGAGCGACTCGACCTGGCGGATCTGTGGGTGGTGGCGGAGGCGCCGCCCGGCTCGGAATGGCGGGCGGTGTCCAGCCCTTCAGAAATCCGCCCCGTGGTCCTCTCCAACCGGGAGGGCGCGATGGACAACATCGTCGTGGAAGATCACCGTATCTCGTTTGAAACAGAAGCGGTGGGAGTCCCCCACCTGGTGAAGGTGTCCTACTTTCCCAACTGGAAAGCAAGCGGCGCCGACGGCCCATATCTGGTCGCACCCTCTCTGATGCTGGTAATCCCCACCGGACCGGAAGTCGTCATCGAGTTCCAAAACACCTGGGCCGAATGGTTGGGCTGGGCGCTGACGCTGGCGGGGCTTTCCGCCCTGACGGTTCCCCGCTGGAGAAGCCGGCTGATCGGGATGGGGCAGGCGCCCCCCCGCCGGAGCGGGAAAGGAGCAGTGCAGTAGAAGACCTGTTCAAGGCTTACGACATCAGGGGCGACACCGCCACCGGCGCCTTCACTCCCGATCATGCCCGGCGGATCGGCGCTGCCTTCGGCCGGTTCGGCGGCGGTGTGACGGTGGCCGTGGGTCGGGACTGTCGAGAGAGTTCCCCCCTTTTGGCTTCGGCGCTGATGGAGGGCATCGTCTCGGCGGGGGCCGACGTTCTGGACTTGGGCGCGGTCGCCACCGAAGTTGTGTACTACGTTTCCGGGGCTGCCGATGTGGCGGGGGCGATGGTGACGGCATCCCACAATCCTCCCCAATGGAACGGGATCAAACTGTGCTTGCCGGGGGCGGTCCCGGTAGGGGCCGGTTCCGGATTGGAGAAGGTCCGCCGGATGGCGGCCCGGCCCATATCGGCGGCCCCTCGCAGGGGATCGGTGTCGGCGAGGGATGCGATCGAAGACTATGTGAACCACATTTTCTCCATCGTCGATTCCGGTTCGATAGCACCACTCAGGGTGGTGGTGGACGGAGGGAACGGCATGGCGGCAACCGTGGTGTGCCCGGTGTTCTCTCGGCTGCCGCTTTCGGTGACCGGCCTCTACCTGACTCCGGACGGGCGCTTTCCCAACCATCCTCCCGATCCGATAGATCCTGCCAACCTGACCGATCTGGTGGCCAAGGTGGTCTCGATCGGCGCCGACCTGGGGGTGGCCTTCGACGGCGACGCCGACCGGGCGTTCTTCGTGGACAACCGGGGAGAACCCCTCTCAGGAAGTGCGGTCACCAGCCTGATAGCCGGCTGGGCACTGGCCTCGGCCCCGGGAGGTAGGGTGGTGCACAACCTGATTTGCTCCCGGTCGGTCCCCGAAGCCATCTCCGCCGCAGGCGGCGTGCCGGTCCGTTCACGGGTGGGGCATTCCTTCATGAAGCACAGGATGGCCGAGACCGGAGCGGTGTTCGGCGGCGAACACTCCGGCCACTACTACTTCGCGTCTCATTTCCGGGCCGACTCGGGCATGCTGGCGACACTGGCGTTGATCCAAATCCTGTCGGGAACCCACCGCACGTTGTCCGACCTTCATGCGGAAGTGACGCCCTACCATGCCTCCGGCGAGATCAACCTGGCGGTGGTGGATCGGGAGGGCTCCCTGGAGAAGGTGGCGGAGGCCTTCTCATCGGCTCGACAGGACCGACTGGACGGGTTGACCGTCTCCTGGTCGGACCGCTGGTTCAATCTGCGTCCCTCCAATACCGAACCCCTCCTGCGCCTCAACGTGGAGGGTCCCGATCGGGAGACGGTGAAAGGACTAGCCGACCGGGTGAAGAGCCTGGTGGGGAGCTGAAATGGCCTTGATCGACCCCGAATTGCTCTCCATCCTGGCCTGCCCCCGCTGTCGGGCAGCCGTGCGCCCGGTCGACTCCGAACGGTCGCTTCTTTGCGCCGAGTGCGGCGCCGCCTACTTGGTAAACGATGCCGGGGTTCCCATAATGACGGTGGACGATGACTGAGAAACTCTCCGGGATGGAAGAAATGAGGTCCCAGATGGCCGCCCTGGGGGCGCAACTGCGCTGGGGAGCGGACCTCGATCTCCCGGTGGGGGGACACCCCGACGGAGAGATGCTGGTGTGCGGGATGGGGGGATCGGGGATAACCGGTGACTTCCTCTCTGCTGTAGCGGCCACCGAGGGTCGACGCACCTCGGTCCACAAGGATTACGGGCTGCCCGGTTGGGCGGCCAGGGAGAAGCCTTCGGTGGTGGTGGTCTCCTACTCGGGAGACACCTCCGAGGCTCTCTCCTCCTGGGAGAGCGCCCGGGACCTGGGTTTGTCGGTGACAGTTGTCACCACGGGAGGAAAGCTGGGAGAGATAGCAACCAGGGCAGGCCACCGGGCTGTGACGGTCCCAGGTGGTTTCCAACCGCGTTCGGCCCTGGGTTACGGCCTCTCCGCGGTGCTCAGGGTGGCCGCCGCGGCGGGAGCCATCGGCGATCCGCGCCCCTCTTTGGAGGAGGCTGCCTCGATCGCCGACAGCCTGTCCGGCCCCGAGGGAGGCGGACAGGCCATCGCATCGGATTTGGCCGCCGCCATGGCCGACAGGATGGTGGGAATCTACGGATCCTCTCCTCTCACCACGGTGGCGGCCTATCGCTGGAAAACCCAGATCAACGAGAACGCCAAGCGCGCCGCATTCCGGGCGACCATGCCCGAGGCCACCCACAACGAGATAACGGGATGGGACTTCCCCACGGGTCTGGCCGATAGTCGGGTGGGCCTCGTGGCGCTCCGAGACCGGGACGAGCATCCCGGTGTCTCCAAGCGTTTCGGACATCTGGAGGCGCTCACCGCCGATCGGGTTTCCTGGACCGGGGAGGTGTGGGCTCAGGGTTCCTCGCCCCTGGCCCGGCTGATTAGCCTGGTGGCCGTGGGCGACCTCTTCTCGCTGGAGTTGGCTCGTGTCGCCGGCGCAGACCCGGTGCGGGTAGAGTTGATCGATCGTCTCAAGGAGCGCATGACGCCTTCCCCCGATAGCGGCCCCCGTGCCTTCTGACATCGCCGATCCGACGCTGGCTTCCCGGGGCCGGATGCGGATGGAGTGGGCCGCCGGCCGGATGGCGGTTCTCGCCTCGGTCAGGAGCGAGTTCTGCTCTTCTCGCCCGTTGGCCGGTCTCCGGGTGGGGGCCAGCCTGCATGTGACGTCGGAGACCGCCAACCTGATGCTCACCCTGAGAGATGCGGGGGCGGAGTTGTCCCTGTGCGCCTCCAATCCGGTTTCCACCCAGGATGACGTCGCGGCGGCTCTGGTTGACGAAGGGGTGGAGGTCATGGCGGTCCGGGGTGAGGACTCCGAGCGCTATCACCGCCACATCGAAGAGGTGCTGGGTCGTCGCCCTGATCTCCTGGTGGACGATGGGGGAGACCTCATCTCGGCGTTGCACCGGTCCCATCCCGATCTCTGCGTCCTGGGCGCCACCGAGGAGACCACCACCGGGGTCAACCGGCTCCGGTCCATGGCCAGAGAGGGGGCTTTGAGGTTGCCGGTGGTGGCGGTCAACGACTCGGCGACCAAGCATCTGTTCGACAATTATTACGGAACCGGACAGTCCACCCTGGACGGCGTCATTCGCTCCACAAACCTTTTGATAGCCGGTGCCACCGTGGTGGTGGTGGGCTATGGGCACTGCGGCCAGGGCGTCGCAACCCGGGCCGATGGGCTGGGGGCGCGGGTGATCGTGGTGGAGGTTGACCCGGTGCGGGCACTGCAGGCGCTCATGGACGGTTTCGGGCTGCTCACCGCCCGGGAGGCGGCGTCCCGGGGCGACATCTTCATCACCGTCACCGGCAACCGCCACGTCCTTTCGGGAGAGCACCTGGCCCTGATGAAGGACGGGGCGATCCTGGCCAACGCCGGCCACTTCGATGTGGAGATCGATGTGGAGGTGCTGGCCTGCATGGCCGTGGGTAGACGGACAGTGCGTCCCAACCTGGAGGAATTCGAGATGGGAGACGGTCGACGTCTGTACCTGGTGTCGGAAGGCCGGCTGGCCAACCTCGGGGCCGCCGAGGGGCATCCCGCCGATGTGATGGATTTGTCGTTCGCCAATCAGGCCCTGGCGCTCCGGTGGTTGGTTGAAGAGCACGGTTCTCTGGAACCGGAGGTCTACGTGCTACCCGCCGAGATCGACCAGAAGGTGGCCCGGATCAAGGTCGCCGCCCTGGGGGGGAGCCTCGAGCAACTCACCCGGTCCCAACGCGAGTACATGTCGGCCTGGCGGTTCGGCACCTGAACGAACGGCCCGTGAGGCTACGTACCCGCCTCGGAGACCTTGCTCTGCACCATTAGCACCCCCACCAGTGAAACCGCAATACCCAGGATCTGTAGCCCGTTGAGGTACTGGTCCAGCAGGAACCAGGCCGCCACTGCACCCACCACCGGTTGGGTGAGGATGATCATCCCCACCGGGCCCGGACCCGCGTAGCGGACGGCCATCACCTCCAGCAGCACCGGGAGGGCCGTTCCCAACACGCCCAAGGCCAGTAGCCACCACCACTTGGAGACAGGAAGGTCCATGGGACCCCAGTTGGCCAGGGGCATCAGCAGGAGCGCGGCTATCCCCGTGGGGTAGGCGGAAATGGTTAGTGGATGGAGATGTCCGCCCAGGTGGTCGACCAGGAGAAGGTATATGGCCAAGAACAACGCCGCTCCCACGCCCGCGGCGATCCCGACCAGATCCACCCGTTCCCATATCCATGCCTCCACCACCAGACAGATGCCCACCACGGTCACCAATCCGGCCAGCCAGGCAACCGCAGGCACCCGGACTCCTTTCACCGCCTGCGTCCAGACCATCACCGCCAGCACCCCCACGAACTGCAGAGTGATGGCCGGGCCGGCCCCCAGCCTCTCCAATGCGGTGAAGAACAGCGGAGGCATCACCGTCATGCCGCAACCCATCGCGGCCAGGGTCCTGAACCGGCCGCGCGGATGGAGGAGTCTCTTGCGGGCCGCCGCCACGAACAAGACCACTCCTGCAATGAAGAGATGGCGCTGGGCCAACTCGATGGACGTGTGGTAGTCGAGAAGGTCGATGGCCACCACTGCGAAGAACCCGAACAGCGACACCACCATCACTGCCAGGAGGATCCCCCGTCGAGCTTGCGGTCTCACATAGCTCACTTCCGGTTTGTTCCGGACAACTCGGCCACCGTTCATGTAGCAGAAGTTACTCCGATGACCGAGGCGGATGAAGCAGTTTCTTCAAGCAAAGTGCACTGCCTTTGATAGTTACAGACAAACTATTTGCATCTATTACTTATAGACATATTCAGACTAAAAGTCTATATATAATTGACAGCATGATCTACCAAGCGCCTGATTTGACCATCGCGGACGAGCAAGTGCTCAAAGCCATCTCCGAATTGCGCCAGACGCTCCGGTTTCGTCTTTATTCCCCACGCCGTTGGTACGGAACGTTGCGCCGTGCGGCATTTGTTCGAGCGGTCCAGGGTTCTAATTCCATCGAGGGCTACCACGCCAGCGACGAGGACGTGGCGGCGGTGATCGAGGAGGAGGAACCCATGGACACCCGTGACGAGACCCGCCAGGCGATCGTCGGCTACCGGGATGCGATGACCTATGCGATGCAGTTGGCCAAGACCGATCACCGAATTGACCGCTCTGTGCTCCTTGGCCTGCATTTCATGATCATGAAGTACAGAATCCAAAAGAATCCCGGGCAGTGGCGCCCCGGATCGGTATGGGTGGAGGGCGACGACGGAAAGATCGTCTACACAGCCCCTGACCGAGAACTGGTAGAACAACTGGTGGACGAGACCCTTGAGGACGTCAGCCAAAGCACCTATCCGGTCATGGTCACTGCCGCCATGGCTCACCTCAATCTTGTCATGATCCATCCCTGGAGCCACGGAAACGGCAGGATGGCCCGCTGCCTGCAGACTCTGGTTCTTGCCTCGGACGGCATCCTCGATCCGGTCTTCTCCAGCATCGAGGAGTACCTGGGACGGAACACCCCCAGCTACTACCAGGCACTCGGTTCGGTACACGATGGGAAGTGGACACCGGAAAGAGACACCCGCTCTTGGATTGAGTTTTGCCTCACTGCTCATTACCGGCAGGCTCGCACGCTGCAACGCCGCATTGAACAGCACGAGGCGCTCTGGGGGCGCTGCGAGGACCTTGCCGCCCACCACAGACTGCCGGATCGAGTGGTAGGCGCCCTGTCCGACGCAGCGCGGGGACGGACCCTATGGCGCTCCCTGTACGTCAAAGTCGCTCGCCACTCGACCGGCGATGACATTAGCGACATGACGGGAACCCGCGATCTCCTGGCCATGCACCGGGCAGGGCTTCTGGATGCCATAGGGGAGAAACGAGGCCGTCGCTACCGGGCCACACCCGAACTGCGGGAGGTTTGGAGAGAAATCACAACCCAACGCCCCTCTTTGAGGGTGGAAGATCCCTATGAAGCCGTAGCAGACAGGAGGCCATCGGGACCGTAAATCTTTGAGCTATGCGAACTCCGGGTAGAAGATGAGCACCAGCAGGCTGAGCAGGTTGAACCCGGCGTGGGTGAAGATGGCCGGGCCCAGCCGTCCCCGGCTGATCCGCAGGTGAGCCAGCACCATGCCGAACAAGATGAGCTGGGGGACCAACACCGCCGCCGACTCCATCGGTTGGACCATGGAGATCCCCGTCAGGTGGAAGGCCGCAAACGCGGTTGCCGACCAGAAGATGACCCCGCGCCTTTCGAACCTGGCCGCCAGGGCGTCGATGAGAATCCCGCGGAACATCACCTCCTCCAGGACGGGTCCGATCAAACCGATCAGGAGGAACACCGCCATGCGACGGAACAGCCCTCCGATGGCGGCGACTTCTCCCGTCAGGACCTGGGGATCCGTCTCCAGTCCCACCACAAGGGCCACCGGGAGGAACGCCACGGCCAGCGCCACCTGCAGTCCCATTCCCAGGACCACCATCATCGCGTCCCGACCCTCCACCAAGAAGCCGAGCCGCCGGTAGTCCCTCCTGCGGACCCTTCCCACCACGGCCACCGCACCCACCGTAAAGAAAAACTGGCCGATCAGGGTGGCTGTCAGTTCGCTCCCCTGCCCGACGATTCCCAGCCCCACCGCCGAACCGACCAACCCGGCGAAAGCGATCAACACCAGATCGGGAATGGTCCATCGGCCATGCGCCACTTGGTCCTGCACTGAGCCCAAGGCTAGACCTTCGAAGAAGCCCGGCAGCCACCTTCCGACGCCGAGTAGGTCAGTCGATCTCCAACGCCCGGCGGTTCGTCCAGTCCAGCCGGATCAACTCGCAGGAGTCCGGGAAGCGATCATCCCCGCACAGGCGGCGCAGCATGCGGATCACCCCACCGTGGCTGAACACCAGATGGGCGCCCTCCCCCAGGCAGTCCAGGAATTCCGTCACCCTCTCCCGCATCTGGGAGTGGGACTCTCCGCCGGGGGCGGCGAAACCGTCGAAGGCGATCATCTGATCCCGATCCTCCTCCGATATGGCGTACCAACCCAATCCCTGGAGGTCCCCGAAGTCGAGTTCCCGCAGCGCCGCGGACTGGGTCGGCTCCCCGTAGGCCAGGCGAGCGGTCTCCACGGCCCGGGAAAGGTCGGAGCTCCACACGCCCGCGAACCTCCGCCCTCTCAGACTCCCGGCCAATGCTCTGGCCTGGCGTTCACCTCGCTGGTTAAGAGGCGTATCCACCCAACCCTGCAGCAGGTGTCGGCGGTTCCAGTCGGTCTGCCCATGACGAACCAACCAGAGTTCCATCGTTAATAATCTATCCCTCTGCGCGCCCTGATCCCACGGTCGAAGGCATGTTTCACATTCACCATCTCGGTAACGGTGTCGGCCTCCTCGATGAGAGCCGAAGGGGCGTCTCTGCCGGTGAGGATCAGGCTGACATGCCGCGGTCGGGTCCTGATCATCTCCACCACCTCGGCCGGATCGATCCACCCCCATTGGACGGGATAGGTGATCTCGTCCAGCAGGACCATCCGGTGGTTTCCCTCCGAGACCAGACGGCGGGTGAAAGCCCATGCTTCCCTGGCGACCGCTTCGGTCTCCGACATGTTCTCCGAATCCCACGTGAAACCGTCACCCAACGCCCACCAGTCCACCCCCAGTCGACGCCCGATCTTCTCCTCCCCCACCTTCCAGTCGCCCGACTTCAGAAATTGCACCACAGCTACTTTCCATCCCCGGGAGACGGCCCGCAGCATCGTCCCGAAGGCGGCGGTGCTCTTGCCCTTGCCGTGGCCGGTGTTGACCAGAACCAGGGAGGGGGCGCGGTCAGACCCCGGGGCGGGGCCCTCGGTGGGAGGTGCGTCATGGTTTGCCATCAAGATCTCCTTTGATCCAATCCTAAAGGGTTCCCACATTCAGGGATGCGGGCTGTTCTCCTGGTCCGTTGTCCGAGCGGAGCGGTATCACCACCACGCCGAAGTCGGGGCCGGTGAGCACCCGGACCGAGGCGCCATAATGGTCGCGCAAGGATCGTTCGGTTATCACCGCTCCCGGCGGGCCCTCCAAAATGGCCTTCCCCCCCGCCATCATCACCAACCGGTCGCAGAACTGAGCGGCCAGCGTCAGGTCGTGGAGGGCGCTGATCACCGTCAGCCCCTGCTCACCACGCAGCCGATCGACCATCTCCATCATCTGCTGGCCATGGCCGACGTCAAGCGAAGAGGTGGGCTCATCCAGAATGAGCAGCGGCGCCGCCTGGGTCAGGGCGCGGGCGAGGACTGCTCTCTGCAGTTCGCCGCCGGACAGTTCGTCCAGGCGGCGGGTCGAGAGCTTCTCCAAGCCCATTTCCACAACCGCGCGCCGTGCAACATCCAGATCGTGGCTTGTCTCCCGGCCGAGCCAACCCATATGGGCGGTGCGGCCCAGCAACACGTAGTCTGCTACCGCCATCCCCCAGGGCACCACCGGGTGCTGCGGCACAACCGCCATCAGCCGGGCTCGCCGGCGGGCGCCCAGTTGCGAAAGGTCTCCGGCGCCGTAAGAGACCTCTCCGGTCTCGATTGTGGCGCCGCCGGTAATGGCTCGCAGCAACGTGGTCTTACCCGCCCCGTTGGGGCCGATCAATCCCAACCATTCTCCTCTATCTACCCGCAGGCTCACTCCATCAACCACCCGTGTTTCGCCCAAGACCACGGTGACGTCGGATAGTCGCAAACCGGTCATTCCAGGTCACCGGAGGTTCGCAGCACCATTAGAAAGAAGGGGCCACCCAGAAAGGCGGTCACCACCCCGATGGGCAATTCGGCGGGAGATACCACAGTTCGCGCCACCAAGTCGGCAGCGGTAAGAAATGCTCCTCCCACCAGGAGCGAAAGTGGGATTATGACCCTATAGCTCCATCCGGCCAGAAGCCGCACGGTGTGAGGAACGATGATCCCCACGAAGGCGATCAAACCACTGGCCGAAACGGCGGCCGCCGCGCCCAGAGTCGCAGCTCCGACCACCACCAACCTCACCGCCCGGGGAGACAGGCCCAATGTGGCCGCCTCGTCATCCCCCACGGCCATCACATCCAGCGCTCTCCTGAAGACCAGCAACACCACCCAACTGACCACCATGTAGGGCAGAACGGCGTAAAGGTCAGCCCATCCCACCGTGACGAGACGGCCGAGTATCCAGCTGTAGACCTCTCGGAGGGTGGTCACGTTGGTCAGCTGCAGGAACGTCTGGACCGCGGTCAGAAAAGACGCCACCGCCACACCCGCCAACACCAGGGTGGTTGCAGAGCGCCTCTCCCTCCCCCTGGTCCGCGACAGCCCGTAGGAAAGGGCCACCCCCACAACAGCCCCCACGAAGGCAAGCGGGGCCAGCGGCATGGAAGGAAACCCCCCGGCCCGCAGCAGGATTGCCACGGTGGCGCCCAGTCCGGCCCCGGCTGCCACCCCCAGGAGGTAGGGATCGGCAAGAGGATTGCGAAACACCCCCTGGTACGCCGCTCCGGCGGATGCCAAGGTGGCGCCGACCAGAGCCCCCATCACCGCCCTTGGCAGGCGAATCTCCCAAAGGATGGTCAACTCCCGCTCCGTCAAGGAACTCTCCACCTCCAGAAACGGGAGTCGGTCCGCCAGAGCGGTTACCACACCCCCCATCTCCAGTCCTGCCGGGCCCACCAAAAGAGCCAACCCCAGCACCGCCAGCACCAACGCCACCGCCGGGGCCATTTTCCCGAGTCCCACCCGGGATGGTTGCAACAGAGCCGGCAGCGGCGTCACAGCGTTCAGCCCCTGGCTGCCATTTCAGCTACGGCTGCGGCGGCCACCTCCAGCAGATCCACGATTCGGGGACCCCACCGGGAGGCAATGTCGTCGTTCAGTTCCACCACCGCCTCATTGGCCACCGCCGACAGCGCCGACCAACCAGGGCGTTCAGCCACGGTCTCGAGATTCTGACCGCAACACAGGGTGTCCGCCAGGAATATGAGATCAGGGTCGACGTCGATTATGTACTCCGGCGAGAGCTGGGGATACCCATAGCCTTGTTCATCTGCCGCGTCGGCGATGTTCTCCAAGCCGAGCAGACCCAAGACCTGTCCGATGAACGTGGCGGAAGTGGCCGAGTAGAGGTTCTGATCCAGCTCGTAGTAATAGGTGAAGGAGACCTCCGGAACTTCTGCAAGTATCTCCTCGATCCGCTGCTGCATGGAGGAGACGAGTTCCGCCGCCTCCATCTGATGCCCGGTAGCTATGCCGAGCTGTTCGATCTGACGCCAGACGTCGTCAAGGGAGTTGGCCGAGCGCATCATCAACGTCGGTATCTCCAACGCTTGTAGTGACGCCAGCAGGTCGCCTGGGTCATAGAAGACAACCACCAGGTCGGGATCGAAGGAAGTGATCGCTTCGATGTTGGGGCTGAAAGAGGACAGGTCGGTCACCGGAGCCTCCGGCGGGTAGTAGGAGTAGCTGTCCACTGCTACCACCTGCGGCCCGGCCCCGATAGCGAACAGCATCTCCGTAGTGGACCCCGAGAGGGAAACGATCCGCTCCGGCCGGGCCAGGACTGTCACCGTACCCTCCGAATCTCGCACTTCCACCGGGAAGGCGGGCGGCGCCTCCGTCGTGGTAGTTGTGGCCCCGGTGGTGGTTGGCGGGGGCTCAGTGGTGGGGGTAATGGCCTCCGTCGTGGTTGTCGGAGGCTCCGTGGTGGCGGTCGGAGCCTTGGTCGTGGCGGTGGGGGCCCGGGTGGTGGCAGTGGGCGCCGCCGTGGTGCCCGGAGCCACCGTGGTCACGGTGGTAGGAGCGGTGTCGGTGCTGGATTCCGCGGGATCGTCGCCCGCGCAGGCTCCCGATAGGAGAGCCGACAATGCCAGAACGAACAACCACCTTGCACCCGTGCGCCGGGTGTTCACATACATAAACATCCTCCTTTGAGAGGAGGATGAAGGAAGAGTGTCAGGCGGGTTTGCCGCCGACGAACTACACCTTCATCCGAGGTTCATCCGTCATCCCGGGACCAGGCGTCCTGGCTCATCCCTTTTTCGAAGGGCTTGACAGTTGCGGGACAGCGCCGGACTTCAACCGGACTTCGCTGAATCCCTGGGAAGGACCGCCGTTGTCGATCAGCAGTCGCCGACAACTATACCACCGCCCGCTACCCGGAGGAACGGCCCCCGGTCCCTTGCCGAGAGTCAACCCTCCGAGCGGCGCCGACCGTCCCCCTTCTCAGGGAGTGTCGTCTTCTCCTTCTTCGGGTGTGAGCTGATCCTCTTCCGGTGACGACTGTTCGGCGTCTTCGGGGTCGCCCATCACCTCGCTTCTGGGGAGAAGGGTGGCGATCAGCGAAATCTCCTCGTTCCCCCGGAGGATGTTCAGCACCAGTTGATCGCCCGGCACACGATGGCGGATGCGCGCCGCCAGGTCGCTGATCCCCTTGACCGGGCGCCCGTTCACCGCCACTACCACATCCCCCACCATCAGACCTGCCGTCTCTGCACCGGAACCGGGGAAGACCTCCATGATCTCCACCCCCGCATCTCCCGGGGAGTCTCGCCCGCTGACCCCCAGAAAGGTGGTGTGGACAGGCTCTCCGGCGATCAGGGCGCTCGCCACCCGGTACGCCACATCCATGGGAACCGCGAACCCCACCCCCTGAAATTCCACCGGTTCCAGGGTCGTGGAGTCAGTGAAGATCGAGACGTTTATGCCGATCAGCCGACCGTAGCGATCCGCCAGGGCCCCGCCCGAGTTGCCCGGATACAGCACTGCGTCACTCTGGATCAGGAGTTTTCCGTCCACTATCCGATCTGTGGCGCTGATCACCCCGGACGTGACCGACGACTCCAGACCCCAGGGGCTGCCCACCGCCACCACCAGCTGGCCCACCCGGGGGGGATCCAAGACGAGCTCGGCCGCCACCAGGCCTGTGCGATCCACTCTCACAACCGCCACGTCGCTGTCGGGATCGGTGCCCACCACCTCGCCGGGCAGGCGGTCGCCGTTGGAGAGCCGGACAGTCAAATCCGCATCTCCGGCCGCGACGGTCTTCACCACGTGGGCTGCCGTGAAGATGTATCCCTGACTGTCGAAGATCACCCCGCTGCCGGCGCCTCTATCGAAGATGCTGTCGCTGGTGATCTCGAGATGGACCACAGAAGGAACCAGCCGGTCGGCCACATCCGCCACCGGCTCGTCGGTGACCACCAGATCGGCCAGGGGCGGCACCTCCGAGACGGGCTGGGTGTCAGCGGTGGTGGTGGTAGGCGCCGAGGTGGCTGGAACAGTTGGGGGCGGAAGGGTGGTTGCCGGAGGCGCCGAGGTGGTGGCGGGAGCGGTCTCGGTGGTGGTCGCCACCGTTACCTGCTCGGAGACCGGGTCGTCCGGCTCCGGACCGGGAAGGAAGAGGCCGGCTGCGAATCCCGCCAGCAGCAGGGCCGCTCCGGCTACGGCCATCATCTGCCATCCCATCCCCCGAAGAACGATTCCTCCAGAGGAAGGGCGGGACCGTTCCGAGAACGGGGATTCAACCGGGCCGGGGACGCTCTCGCCCCCGGAAGACCCGACTACCGCCGGGTCCTGGCCGCCATCCACGCCTGCAGCAAAGACACCCTCCTGCACCGAACCCTCACCCACCTCGTCGGTCAGGGAAACACTCTCATCCGAATAGCCAAGAGGATCTTCGGAATGGTCTTCATCCGGTGCACAGGGCTTTTCTTGGGAGGAGGGCTCGGGTGGCAGGTTTTCCGTCATCACAAGTTCGTTATAACCGAGTCTATGGTAAAGCTGTCATAAAGGCGCCGGAAGAACCTAGTCGAGGGGATTGACGTCGGGAGGCGCTCCACCCGCCGGCACCTCGGGCGAGGGTATCCACACCACCATCACCGTTCCCCCTTCCCGCCTGCTCAGAGCGACCAGAGCCCCTCCGTGCAACTCGGTCAGATGCCGGGCTATGGCCAGGCCCAGTCCCCCTCCCGAAGAGGATTCCCCGGACAGCAGAGCGGGATCAAGCCCCGGACCCCGATCCGCCACCGTCATATACGCCCAGCCGTCCCCCTCCCCGCAGCTGAGTTCCAGAAGGCTCCCCGGCGGGGAGGCGGCGATGGCGTTGTCGAGAAGGTTCTCCAGAATGCGGACCAGGGCAAGCCCGTCTCCCGACACCGGCGTGGGACAGGTGTCCACCACCACCCTCATGTCTCGCTCTTCGGCAATAGGCTCTGTCGCCTGGGCGGTGGATACCAGGAGATCGGCCAGATCGACCTCGGCGATCTTGGCGAAGCCAACTTCCAACCGGGCCGCCTCGAGCAGGCGGTCGATCATCTCCGACATTCTCCGCGCGGCGCGCGACGCCACTTCCCCCGTCTCCCTCCAGTCGTCCACCGTGGCGTCGGAGTCTGCCAGGCTCACATCCAGATTGGAACGGATCACCGCCAGGGGATTGCGAAGATCGTGGGAGGTGGAGGCCAGAAACTGCTGCTGCAGTCGAAACGACCCACTCAGGCGGTCGAGCATGGCGTCGAAGGTCCCGGCCAACCGGGTCAGTTCGTCGTCGGGTCCCGAGAGGTTGATGCGCCGGGTCAGATCTTGGGCCTTTATGTTTTCGGCCACTTCTCTGATCCTGTTTATGGGACGGAGGCTGCGGCCGGCGAGAAACCAACCCATCACCAGGCTTAGCAGGAACATCCAGAACAGCCCCCACAGGATGTGGCCGGTGATGTCCTCGAGGATCCCCTCCCGGAGCACGGTCTCCACCGTCTGGAACTGCCTCATCTCCAGCTGGGGAATGATGAAGCGGACTCCTCCCCTGATGACCGTCTCCCCCGGCCTCAGCACCAGACCCATCACTCGTTCGTTCCGAAGGCCGTGGCGGATCGCAAAGAAGATGGTTATCACCGCCGCCGAACCGAGTGAGAACACCACCACCGAGGAGAGCGCCGAGAGCCGGAAACGGATGGAATGGAATACCGAAGGAAGCCTCATGAGGTCGGCAGGGGATGATCGTATTCCGACAGGGCGTATCCCCGCCCGGGAACGGTGTTGATCACCGGCGGGTCCCCCAGTTTCTTGCGCAGGTTGGAGAGGGTCATCCGCACGGTGTTGGTGAAGGGGTCGGCGGCTTCGTCCCACACATGCTCAAGGAGCGTCTCCTGGGAGAGCACCTGGCCCGCCCGGGTCATGAGATATTCGAGCAGGGAGAACTCCTTGGCAGTCAACCGGAGGGGGCGGCCGGCGCGGGAAGCCTCGAAGCGGGCGGTGTCCAGTCGCAGATCCCCGATCTGCAGTATGGGACTCGTGTCCTCTTCTCGACGCAGAACCGCCCGGACCCGGGCCTGAAGTTCAGCGAACGCAAACGGCTTCACCAGGTAGTCGTCTGCGCCCGCGTCCAAGCCTCCCACCCGGTCCTCCACCGCGTCGCGGGCGGTGAGCATCAACACCCTGGGCGCCCGCCTCTCGAAGGTGACCAGCGACCCGTCAACCAGGCTTCGGCAGAGATCCACTCCCTGGCCATCCGGCATGTTCCAATCGAGGATCACCAGGTCGTATCCCGCCGAGACCAACCGAAGGGAAGCCTCTTGTAGGGTGTAAGCCACATCCACCGCGTAGCGGCTGCGCCGCAGTCCCCGGGCGATGGCGTTGGCCAGATCGGCCTCGTCCTCCACGACCAGAAGTCTCATACCCCGAAAAATACCCTCGCGGCGGAGAAATGAGATATGCCCCGGATTCCGTTCTTGACGAACGGGTAGCATCCTGGCCATGTCGAGATTCCGCGCCGCCGCCGACCGCTCGCGCATCCGATCCCTCCTGGAACGGTTCGTCAGCATCCATTCGGTGAACCCCGCCCTCGACGGCGGGCCGGGCGAGGCGGAGCTGGCCACCGCCCTGTTCGATTACCTGGAGGCGGCCGGGATGAATCCCCGTCGTCAGCCGGTCGCTCCCGGGGGACGGGACAACATCCTCGCCGGCTTGGAGGGCTCCGCCGGGGGGCCTCTGGTGATGTGGCAGGCCCATCTCGACACCGTAACGCCCTCGGGGAAGGCTTGGCCCGAGGCGGTGGTGGAAGGGACGCGGGTGCACGGGCGGGGAGCCTGCGACACCAAGGGCTCACTGGTCGCCATGGTGGAGGCTTTGCATATGGCGTCGGGTCTGGATCCCGCCGAGCGCTGTTCGATCCTGTTCGTGGGGGGGATAGACGAAGAGGTTTCCGGCATGGGGGCGATGGCCCTGTGCAGGGAACGGTCCGACATCGACATGGCCATAGTGGGGGAACCGACCGGACTGGATTTGGCCACCGCCCACAAGGGTGTGCTGCGATTCGAGATCGAGACGATTGGCTCCCCATCCCACTCCTCCAAGCCCCATCTGGGGGTGAACGCCATCCACAAGATGGCACGGGTGCTCGATGCCCTGGAAAACCGGTACATCCCTACCTTGGCGGAGATCAGTCACCCGCTGGTGGGGAGCCCGACCATCAGCACCTCACTGATCCGGGGAGGCGCGGCGTTCAATATCGTCCCCGCCCAGTGCGTGATCAGCTTGGACCGTCGCGTCAATCCGGGGGAAGACTCCCAGGAGATCCTGGCTGACATTTCAGAACTGCTGGCCGGACTGGCGGAAGAAGGCGTCGAGACGCGCCTGCACAAGGCGACCCTGGACATGGGACCCCTGGACACCCCGATAGACCACCCCTTGGTGAAGGCCCTGCAGACAGCACGGCGTTCGATCCTCGGCGATCCGGGGCAGCCGATCGGGGTGCCTTATGGAACAGATGGCGCCTGGTTCGCCCCTCAAGGCATACCATCGGTGATCTTCGGGCCGGGCTCGATCGATCAGGCCCACTCCGACGAGGAGTGGGTGGAGATCGAGGACACCGCCCTGGCCGCCGAGATCATCGCCGAGACCGCCGTACTGATGGCCGGTTGATCAGACCGGAGGCGGGT
>VXSV01000011.1:17266-21508 GCA_009837815.1 Acidimicrobiia bacterium
ACTCCACATACACGCCGCGGTCTACGTTGTCAATGATTGGCCGGTTGTATAGCTGATCGAACAGCCGTCTCACGATCCGGTCGTGCCTTGAAGGGTCACTCACGCCGCCAGACTCCTTTCAGCTCTTGGGGAGGTCGTATACCTGGGCGGTGTAGGCGCCGTCCACCACCAGGTTGATCCCGCTCACGTAGCGGGCGTCGTCGGAGGCCAGGTACAGGAAGGCCGAGGCTATGTCGTCGGTGGCGGCCAGGCGGTTCATCGGCACCACCGGGAAGCCTTCGGCCCGCCACTTGTCCATCAGCTCTTCGCCGGCGATGTCCACCGACTGCTGGGTGTCGGCCGGCCCGGGGCTGACGCAGTTGGCTCGGATGTTCCAGGGCGCCAGTTCCACCGCGATCGCCTTGGCCAGCGAGACGATCGCCGCCTTGGCCACGCAGTAGGCGGTGAAGTTCCGCCCGTGCCCGAGAGCGCTGATCGATGAAGTGAGGAGGATCACCCCTCCGCCGGTCTCCTTCATGGCCTGCGCCGCCCCCTGCGACAGCGTGAAGTAGGCGTCCAGGTTGACCGACATCACCCGACGCCAGTCATCGTTGCTCATCTCTATGAAGGGAATCTGCACCCAGGCCGCCGCGTTGGAGATCAGCACGTCAAGCCGCGGGTCCACCGCCAGCGCCTGTTCGATCGCCGACTCGCAGGCTTCCGTCTCGCCCAGGTCAACGCAGATGGGAACCGGATTGGCCCCCAGTTCCGCCACTGCGGGCGCCACCGCCTCCAGGCGTTCGGGCCGTCGGTCCACCAGGTAGAGGTTGGCAGCCCCCTCGGCGGCGAACCGTTCGGCCGTGCGGCGTCCGAAGCCGCTCCCCGCCCCGGTGATGAAGACATTCTTGCCTGTAAAGCGGGCGCTCTCGGAGGACCCCGGTCGTCGGTGTGCGGCGGGTGTGCGAGCCTGGGTTCTGATACTGCGGGACATCTTATCCTTCCAAGACGGGGAGAGTTACGCGGGTGGGGTGGGAGGAGTTGTGAAGGACGGTCTGGGTGGCCGGCCGACCGGCGACAGAAGGCTCGGCGAACAGCGCACCCCCGGTGTTCATGTTACGGTCCCATTGAGGGAAGTCGGAGCTCCCCAACACCAGCCGCAGGCGATGTCCTGCCGGAACCAGCGCGCCCACCGGACCAAGGTCGATGGTGTACCGGTAGACCCTGTCCGGCTGTATCGGACTCGGATCCGAAAGCGAGTCCCGGTACCGAGCCCGGATGATCCCCTCCTGCAGATTGGTGGAGACGCCGGAAGAGTCCACAACGCACAGCCGGGCAGTCCAGTCGGTGTCGGCGGCGGTGGTGGCCGCCCACAGGGTGACCTTCACGTCACCCATCAGGGTCATCTCCCGGCCCAGGGGCTCAGAGGTGTACACCAGCACCATCCGGGAGGCCTCCGCCACATGTTGGTCGGCGGGGCCCATCGGGGTGATCGTGTCGAAGCAGCAGGAGTGGCCGCCCTGGCTGGGGGTGGCGAGGGCCGGGTCGTAGACGAACAGGTCGGGAGGCTCCTCGCCGGGACCCTGTCGGCTCAGTGAGCCATCCCCGAACTTGGAGTTGGCCCGCCCGTCCGAGTGGATGAACCATTCCTGGTTCTCGACGCCCGAGGGAGGCCAGTCGTCGTAGTGCCGCCATCCCCCGTTGTAGAGATGGGCGGTCACCGGGCTGTCCAGCACTCCGGTGTCCCTTCCCTTGATGGTCTGGTCGAACCAGCGGATGTGCCAGTCGTCGATCCCGATCGTGTCGGGAGAACGGCCCTCGGAGGATCCCAGGGGACTCCAAGGCATGTGCGTCCAAGGGCCGAGCAGCAGTTTCTGTCCCTGCCGGGCGGCTTCGGCGCCCGCCGCGGCGCTGAGACCTGAGAAGTTGGCAACCGTCCCGGAGACGAAGACGTCGTACCAGCCGCCCACGTGCAGAGCGGGGACGGTGATCCGGCTGTAATCCTCATCGATGGACCACCGCTTCCAGTAATCGTCGTAAGTGCAGTGCTCCAGCCAGTCGTAGAACCACTGCGCATAGCCGTCCGAGAGGGGCGGGTATTCCTTGAGGGGGGTGAACCAGAACCACCCGGGCGCCTCGGCCAGGGACGCTCCCAAGGACTCGAAAGCCGCCCGGTCACCGGCCCGGTGGGCGGTGTCGACGGCCAGCAGGTTCGCCCAATAGAGAATGAATGCCAGCGACAGGGCCCCGCCGTTGTAGGTCCATCCCTCGTAGTACTGGGAAGCGGTGAAAGCCGGAGCAATCGCAGCCAGGCTGGGAGGACGCTCGACCGCGGCCAGCAGCTGGGTGGCGCCCACGTAGGAGAATCCCCACATCCCCACCCGACCGTCAGATCCGGAAAGCCGCGCCGCCCACTCCACCGTGTCGTAGCCGTCGGCGCTTTCGTGAAGATAAGGGTAGAACTCCCCTTCCGATGCCGCCCTTCCCCGGGTGTCCTGGATGACCACCACGTAGCCCTGGGAGGCGTACCAGATGGGATGGGCATGGCCGAACGGCATTGTGGCGTTCCGCCTGTCGTACGGAGAACGCATCAGGAGCACGGGCAGGAGGGCGTCGGTGACCGGGCGGTAGACGTCGGCATACAGGGTGGTCCCGTCTCGCATCCTGGCGGGGACATCCCGCTCCACGGTTACGTCCGGCGCCCCCGGCCAAGGACGGGGACCGGTCACCGGAGAACCCCTTTGTTCATCTTGATAGCATCCCTTCGGTGGGCAACATCGCCGCCGTGGTAGTGGCTGCCGTGGCCGGTGGCGTGGCAACCGCCGCCACCCTGGATCTTGCCCGCGACCTGCGGAACAGACCCCGACCCCACCTGTCAGCCTACACCGCCGGCATGGCCATGTTCGCCATCGCGGCGTGGGCCCTCTTCTCCGGCCTGGGTTGGGGATGGACCGGGTTCAGCTACCGGGTCTTCTTCCTGTTCGGCGGGGTATTGAACATCCCTTTCCTGGCGTTGGGATCGGTGTTCTTATCGGTGGGCCGAAGGATCGGACACATCATGGTAGTGGGACTGTTCGGCTTCTCCGCCATGGCGACCACCCTGGTGAGCGTCACTCCCTTCGCTCGGCCGCTGCCCGAAGGAGACATCCCGGCCGACATCTTCCCCTCGATCGCCGAAGCCGGATTCGGCCCCCGGCTGCTGGCCGCCGTCGCCGGAGGCCTCGGGACATTGGTCCTGGTGTCGGCCGCCCTCTGGGGGGCGGCCCGCTTCCGAAAGTCCCATCCTCGGCGAGCCGCCGCCAACCTGGCGATCACCGCCGGAGTGCTGGCCGCCGCCACCGGAGGTACCATCCTGGGCTTTCTCCACGAGTCCTCCGCCTTCTCGGTCTCCCTTCTTGCCGCGGCGTCCCTCATCTGGTGGGGATATCGCCTGGCTCGTGGGAGGCGGTGAGGCCCGAACCGGCCAGGGTCGAGAGAGCTTCCCGGAGCCTCGGGGTCAAGGCCACCAGGAAGACGATGACCAGCATGGGAACGGCCGCCACCACATTGAGCCGGCTGTAGCCGATCGCGTTCATCAGCAGTCCCGCCCCCACGCTTCCCACCATCACAGTCGACCAGGTGACGCCATCGGCCACTCCTTCCACCACCTGGCGCACCTGGGGAGGCGCCGCCGCGAAGAGCATCGAACTGCCGGCCACGAAACAGAAACACCATCCCAGACCCAATAGGAACAACCCGGCGGTCAAGAGCACATAGCCGTCGTAGGGCGCAGATCCAGACAGGAGCAGTGACCCCCAGGTCATCAACACCCCAAGGCCGAGTGCCGGCAGATGCCCGATGCGGTCCACGAGCCTTCCCACCAGGGGCGCGAATGCGAACATCCCCACACCGTGGGTCGATATGACCAGGCCCACCACCCCCAAGCCGTAACCCCCATCCTCGATGCGGAGCGGGGTGGCGGTCATCACCAGGACCATGGCCGCCTGCGCCGACAACACAGCCAGAATGGCCACCTGCACCGCCGGAAGGCGTAGAGCCGAACCGACCGAATACTTGACCGAAGGTCCGGGTTGGCCGGTTACCGCCACCCGGGAAGGATCGGGGCGGAGCGCCGCCCAGAAGATCAGCCAGCACAGAAGGAACCCCACTATGGCCAGGAGAAAAGCTCCGCCGTAGGGAGTGCCCAGACTCTCCTCGACCATGCCACCCACCCAATCCACCAGGTTGGCCCCCACCAGAGACCCGACGGTGCCCGCCCATACAACC
>VXSV01000017.1 GCA_009837815.1 Acidimicrobiia bacterium
GTCTTGTGGTCGATCCCCACCATCTTGATGGTCACCGGATAGCCGATCTCCGCCGCCGCCGTCTCCACCCCGGACACCGGGACGACCATTCCCCGGGGGACTGCCAGCCCCCACTCTCTGAGGCGGGCCTTGGCTTGGGCTTCATCAAGGTGGATGAGGCGGTCGCCCGGCGGCGAGACCGCGGCGGGCGAGATAGGAGGCTGCGAGTGGATCGCCTCTCCCCATCGGACAGCCGCGTCCAGTCCGGCCAGCGCCTCGGCAATCCCCCGCACCGGCGTCACCCCGGCCGCCGTCAACTCCCTCGCCAGGTCTGCCGACAGGTTCTCGGGAAGTCCCGACACCACCAGGGCAGGTCGGCCCGACGTCGATCGGGCGGTGGCCATGGCGCGGGCCGTCTTCCAGAAAGCCGAGAAGTCTCCGTCGCGGTCGGGGAGGTCCAGCACCAGCATCGTGGCGTCCTGGGGGCCGGAGGTCACCTCACGGAACAACCGCTCCAGCCGAGCTCGGTCGTCCCAGATGAAGGTGTGGTAGTCGAGGGGATTGCCCACCTTCACCCTCCCCTCCAGTATCCGCCCCACCCGGGCGGCCTGCCCGGACGGCAACGGGGCGAAGTCCAGGCAGGTGTCCTGCGAGAGGTCGGCCACATGCGACGCCTCCCCTCCCGAACAGGACATGGAAACGATCCGGTTTCCCCGCAAAGGACCCACTCCCACCAGCACCCCCAGGGTCTCCAGCATTTCGGGGATGGCGCCCACCCTCATCACCCCGCCCTGGTCGAACAGGGCCTGGTATGCCTGGGTCATGCCGCTGATCGAAGCGGTGTGGCTCCGGGCGATCTCCGCTCCCCGCCGGGACCGGCCCACCATCAGCGCCACCACCGGCACCCGGGCGGCCAGGGCCCGCCGGGCCACAACCAGGAACCGGGCGGGGTCCCGGACCGCTTCGAGAAACAGACCGATCCCCTTGACCCGCCGGTCCTCCAGCAATTCCTCCATCAGGTCCTCTATCCCCACCACGGCCTGGTTCCCCACCGTCACCAGGTGAGAGACGGACAGCCCGCGGTCCTGGAACGAAAGGTTCATCCCGACGTTCCCGCTCTGGGAGATCAGAGCCACCCCCTCGGAGACCGGTTCGCAGCCCAGCAGGTCGGGCCACAGCGCCACTCCTTCCACCGCGTTGACCAGGCCGTAGCAGTTGGGTCCCAGAATGGGCATCTCCCCGGCCGCCTCCACCAGACGCCGCTGGTAGACGGCGCCGTCGTTCCCCTGCTCCGCGAACAAAGAGGCATAGCACACCGCCGAGCCGGCGCCCATCCCGACCAGGGTCGCAACCGCCTCGATGGTCCGCTCACGGTTCACCGCCAGGAAGGCCGCGTCGGGCGGAGACGGCAACGAACCGAGGTCGGGGAAGCACTCCAGACCGGCCAGGTGTTTGCGGTCGGGGTTCACCGGCCAGATTTCTCCGGTGAATCCCATCTCCTCACAGGACTTGACCAGCCGGCTGACCAGACTCCCTCCGACCAACGCCACGGTCTCGGGTCTGAGCAGCCGCGACAGTCTCGCCACCGCGGTTCAGCCTTCGAGGGGCCGGAGGATGGAACGAGAGATGATGTGGCGTTGGATCTCGGACGTGCCGTCCCAGATGCGCTCCACCCGGGCGTCCCTCCACAGGCGCTCCAGCGGCAGTTCGTCCATCAGCCCCATCCCGCCGAAGATCTGGATGGCCTCGTCGGTCACGTAGGCGAGCATCTCGGTGGCGGCCAGCTTGGCCATGGCCGCATCGGCGTCGGTCATGGTGTGCCGGTCGGCCTTCCAAGCGGCCCGGAGGGTTAGAAGCTCCGCCGAAGCCAGTCGGGTGGCCATGTCCGCCAGCTTGAACGACACCCCCTGGAAGCGTCCGATGGTCTTCCCGAACTGGGTGCGGCGGGCCGCCCATCCGGCCGCCAGGTCCATGGCGCGCTCCGCCCGTCCCAGGCAGTTGGCGGCCACCGCCAGCCGGGTCTCCCCCAACCATGTGTTGGCCACGTCGAACCCGCGGTGCTCCTCGCCCAGGACCTGGGAAGCCGGGATGCGACAGTCGTCGAAGTGGAGGACCGAGTTGTTGTATCCCCGGTGCGACACCGATCGGTAGCCCTCCCGGACCTCGAAGCCGGGAGTTCCCACATCCACCAGGAAGGCGGTGATCCGCTGGGGGGCGCGTCCCTGGTCGGGGCCCGCCCCCGGCTCGGGACCGGTGGCGGCGAAGAGGATCACATAGTCGCAGACGTCGGCGTGGGAGATGAAATGCTTGACGCCCGAGATCACATACTCGTCCCCGTCGCGGACCGCCCGGCACTTCATGCCCCGCAGGTCGGACCCGGCGTCCGGCTCGCTCATGGCCAGCGCCTCCATGCGCTCTCCCGCAACCGTGGGATAGAGATAGCGGTTCCGTTGGGCCCCTACGCACGCCAACAGGATGTTGGACGGCCGGGCCACCAGGTGGTGAAGGGCATAGGACACCCTGCCCAGTTCCCTCTCCACCAGCGCCATGGTCAGATTGTCCAAGCCGGCGCCCCCCACCTCCACCGGCATGTTGGCGGCGAAGATTCCCGCCTCGATCGCCTTCTTCCTGATCCGGTCCGCCAGTTCGGCAGGGACGTGGCCGCGCCGTTCCACCTCATCTTCGTGGGGAAGCAACTCGCGGTTGGTGAAGTCCCGGACCGTGGAGAGGATCAGTTCCTGTTCGTCGGTGAGAGAAAAGTCCACGGGTGCTCGGTGTTGCTCAGCCCCGACCGTCGAGGCTCATCTGCGACCCGACCTCGGGAGGGACCCCCAGGTTCCGATGGGCTTGTTCCACAACGGCCAGGGCCCGGGCCGGCCGGGGGAGGATGGGGACGGCGCGGCCTGCCCGGGTGTCGACGTGAAGGAGCATCTGCTCGGTGGAGGACAACCGACGCCCGTCCCTGTCGTGCATGGCATGAAAGATGTGAAGGCGTCTGTAGTCCACTCCCAGCACCTGGGTGGTGAAGAAGAGTTCCTGCTGCACGGAAGCCTCCCGGCGGTAGTGGATGTGGCTTTCCACTGTATAGAAGGAGTGTCCGCCCGCCCGATACTCTTCATCGATCCCCACGAAGCGGAACAGAGCGTCAGACGCCCATCCGAAGGCGGTCAGGTAGGCGCTTTCGGTCATGTGCCCGTTGTAGTCCCCCCAGTCGGGCTCCACCTGGGTGCGGTACAGCTCCAGAGGGGCGCCGACCTCCACTCCGGGGCGCCACGTCCGGGCCGCGGCCTGCAGCCGGACCGCCTCCCGGTCGGCGACCATCCGCCCCGCCCCCAGGTTGTGGGGTCGAAGCGATCGCATCACCGAGATGAGAAAGCGATCGCGAAGCTGCTCCAGCTCGGCTACGCTCCGGCCCGCCGCCTGTTCATCGATCCCCGAGATGAGAGACGCCGTGAGGCGATCTGTCAGGGGAGGCGCCTTGAGTTTGGTCCATGGAAGCTCCAGGGCCGGTCCGAAGTGGCCGAGCATGTGCCGCATGCCACCGTTTCCCCCCGCCAGGTGAAAGGTGAGCATGGTCCCCATTCCCGCCCAGCGCAGACCCGGGCCGTAGATTATGGCCTGGTCGAGTTCGTCGGTGGTGGCGACGCCGTCGTTCACCATCCAGAGAGCCTCCCGCCACATGGCCTCTTGCAGGCGGTCGGATAGATAGCCCTCGATCTCGTTGCGCACCACCAACGGATGCATGCCCAGGTCTTCGTAGATCGCTTTGGCCGCCGCCACCGCGGCGGGGCTGGTGAGCCGGCCCCCACACAGTTCCACCAGGGGAAGTAGATAAACGGGATTGAAGGGATGGGCCACCAGGTACCGCTCCGGGTGCCGGAGTCCGGCCTGCAGGCGGCTGGGAAGGAGCCCCGAAGAACTGGAGCAAATCAGCACATCGGCCGCCAGCGCCCGGTCGATCCGGCCGGCCACCTCCTTTTTGAGTTCCTCGCGCTCGGGGACCGACTCCACGACCAGGTCGGCCCGGGCGGCTACCTCTTCGATGCTCTCTGCAAAACGCACCCGGTCGGGGCGGGCCCCCGGATAGAGACCCAGCGCGGTGACGGCGGCCCAGGTCCGCTCCACGAAAGCGGCCAGGCTCTCGGCCGCCCCGGGAGCAGGGTCGGTGGCCACCACCTCCCACCCCCGGGAGAGAGCCCGCACCGCCCATCCCTTTCCGATCACGCCGGTCCCCACCAGACCGACAACCCCCACTTCGGTAACGAACTGCCCCGGCGACCCCCCCGGTTCGGTCATCACCGTCGATGCCGGTCAGAAAGCCACATTGTCAAGGCCCTTGAGTTTGAGAATCTCCCTGGCTTCCGCGGAACTTGCGGTCTGGCGGGAAAGCTCTTCGAGGATGCGCACCATTTTCGCCACCTGTTCGGCATTGTTATCGGCCAGCCGACCTCGCCGCAGGTAGATGCCGTCCTCCAAGCCGACCCGCACATGGCCACCGAGCACCGCGCCTGCGGTGACTATGTCGAACTGATAACGCCCTCCCCCCAGCACCGACCATTCGACGTCGGTCCCGAACAGGCGGTCGGCGACCTGCTTCATGGCCACTACGTTCTCCACGTCCGGGCCGATCCCTCCCAGGGTCCCCACCACGAACTGCATGAAAATGGGAGGCTTGACCAGTCCCTGGTCGGCGTAGAACGCCAATGTATAGAGGTGTCCGACGTCATATGCCTCGAACTCGAAGCGACAGCCGGTCTCCTCGGTCAACTCGGTGAGCATGTACTCGATGTCGGAGAAGCGGCTCACGAACGGCTCGTGTCGGGTGGACTCGAGATACGGCTCCTCCCAGTCGTGCTTCCACCTGCCCTCGTAGCGGGGGATCATCTGGAACAGCCCGTAGTTCATGGTCCCCAGGTTGCAGGTGGCCAACTCGGGCTGCAGGGCCTTGATCACGGCCAGGCGCTCCTCGACGGTCTGGCCGGCGGCCCCTCCGGTGGTGATGCTGATCACCGCGTCGCACTGCTCTTTGATGCCTGCGCAGTACTCCCGGAACAGCCCCACGTCGGAACTGGGACGGCCACTGAGCCGATCGCGGGCGTGAACGTGGATCACCGCCGCCCCCCGCGAGTGCGCTTCCACCGACTGGGACACCATCTCCTCGGGGGTCACGGGTATCCCGATGTTCATGGTGGGAGTGTGCGAGCTTCCCGTGACCGCGCAGGTGAGGATCACCTTATTTTGAGCAGCCATCCCCGTACTCCTTCGTTCCGTTCCGTATTTATAGTACATTCCGACTGGCGGTACATCCATCGATTAGGCAGCAATGCGAATACGCCCCACTTCCCTTCATCAGCCATCGTGACCTCCCCCGTTCGGGCGGTAACCAGGGCCTTTGCTGTCCTGAGGGTGGTAGTGGCCTCCCCTAATGGAGTCAGTTTGGCCCAGATCGCCAAGGTCACCAGGCTCCCCAAGAGTTCGGTTTCCCGCATGCTCGACACCCTCGGGCATCTCCACATGGTGGAGCAGGTGGGTCAACGGGGTCGATATCGAGTCGGCCAAGGCTTGGAGGTGCTGGTCGGCGGGGGGACCTCACCCCGGGTGCTGGCGCAGTTGAGCCGTCCCCACCTGCAGTCCCTGGTCTCCCGGTTGGGAGAGGACGCAACCCTTTCGGTGCCGGAGGGCGACAACACCCTCTATGTCAGCCAGGTCACCGCCGACCGCTCGGTGCAGGTGCAGGATTGGACCGGGTTCACCTTGCCGCACAACACGGTGGCCCCCGGACTGGTGTTCCTCTCCACATGGGACCCTGAGAGGCTCAGAAGGTACCTGCAACAGGACCTGGCGAGGCACACCCCTCAGACCCTCGTGGACCCTGCGGCGTTGATGGCCCGCCTGGAGACGGTCCGCCGGGACGGGTACGCATGGACCCACCGCGAGCACACCGACGACATCAACGGCGTGGCCGCCCCCTTGTTCGATCCCCACGGCGAGGCCGTGGCCTCCTTGAGCGTGCACGGGCCCTCCTACCGCTTCCCGGTGCGCGGCGCGGAGACCAGGATCGGGCGGATGCTGTGCGACAGCGCCGCCCAACTGGCCGCGGAACTGGGCTGGCACTCCTTGTGAGGGACTCCGGACCCTGCTACAACCCGGCGAGCATCAGGGCCAAGGGGTAGAAGACCACCAGCACCCATCCGGCCATACGTCTCCTCGACCAGCGGTTGAAAGACGCGTCGGCGCCGGCCAAGGTGGCCCCCAGCATTCTGAGGAGCCGGTAGGGGCTCTGGTGGATCCGGAGACGGTCCACCCCCCGCAGACCGTTGGCGATGCCGCCCGCCACCACCGCCACGCCCAGCATCCACAGGAGGCTGCTTCTGAAGTCGCCCCCGAAGGCCCCGTCGCCCACCACGCCCGCTATCCCTCCCACTGCCAGCGCATTGAAGAGGTTGGAGCCCAGCACGTTTCCGATGACCAGGGCGTTGTCCCCGTGCCGGGCGGCGGCCACGGCGGTGGCCAACTCGGGAAGCGACGTGCCCAGAGCCACCAGCGTCAGGCCGACCAACCCTCCCGAGATGTTGAGCCGATCGGCGATTCCGGTGGCCCCATCCACCAACCGGTCGGCGCCCCACAGCGTCAACCCCAGGGAGACCACCGCCATGGTGATCTCCCTCCACAGGGCGAGCCGCAGGCGAAACCCGAGCCCGAGGAACCGCAAGGTGGTCACCATCCGGACCCTTTCCTTCCACCTCGAGATGTTCTCGGAGTGGGGGGCGTCGCCCTCTCCGGTGAGATTGGCGTCGGCGCCCTCGTCGATCAGTTGAGGATCGCGTGACCATTTCACCAGCAGCATCAACGCCGACATCATCCCGGCGAGCAGGATCACTCCGTTCCAGCGGGACAGGGCGTTGTTCCAGGCCAGAGCCACCAAGACCAACGACCCCGCCACCATAGCCAACCACTCCCGCCGCAGGTCCACTTGCACGCTCTTGAGAGGGGTTATCACCATGGAGACGCCCAGCACCAAAGAGAGGTTGGCGATGTTGGATCCCACGATGTTGCCGGTGGCCAGGTCGAGTCCCTCCGGCCGGGCGGCGGCCAGTCCGGAGATCAGCATCTCCGGCAGGGAGGTGCCCAGTCCCACCACGACCGCTCCGATCAGAACGGTGGACATCCCCCAGTGGTATGCAAGCCGCTCGGCGGCTGTGACCAACCGCTCCGCCCCGAATATCAGCACGGCCATTCCCAGAACCAGCCAGATCGCGTCAACCAGCATCCAGCGTGACCTTACCTGTTGGGGCGAGAACGGCTACCGCAGGGCCTCCAGGTACTCCTGTCGCCAGGCCTCGGTGGCCTCGCAGCGGTTGAAGGTATAGATGTGCAGTCCCTCGATCCTCAGCAACGGATCCACCAGGCTGTCTCCCAGGTCCTCCAGCAACTCCCCCGGGTCGTAGCCCCCCGGGCCCAGGAGTCTGGTCACCACCCGGGCGTTCTTGGTGAGAAACCTCACCGAGTCTCCCACCCCGATCCGGGCCGAGATCTCCAGAAGCTTCAAACGCCCTCCCACGCCGGGCACGCCCAGCAGGACGGGAAGTTCGATCCGCCGGCGCCGGGCGCCGGAGAGAAACGAGAGAATCGCCTGGGCGTCGAAGCACATCTGGGTAGCGAGGTGGTGTGCGTAAGGCTGCTTCTCCGAAAGCGCTTGGTCGAGTTTGGCGTCCGGGATGAGAGGATGCCCCTCCGGATAGGCGGGGATTCCCACCTCGTCGAAGGGGTGGCCGATCTCCTCCATCGCCCGCAACAGGGAGATCCCGTCGAAGAACTCGCCGGGATGGAGGTGGTCTCCGCCCACCACGAAGGCCCGACGAAGACCCAGTTCCGCCGCCCTGTCCAGAGTGGCTTCCAGGTGGGCCCGGTCCCGATGGAGGCGAGCCGAGAGATGAGGGATGGCGTCGAAGCCGGTTTCGGCCAGTTCGGCGGCCAGGTCCATGGTGGCTTCCATACCCTTGTTGGGAGAAGCCGTCACGGTGATCACCGAGCCTGAAGGCAGGTGGGCGGCCTGGGCCACGGCGTTCTTCAGAGGGATTATCTCGAAGCGGGCATTCTCGAGGACCCCGGCTATCGCCGAACGAGTGGCCGGACCCACCCCGTTCAGCCGTTGGGCGTAGGCGGACGTCACAGCTACACCTCCGAATCGGGATAGGACTGCTTCTTTTTGGCTATGTACTCGCGGAGGGCCTCATCCGCCGCCTCATCCAAGGGAGGCGCCTGGTATTCGGCGAGGGACTCCTTCCACAGCGAGTTGGCCCGCTCGGCGGCTTGGAGAGCTCCCTCCTCCGACCACTGTTCAAAGCTGTTGCTGTCGGCGGTGAACGACCGGTAGAAGGCCGTCTCGAAGTTGGCCAGGGTGTGGGCCGAGCCGAGATGGTGTCGGCCCGGTCCGGTCTCGATCACCGCCTCCAGGGCCTGTCCGTTCTCTGACAGGTCAACTCCCTTCAGGAGGGCTTCGGCCATCCCGCACTGGTCGGTATCCAGGATGAACTTCTCATATCCCATGGTCAGGCCTCCCTCCAGCCAACCGGCGGCGTGAAGGACGAAGTTGATCCCGGCCAGCAGGGTGGGCTGGAAGGTGGCGGCCGATTCGTAGGCGGCCTGGGCGTCGGGGATCTTCGAGGCGGTGAGGTTCCCGCCGGAGCGGAACGGGACTCCCAGCCGTCGGGCCAGCTGCGCCAGCGCGAACAGGGTGATGGTCGGCTCCGGGGTGCCGAAGGTCGGGGCTCCCGACTGCATGGATAGCGAGGACGCGAACGACCCGAAGATCACCGGGGCCCCCGGCCTCACCACCTGGGTGTAGGACAGGCCTACCAGCGCTTCCGCCAGGGTCTGGGCGGAAACCCCCGCCACCGTGACCGGCGCCATTGCCCCCGCCAGGATGAAAGGGGTGATGATGACTCCCTGGTTGCGGCTTGCGTATTCGCGGGCCGAGCCCAACATGGCCCGGTCCCAGGTGAGAGGAGAGTTGGCGTTGCACAGCGAGATGACCACCGTGTTCTGTTCCAGGAAGTCCTCTCCGAAGAGCAGAGCGGCCATCTCCACCGAGTCGGCCGCCCGGTGAGGAGCGGTCACCGAGCCCATGAACGGCTTGTCCGAATAGCGCATGTGGGCGTACACCATGTCGAGGTGCCGCTTGGGGATCGGAATGTCCACCGGCTCGCACACCGTCCCTCCCGAGTGATGAAGATAGGGAGACATGTACGCCAGCTTTACGAAGTTGTGGAAGTCTTCCAGGGTGGCGTAGCGGCGGCCTCCTTCCAGGTCTCGGACGAAGGGGGAACCGTAGGTGGGGGCCAAAACCATGTTCTTTCCCCCGATCACCACCGATTTGGCGGGGTTGCGGGCTACCTGGGTGAAGGATGAGGGAGCGGTGGCGTTGATGAGTTGGCGGCACATCCCCCGTGGGAAGCGAACCCTGCTCCCATCGACGTCGGCGCCGGCTTTTGCGAAGTCCTTCACCGCCTGAGAGTCGGTGATCTCCACCCCGACCCTCTCCAGGATGATCTCCGCGTTGTTCTCGATTATCTCCAGGCCCTCGGTGCTGAGCACCTCGTAGGGGGCAAGCTTGCTGGTGAGGAAGGGAGACCTTTGCATCTCCCGGGCCGCCTCCCGAGCCGCAGCCCGAGCCGCCCGGCCTCCTGATCTTCTTCTGCTCATCTTCGCCTCTCTCTTGTTCGACGGGAAGTCCCCCGCCCGGATCGGCGCCGGCCGGCCGGCCTTTCGCCGTCGCTGCCCCGTCGGGCGCCGGGGAAGGACATGGCCTCCACGAAATGCTCCTGGAAGCGAGGTTCTATGGCGGTCTCTATCTTCTCCACCCTCTCGATCACTTGTTCTATCTCCCGTCGGCACTCCCCGCTCAGGAGGGTCATCAGCGCCCCTGTCCCGGCCGCGTTGCCCGCCGAGGAGGCCCGCTCCGGAGAGATTTCGGGGATCAGTCCCAGTTCCATCGAGTGCAAGGCGCTGAGGTGGGATCCAAAGGCCCCCGCCAAGCGGATCCGTTCTACCTGGTCGGTCCTCAAGTGGTCCATCAGGAGCCGCGCCCCGGCCAGCAGAGCGGCCTTCGCCAGTTGCACCGCCCGGACATCGTTCTGGGTTATGAGCACCTCCGACCCCAGATCCCAAAGGATATAGGAGAACGTCCGTCCGGTCTCCACCACCCGGCGTGAACGCTCCGCCGCCCGTCCGTCTATGCGGCCGTCGGCGGCGATCACCCCGGCCGCCGCCAACTCCGACAGCGCCTCGATAATCCCCGATCCGCAGATGCCGGTGACCGGCGTGTCGGCCTCCAGCGCCGCGAATCCCGGATCGTCCGACCAGGGATCGATCCCGATCACGCGTATCCGCGGCTCCAGGGTGTCGGGATCGATGCGCACCCGCTCGATCGCTCCCGGCGCCGCCCGCTGTCCCGACGATATCTGGGCCCCCTCCAAGGCGGGGCCGGTCGGGCTGGAGGCGGCCAGTAGGCGCTCGGAGTTGCCCAGCACGATCTCCGCGTTGGTCCCGATGTCACACAGAAGGGTTATCTCCCCCGATTCATGGGGACGCTCGGCAAGGATCATCCCCGCCGCATCTGCACCCACATGGCCGGCGATGCAGGGAAGCAGATAGACACGGGCCGCTTCGGCCAGGTCGATTCCAACTTTGGAAGCGTGAATCTCGACCGGACCGTCGGTCGCCAGGGTGAAAGGGGCCTCTCCCAGGGGACGCACGTCCAGCCCCAGGAAGAGATGATGCATGATCGGATTGCCGACCACCACCATCTCCAGCACCGACTCCCGGTCGACTCCGGCCGACTCCAGAAGAGCCGTGCACAGTTCGTTGACCGCCCCACGGACCAGAGCAGTGAGGCGGGCGCCCCCATCCTCGTTCAAGGCGGCGTAGGAAACCCTGCTCATCAGGTCCTCGCCCAGCCTCACCTGGGGGTTCATCAAACCCTGAGAGGACAGGATGTCCCCTGTGGTCAGATCGGCCAGGTGTCCGGCTATGGTGGTCGAGCCAATGTCCACCGCCACCCCGAGCACGGCTTCGAAGAATCCGGGCCAAACCGCCACCACTTCCCGGCGGTCCCGCACCGCCGCGGTCACCTTCCCGCCGCCCTCCCGGAGCGCCTGCTGCAGAGTCCCGAGCATCTCCGGCCGTACCGCCACTTCCGTGAGGCCCCACTGCTCCGCGAGAGCCCCGGCAAGCCGTTGGGCGTCTCCGGATGCCTCCTCCAGGGTGGGTGCGGGGGTGATGACATAGTGGAGGGTGGTCACCGGATCGAGCCGGAGTTTTGCCACGTCCACGTCTTTTCTCACCACCTGGCGGTGGGTCTGGCTCTCGGCCGGCACGTCCACCAGAAGATCTCCCCACACCCTGGCCATGCATCCCAGCCGGCGGTCGGGCCCCAGTCCCCGGCGTCGGCGGTACGCCGCCTCCGTCTCCGACCATTCGCTCAACGCCTCCGGCCCCACCGAGATCCCGTGCTTGGCGAACGCCCCGAACACCGGCGTCATCTGGCATCGCCCGCAGATCCCCCTCCCGCCGCACAGCGAAGCCAGGTCGGCCCCCACCATACGAGCGGCCTCCAGCACCGTGGTTCCCCGTGGCACCCGGCCCCTCCGGCCCGAGGGCGTGAAAATGATCCTGGGCTCAGCCGGATTGGACATCGGCGCCTCGCCCGGTCCGCCGACGACGACCCCCTCCCCGCCGGGAACCCCTCTGCTCGCCCGCCGGGGCCGGGGCCCGGTTGGCCCGGATCCAGCGGGCGCACTCCGGGTCGTTGGCCATCATCACGTCGGCTGCCATAACCGCGATGCGTATCTCTTCGTGAAGGGGGTTGGTTATCGCCGAGGTGAGCCCGGCGCTGATCGCCATGGTCAGGAATGCGGAGTTGATGGCCGACCGGTTGGGGAGCCCGAAGCTGACATTCGAGGCGCCGCATGTGGAGTTGACCCCCAACTCGTTTCGCAGGCGACCGAGTATGTGGAAAACCTGCCTGCCGGCGTTGGCGAGGGCCCCGATCGGCATGACCAGCGGGTCCACCACCACATCGGCGGCCGGGATCCCGTGGTCGGCTGCCCGGGAGACGATCTTTTTGGCCACCTCGAAGCGGACGTCGGGGTCTTCGGATATGCCGGTCTCGTCGTTGGAGATGGCCACCACCGCCGCCCCGTGCCTGGCGACCAGCGGCAGCACTCGCTCCAGCACCTCTTCCTCGCCGGTCACCGAGTTGACCAAAGCCTTGCCCCGATACACCCCGAGGCCCGCCTCCAGAGCCTCCACGATGGAGGAGTCGATGGAGAGGGGTGCGTCGGTGAGGGACTGCACCAGTTGGATGGCCTCTGCCAGTATGGCCGGTTCGTCGGCCAGCGGTATCCCCGCGTTGACGTCCAGCATGTGGGCGCCGGCGGCCACCTGCGCCAGAGCATCGGCCTCGACCCTGCTGAAGTCACCCCTCTTCATCTCGGCAGCCAGGAGTTTGCGTCCCGTGGGGTTGATCCGTTCCCCGATGATCGTGAACGGACGACCGGGGCCTATCACCAGTTCCCTGGTGGCGGAGGAGACGACCGTCTCAGTCATCTCCCCACCCCGTCTCAGGCATTGGCGCGTTGCTTTTCGACCAGCGTCTTGGCCGTCTCCGCGGCCACCGCGGCGTCGCGGCAATAAGCGTCGGCGCCGACGGCCTCCCCGAACTCCTCGTTGAGGGGAGCGCCGCCGACCAAAACGATGTACTCCTCCCGGATGCCTTTCTCTTCCATAGCGTCGATTACGACCTTCATGTAGGGCATGGTGGTGGTCAACAGCGCCGACATCCCCAGAATGTCAGGCTCGTGCTCCTCCAGGGCTGTGAGGAACTCCTCGGCGTCGGTGTTGATTCCCAGGTTGATCACCTCGAATCCCGCCCCCTCCAGCATCATCGCCACCAGGTTCTTCCCGATGTCATGAATGTCTCCCTTGACCGTGCCGATCACCACCTTGCCCACCGACTCCACGCCGGAGGCGGAGAGGATGGGCCGCAGTATCTCCATGCCGGCCTTCATGGCCTTGGCGGCCAGGAGGACCTCGGGGACGAAGAGGATCCCGTCGCGGAAATCTATCCCCACGATCCTCATGCCCTCCACCAACGCCTCATTGAGCACCTTTTGGGCATCCCAGGACCGGCCTAGTAGAATTTCGGTTCCTTCGGCGATCTCGTCGGCCAAGCCGTCGTATAGGTCGTCGTGCATTTGCTCAACGAGTTCTTCGTCGTCGAGAGAACCCAAGTCAAAGTCTTCACTCATGGTTTCTCCTCTTGGATGGGAGGGATTGACGCCGACGGATTTGGGAAACGTCTTAGGGGGCGACGGACTTCGCAAAAGTAACTTCGCCCGCAGTGTGAGAAAAGTTTACACAAATGTCAACCCGGTGTGCAAACACTACAGCACCATTTAAAATCACCTTCGGTCCCCGTATTTAAGGGAGTAGAGATATGGACTTTCCCACCAGCGCCCATGTGATAGTTATCGGAGCAGGCATTGCGGGAAACTCGGTGGTAGGACATCTGGCCGAAATGGGTTGGAAGAACATAGTCCAGATCGACAAGGGACCGCTTCCCAACCCGGGCGGCTCCACCGGGCACGCTTCCAACTTCTGTTTCCCGGTGGATCACTCAAAAGAGATGACCCTGCTCACTCTGGATTCCACCCGCCAGTACGCGGAGATGGATGTCATGGTGGTCTCCGGAGGCGTCGAGGTAGCTCGCACCCCCGAGCGCTTGGAAGAACTGCGCCGCCGCATGACCTCCGCCACCGCCTGGGGCGTGGAGTCTCACCTCGTCTCCCCCGCCGAGGTGGAGGAACTTGTGCCTTTCATCAACCGCGACATCATCCTGGGAGGCTTCTACAGCCCCGGGGTCACCGTGGTGGACTCGCTCCGGGCGGGAACCATCATGCGAGAGAAGGCGCAGGCTCTCGATGCTGTGGTCGTCCTGCCCAACACCGAGGTGCTGAGCATGGAAGTGGCCGACGGCGCCATCGCCGCGGTCGTCACCGACCGGGGCCGGATCGAGACCGAGCATCTGGTCATCGCCTGCGGGGTGTGGAGTCCCCGCATGGCGGAGATGGCCGGCGCCACCATCCCGCTCACCCCGGCCGTCCACCAGATGATCGACGTCGGTCCGATTCCGATCTTGCAGGCCACCAACTCCGAGATCGGCTACCCGATCGTGCGCGACATGGACACCTTCATGTACGAGCGCCAGACAGCCGGGTCCATGGAGGTCGGCTCCTACGCCCACCGTCCGATCTTCCACCATCCTGATGACATTCCGTCCTTGGGAGAGTCCCTTCTCTCTCCCACCGAGCTGCCTTTCACCGACGAGGACTTCGACCTGCAGATGGAGCACGCCCTGGAGTTGATGCCCGAGATCCTGTCGGCGGCCGAGATCCGTTACGCCATCAACGGGCTCCTGTCCCTCACCCCCGACGCCATGCCGCTATTGGGCGAGACGGTCGAGGTCAAGAACCTGTGGTCGGCGGCCGCGGTGTGGATCAAGGAGGGCCCCGGCGTGGGGAAGATGATCGCTGAGTGGATGACCCAGGGGTATCCGGAGATCGACCCCCACTCCTCGGACATCGCCCGTTTCTACAGCTACGCCCGGAACAACCACCACATCCTCGCCCGGTGCTCCGAGCACTTCAACAAGACCTACGGCATCGTGCATCCCCGCGAGCAGTGGGAGTCCAACCGGCGGGTCCGCACGGTCCCTGCCTATCCGCGCCAGTTGGAACTGGGAGCGGTCTTCTATGAGGCGGGAGGATGGGAGAGGCCCCAGTGGTACGAGGTGAACGCTCCCCTGGTGGAGAGGTACGGTGTGGAGGGCCGCGAGCACGAGTGGGACGCCCGGTGGTGGTCGCCGATCATCAACGCCGAGCACCTGGCCATGCGCGACAGCGTGGGGATGGTGGACCTCACCGCCTTCGCGCTGTTCGACGTCACCGGACCGGGGGCGGTGGACTACATCCAGAAGATGGCCGTCAACCAGTGCGACGTGGCGGTGGGGCGGGCGGTGTACACCCCGCTTCTGACCGAGACGGGAGGTTTCCGGGCCGACCTGACCATCCTTCGCCTCGCCGAGGACTGCTACCGGGTGGTGACCGGGGGCGGCGACGGCGCCCGGGACCGGTACTGGTTCCGCAAACACCTTCCCCGCGACGGGTCGGTCACCTTCGAGGACAGGACCTCGGCGGTCTCCACGGTGGGTCTGTGGGGACCCAATGCCCGCCGGGTGATAGAGCGCCTCACCACCGACGATGTCTCCAACGAGGGCTTCCGCTACGGATGGGTGAAGCAGGTCAACCTTCGGGGGATAGACGCTCTCATGCTTCGCATCTCCTACGTCGGTGAGCTGGGATGGGAGATTTCGGTCCCCATGGAACAGGGCCTCCGCCTGTGGGACATGCTGTGGGAGGCAGGCCAGGATTGGGGCATAGTCCCGGTCGGCATCGGCGTCTACGGGACCACGGGGCGCCTCGAGAAGGGTTATCGGCTGATGGGCGCCGAACTGGAGTCCGAGTACAACCCGGTGGATGCCGGCCTGGCCCGGCCCCGGGTCAAGGCAGCCGACTTCATCGGCAGGGCCCCCTACCTGGCCGCGCGGGCGGAAGACCCGGCAACCATCCTCTGCACGCTCACCGTGGAGGACCACACCTCGGCGTCGGGCGTCAAAAGGTACATGGGCGGAAACGAGCCGATCCTCACCGCCGACGGAGAACGCATCACCGACAGCCACGGCCGTCCCTCCTACGTCACCTCGGCCGGGAACGGGCCTTCGGTCGGCAAGTACCTCCTGTTGGCCTACCTTCCCCCCGAACACGCGGAGGAAGGCCGGGAACTGACGGTGATGTACATGAACGAGTTGTATCCGGTCAAGGTGGCCGTGGTGGGAAGCACTCCCCTCTTCGACCCGGCCAACCAGCGGATGAGGCTCTGAGGGTGAACATCCTGGTATGTGTGAAACGGGTGCCGGCCCCCGGCGCCCGGATCGTGCTCACCGACGATTCCCAGGACATCGACACCCGTCACCTCGGGTTCACCACCAGCCCCCACGAGGAGTGCGCGGTGGAGGCGGCAGTGCAGTTGAAGGAGAGACACGGCGGAACCACCACCGTCCTCACCCTCGGCCCCCCGGACGCAGTCGAGCAGCTCCGCTACTCCGTCTCGGTCGGGGCGGACCGGGTGGTGCTGGTACCGGCCGACAGCACCGAGTGGGACCCTCAGGCCACCGCATCCGCCCTGGTGGAAGCCATCGAAGACCTCGAGGGCGGATCTCCCTTCGATTTGATCCTGTTCGGCAACGAATCGGCCGACTCGGGCGGATACCAGGTGGGGATCCGGGTGGCCCGGGCTCTGGGGCGGCCTGTCATCAGCGGGTTGAAGGGAATAGAGATCGATGGCGACCAGATGGTGGGCCGCCGGGAGACCGACGAGGGATTCGAGGTCTACCGGCTTCCGTTGCCTGCCGTAGCCGCAGCCAAGGAAGGGATAACCCTGCCCCGCTACCCCACCCTTCCCGGCCGTCTCAAGTCCCGGCGGCCGGAGCTCCTGCAGGACCCGGCGGAGATGAAAGCGGGGGGCCCGGAGCAGGTCAGCCTTTTGAAACCGGCCGAAGAAGTCACCGAGACAGTAATCCTCGGACACGGCGCCGACGCCGCTCCCGGTGTGGTTCGCCTCCTGGAGGAGGTGGGCCTCCTGTGAACCGCATCCTGGTGTTCGTGGACAACGACCGGGGGATCGTCTCCCCTTCGGCTCTCGAGGCGCTCACTCCCGCCCGGGCGCTGGCGGACAGCCTCGGCGCCGCCCTGGAGTTGGTGACGGTCGGGGATCGGGGCCGGGCGGCCCTCGAACCGGTGGGGCCGAGCGGGTACGTGATCTCCCATCCCGTCCTTTCCGACTACGCGCCTGAGGCCTACGGCGAGGCGCTGGCCCAGTTGGTGTCCGACAAGGCGTTCTCGGTAGTCCTCTCCCTCGGCGACGATCGGGGCGCGGAGGTGATGGCCCACCTGGCGGCCGTCCTGGACCAACCACTGGTGGCCAATGTCACCGAGATCGTGGACACCGAAGGTCCCCACGGTTCTTGGGAGGTGATCCGGGTCAGATGGGGCGGCAGCCTGCTGGAGAGAGCCCGTGTCAGGTCGAGCTTGAAACTCCTGACCATCGCACCGCACACCTTCTGTGCCCCCGAGGCGGACGGCGAGGCCGGCCGGTTCACCACATTCGTCCCCGAAATACCCGACTCCCTGGCCCGCACCAGGGTGGTGGAACGGGTCAAACTGGCCGAAGGTCTCACCCTGGCCACGGCCCCGGTGGTGGTGAGCGGCGGAAGGGGAGTGGGAAGTGCGGAGAATTTCGCCGTCCTGGAGGAGTTGGCCGACCTTCTGGGAGGAGTGGTGGGGTGTTCCCGCGTGGCGACCAACAACGGGTGGCGACCCCACTCAGACCAGGTGGGACAGACCGGAACCCGGATCGCGCCGGACCTCTACATCGCCTGCGGAATCTCGGGCGCCGTCCAGCACTGGGTGGGTTGCATGGCCTCCAAGCAGATCCTGGCGATCAACACCGATCCGGAAGCCCCCCTGGTCACCAAGGCCGACTACGCGGTGATCGGCGACCTCCATGAGATCCTGGGCGCGGTGATTGCCGAGATCAAGGCTCGAACCTAGGTTTCACACCGTCTCCGGGACCCCGGGCCCATCAAGGACCCTCACCTTGCGTTCCGCTAGGTGGAACCATTTAGAAATGGGGTTCAAGCGACTTTATAGTTGACATTCTGTTAACTTACTTAGTAGTCAGATGACCGTCGCCGGTAAACGCATATGAGCTTCACAGATCCGGTCGCCGCCGCGGCAGGCTTATACCAGAGAATTCAGCACCGACTTCGACTCGGGCATAAGGAACAAAACCTTCTGATTGCAACCTGCGGCCAGGCAAAACCTTTAGAGTTCGGTTCACAGATCCGGGATTGTCGGACCGGAAGCGGCCGGAAGGGGCGGTATGACGGCTAATTCAGACGGACTGATTCGCCTGGAGAGCGTCTATAAGATATTCGGGCCGCAGCCTCGCGGGCGAGCCTTCGAACTTACCCGTTCGGGTCTTTCCAAAGACGAGGTCCTGAGTCAATCAGGACATGTGGTGGGACTCAACAACGTGGAGTTCACCGTGGGAGAAGGTGAACTCTTCGTGGTGATGGGTCTGTCCGGCTCGGGAAAGTCCACTGCCCTTCGCACTGTCAACAAGCTATTCGAGGCCACCCACGGACAGGTCTGGGTGGACGGCGTCGACGTTCAGACCCTCGACGGGGCGGCTTTGCAGGCCTTCCGGCGGGAAAAGACCGGGATGGTGTTCCAGCACTTCGCCCTCTTTCCCCATCGAACAGTGATCGAGAACGTCGGATATGGCCTCAAGATCCAAAAGGTCACCAAGGCCGAACGCGACGCCGCCGCTTTGAAGGCCCTCTCCCTGGTTGGGCTGGAGCCCTACGCCGGCTCCTATCCCCGCCAACTCTCGGGAGGCATGCAGCAGCGGGTGGGACTTGCCCGGGCCCTGGCTTCCGACCCTCCCATCCTCCTGATGGACGAGGCCTTCTCCGCCCTGGACCCCCTCATCCGCCGCCAGATGCAGGATGAGATGATGGAGATCCAGAACGAACTCCGCAAGACCATCCTGTTCATCACCCACGACCTGAACGAGGCTCTCCGCATCGGCGACCGGGTGTGCATAATGAAAGACGGGGCCGTGGTCCAGATCGGCACCCCCGAGGAGATCCTCACCAAACCGGCCACCGGGTACGTGGCCGAGTTCGTCCAGGACGTGGACCAAGGCCGGGTAATCGAGGTGCTGGAAGTGATGGACAAGCCCAGGCCGATCAATACGGCCATGTCCCTCCGGAAGGCCCTCACCCACATAGGCGACCGCGCCGGGGCATTCGTGGTGGACGACAAGGGACGCCCCACCCATCTGCTCACCGTGGCCGACGGTTTACGCGCCGGGCGGATGGGCACCACCGAAATGAAACCGGCGCTCCGCACCGACTTCGAGACCGCCTCGGGTGATGATCACTTCAATGACGTCTACGCCGCGGCGGGCCGCGGTCTGCCCATCGCGGTGGTCGACGGGGGCGGCAGGCTGATCGGCAACCTCGACCCCCGAAAGATCATGGAAGAGATGGGCCGGGTGGAACGGCTGATCGACGGCTACGAGCGTGAGGTGTTCATGTGAGGGCCTTTAGAGCGATACTCGCCCAGGCCGAGGAGGCGGAAGCGCCCCTGCGAATCTGGGACAACGCAGTACTCGACGAGTGGGAGATCCCCTTCGGGTTCTGGATGGACGAGATGGTGTCGTGGGTGGTCGCCAACCTGGAGACCGTGCTGGACGTCATCAAATGGCCGTTTTCGTTCCTGTTCCGGAACTTCGTCGTCAGTCCCGAGGACCACCCATGGTGGGAACTGACCGACATGCCCTGGATTCTGGTGTGCGGCATCGTGCTGGTAGTAGCCACCCTGACTCGCAATGTCAGGGTGGGAGTCGGCCTGGCCGTGATGCTGGCGCTCTGCGGCTTGTTGGGCAACGAATTCTGGGAGGAGACAGTCCTCACCATCGGCCTGGTGGTGGTGTCGGTGGTGATCTGTGCGATCATCGGCATACCCCTCGGCGTGCTGTGCGGCCGCGTCGACGGCGTCTGGAACGCGGTGCGACCGGCTCTCGACGCCATGCAGGTGGTCCACGCCTTCGTCTACATCATTCCCTTCATCTTCTTCTTCGGGCTGGGTCCGGAGCCTGCCACCATGGTGACGATGGTTTTCGCCATACCTCCTTTGATACGGCTGACCAACCTGGGAATCCGCCAGGTCCCGGCTGATGTGGTGGAAGCAAGCCGCGCCTACGGCGCCTCGGAGTGGAGGGTGCTGCTGGACGTGCAGATTCCCCTGGCTCGCCCCGCCATAATGACCGGGCTGAACCAAACCCTGCTGCTGTCAATCTCGATGATCGGCATCGCGGCCATCATGGGCGCCAGCGGACTGGGCCTCCTGGTGTTCCGGGCGGTCATCAACATCGACACTCCTCTCTCGACCTCGGCCGGTCTGGCCCTGTTCATCGTGGCTGTGGTGCTGGACCGCATCTCCCAGACCGAATCAGGCGAGGGATCCAACCTCTTTACCCGGATTTACCGGGCCTGGGCGCACCGGCGGGACCCGGAAGCCCTGCTTGCCGGATCGGGCGGCGATCCGGACGCCGCCGAGGGCAAGCCCGCCCCGGCCGGCGCTTCGGAACGTACCTGGGCGCTGGTGGCGCTAATCGGTTCCGTTGTAGGGATCGTCTCGGTGTTCCTTCCTTGGAGCCTGGACTCGGGGCTGATCTCCGGCTACAGCCGCGCCGCCGACCTCGACCTGGCCGGGCTGAGCGCCGCCGGGTTGGCGGCCGAGGGGGGAAGCTACTTCGGAATCGCCGTTTTGGCGATGAGCCTGCTGACGCTGGGCGCCGCTCTCACTACCCTGACCCGCCCGGGCCGGGGCGCTCGGTGGTTCGGCGCCGATGGAGCGTTGTTGTTCGCCGGGGGCGCGGTGATCTCCGCAGCCTCCTATCTGTGGATCGGTCCCTCTTCCGAGGCGGTCGCCCATCAGGACGGGATCGGGACTTGGGTGGCCTTGGCGGGTGGACTGATCGCGGTGGTCGGGTCGGCGCTTTGGATACGCGTCGCCCCCTACAGCCCGCTCCATCCCCTGCGGATCAACATCTCTTTCAGCCGGATTGCCATACCGCTGGTGATCGTGGGCCTGCTGAGCGTAGCCGGCCTGTCGCCGTGGTTTGTGGACGCCCGGGCCCAGTCGGTGATCACCCCCGAATTGCAGGCCGAGATAGACGCCCTGGAGAAGGAGGCCCGAGAAGACGCAAGCAAGGCAGGCCAGAACGCCATAACCATCGCCACCCTGGTAGCCGAGGCGCAACGCAAGAATCCGGTTTCCGCCGACGGCTTCGAGGAAAAGGGCCCGGGCTTGGGACGCCTGGCGCTGTGGCTGGGGGTGGTGGGGGCCCTGTTCAGCCTGCCGGCCGCCGGGGTGTTC
>VXSV01000073.1 GCA_009837815.1 Acidimicrobiia bacterium
CCCCAGGGGGTGGATTCTTGGGCGGGGGAGGGGGCGTCTGAGGCTCGTCGAAGATGTGGATGCCGTCCACCGACACCGCCACCCGGTCGCCGGGCGCCAGTTGGGGTTGTGGCCAGCAGCGGGCGCGCAGGGTGATTTCTCCCGGCAGCTTCACCGACAGCAGTTGGTCGTGGCCGAAGAACTCCCGGTAGACAACCACGGCCGTTCCCTGTGCATGGGGGAAGACCGTCACCGACTCGGGGCGCACCATCACCTTCACCTTGCCCGAGCGGGTGGTGGGGAAGGTGCCGAACGGGGTGGTGATCCGTCCTCCTTTTGCGTTGGCGTCGAAGAAGTCGGCGTCGCCCAGGAACTCAGCCACCCAGGAGGTGGCGGGGTTCCGGTACACGTGGTCGGGAGGACCGGTCTGCACCACCCGACCCTCGTTCATCAGGGCCAACTGGTCGCTCACCGCCAGTGCCTCCTCCTGATCGTGGGTCACCATGATGGCGGTGGTCTGCGCCTCTCGGAGAATGGAGCGCACTTCGGCCCGGAGTCTCTTGCGAAGAGCGGCGTCCAGGTTGGAGAAGGGCTCGTCGGCCAGGATCACCTGGGGTCCGGGCGCCAATGCCCTGGCCAGGGCCACTCGCTGCTGCTGGCCGGCCGACAACTCGTGCGGCATCCGCTTTTCGAAACCGGCCAGTCCCACCATCTCCAGTACCTGGGACACCCGGCGTTCACGATGGCGAGCGTCGAGCCCGAAAGCCACGTTGCGAGCGACGCTGAGGTGCGGGAACAACGCGTAGTCCTGGAAGACCATCCCCACCTGGCGGCGTTCGGGCGGCACGAAGATTCCGGGGCCGTTCACGGTTTGACCGTTGACCCGCACGGTCCCCGAGTCGGGCATCTCGAAGCCGGCCAGGATCCGCAGGGCCGTGGTCTTCCCCACCCCCGATGGCCCCAGCACGGTTAGGAGGGACCCGCTCTCCACCTCCAGGTTGAAGTCATCCAGGGCCACAGTGGCGTCAAAGCTCTTGTGAAGGGCATTAGCCGAGAGGGGACGGTGGTCAGCGGATGAGTTCATGGCGGGTCACGACGGCCAGGGGAAGAGCGGCTATGAGCAGCAACAGCAGTCCGGCCAGTGCACCCTGAGTGTAAAACCCCTCTCCGGTTGCGCTCCAAACCCGGATGGCCAGGGTCTCGAAACCGGCCGGGCGGAGCAGCAAGGTGGCGGGGAGTTCTCTGAGAGTGGTCAGGAATACCAAAGCCGCCCCCGACAGGAGACCGGGGGCCATCAGGGGGAGGGTGATGCCCATGAAAGTTCGAAACGGTGACTTCCCCAGACTTCGGGACGCCTCCTCCATGGAGGGAGACACCCGTCCCAAAGAGTCCCGGCTGGGTCCGAGGATCTGGGGCAGGAACATCACCACGTAGACCCCCACCAGGAGCATCAGGGTCTGGTACAAGGGCCGCGCCAACCACAGGGTGAACACGATCATCGCCATTCCCACCGCGATGTGGGGGACTCCGTAAAGGGCCCACGCCCCGCCCTCCAGGAGGCCGGCCCATCGGTTCCGATAGCGGGTGGTCACCATCGCCACCGGCGCCACCACAACCGCAGCCACCAGGGCGGTGAGCAGGGCGACCCACATGGACCTTCCCAACTCGGCCCACGGCTGGCTGACCAGGACCCCCGAAATCAGGCCCCTCATCACCCAGGCGATCAGCACCGCCACGGGAACCAGGAGGGAGACAGTTACCAGGGCCCCGAGGAATCCCCACCCTAGGATCTTCCCGCCCGGGCTCAACCGCACCGGCGATCCGGTGCGGCGCGGCCTTGCTGTGAACCACACTCCCCGGGTGCGAGTGCCCCTCTCCAGCCACACCAGCAGCACCGCCACCGCGGCCAGCACCGCCGCCAGCCCCAGGGCCGGTCGTCGATCGACCCGGCCCGCGTATTCCAGGTAGATGGCGCGGGTGAAGGTGTCGTAGCGGAGCAGGGAGACCGCCCCGAAGTCAGAGAGCGTGTACAGGCCCACCAGCAACGCTCCGGCTGTCAGGGATTGGCGGAGTTGGGGGAGGGTGACCGTCCAGAAGACTCTCAGCCGCCCGGCGCCCAGTCCGCGAGCCGCCTCCTCCAGGGTGGGATTGAGAGAGCGGACCGCGGGGGCGACAGCCAGGTGCACCAGGGGCACCGAGATCAGGGTCAGCACCAGCCATGCCGCCCAGAACCCCGACGGGTAGCGAATGACGTCTCCCCCCATCCAAACCCAGGCGGCGGAAATAATCCCGTCGGCGCCGGTTGCCCCCAGGAGAGCCAGGGCCCCCACGAAGGAAGGGACGGCAAAGGGCGTGATGATCAGGACCGTAGCCAGTTTCTTGCCCGGAAGGTCGGTGCGGGATACGAGCCAGGCGCTGGCGCCGCCGATGATCAAGGAGGTCGACGTTACGGCGGCGCCCAGCGCCCCGGTGTTGGCCGCAAGCTCCAATAGTCGTGCGATGGGCACGGTGGTGACCACCCCGCTCACCAGCCCGTAGGCAAGCACCCCGAGAGGGGCGGCGGCCGGCAGCATCACCACCCCGGCCAGCACCCACCACCACGTATTGGGAGGTAGCGCCCGCAGGCGCGGTGCCGGGCGCGCTACCCCCATCATCTCGGTGGAAAATTACAAGAGTCCCGCCTCGGCGACCAAGTCGGTAGCCCGCTCCAGCGCCGTGTGCAGGTCGGAGAGGTCTATACGCGGCGTCGGTATGGAGTCGATGGGCGGCAGGCTCGCCGCCGGCCTGACTCCGGCCGCCAAGGGGTATTCGTAGGTCTGTTCGGCGAAGTATCGCTGCGCGGTTGCCGACAACAGGAATTCGATGAAGCTGTGGGCATCATCCGATTGCTCGGAGCCCGACAGCACTCCCACGCCCGATGGCATGACCAGGCTTCCGGTGTCGCCGGCGGAGAGGAAGTGGTTGGCGGCTCTCTTCCCGCCTCCTTCGGCCTGCAGGCGCAGCAGGTAGTAGTGGTTCACGAGCCCCAGCCCGACTTCTCCGGCGTCGGCCGCCGCCACGATCGGGGAGTTCTTTGGGTAGTCCAAGGGATCCAGGGATGCCAGTTCCTTCAGCCACTCCAGTGTTGCGGCCTCGCCCCGTTCGAGGATCATCGCCGCCACGAAGGCCAGGAACGAGCCGTTGGTGGGGGCGACGCCGATCATGCCCGCCCAGCGCGGGTCCAGCAGATCATCGATGCCGGTGGGCAGTTCGCTCACCTGGACCTGGTCCCGGTCGTAGATGACGGTTCGGATCCGCCCCGAAACCCCGACCCAGCGATGGCTCCTGTCCCGGAACCGGGGGGGCACCGCGTCTATGACCGCGGAGGGAAGGGTGCCCATCAGGGGCGCCGCAAGTCCCAGGGACGCAGGGTCCTGGGCGAGGAATACATCTGCCTGGGTGCCGGAGCCTTCCTCGAGGAGGGTTGCAGCCAGTTCGGTGCTGCCCGCATATCTGACCTCGACCTCCACACCGCTCGACTCGCTGAACTGCTCGATCAAGGGACCGACCAACTCCTCGCTTCGGCCCGAATAGACCAGGAGCGGCTCGTCCCCCCCGCCGCAGGCGCCGACCAGCAAACCCGCCAACAACAGTGCCGGCAGCACAATCCGCCGACACCGGCCGGCAAAGAATCCCGATGACATGATCATGCTCCTACTTTAGACAATGACGATTAGTCAAATCATATATGCCAAATAGCTATTAGGCAAATCGGGGAAGAATGGGAGAGTGCGGAACCGGGCGGCTCCGGTGGGCGATGCCCTCGGATTGGAGTGATAGTCTCATAAGGCTCAGACAGGCGATTGGCCCGAATAGGAGTTGCGGTGGAGTTGTCCGAGGTAATGCGCACCATGTCGGGAGTGCGGCTCTATCTGCCGCGAGACGTCCCCGACGAGGTGATCTACGCCGCCCTGGACGACGCCCGGTTCGCTCCCAGCGGCGGCAACCGCCAGCCGTGGCGGGTAGTGGTGGTGCGGGATCAGGACCTTCGCAGGAAAGTCAGCGAGATCAGTTCCCGGGAGTGGAGGGCCTACACCGCCAAGTGGTACCCCTCCCCCGAGGAGATAACCCCCGACCAGGCTCGAAAGCTCCGGGAGGGGACCGACTACCACGCCAACATGCACCAGGCGCCGGTCCATCTGTTCGTGTGGGCGGAACTGGCGTCGTTCGCCCTCACCGATCGCAACCTGGACCGGGTGAGCTTTGTGGGAGGCGGGTCCATCTACCCGTTCGTGCAGAACCTGCAACTCGCCCTTTCGGCCCGAGGGGTGGGATCCCGGATCACGGCCCTGGCGATTCCCGCCGAAGCGGAGTGGGCGAGGTTGATGTCGGTCCCCGACGGGTACGGCCTGGCGGCCGTCATGACCGTCGGGTATCCGGAGTGGAAGGCCACCCGCCTGACCCGCAACCCCGTGGAGACCTTCGCCCGCAAGGAGTCTTTCGAGGGAACCCCGCTCACCGCTTCTCGCTAGGAGGTGATGAAACGCAATGGACGTATTGAAGGAATGGCCCTCCGACCAGTGGCCCGGACATTCGGGCAACTGGAACCGCTGGCCCAACGACCTGGGCACTCTCAACCTGCTCGATTCCGAAGCCGCCCTCCGGGGCGCCGCCGCGGTTTGGAGCGGTAATACCTTTCCCCTCTCCCGGCCACTCGATCTGAAGGAGACCCATCAGCGTTACGCCGACCCGTTCGTGGTGCACGAGATCATCAAGGCCGACGAAGGGGGATACGAGGAGGGAGACCTCACCCAGTCCTCCTCCGACCGTCTCTCCACCCGGATCCACGGGATGACCCACACCCACATCGACGCTCTGGCTCACATGGGTTATCGGGGCCGGACTTTCAACGGCTACTACTTCCCGGACGTGGTGACCATGTCCGAGGGGGTGAAGAACCCCGAGATGGACATCACCCCCATGGCTGCCGTCGCCACCCGTGCGGTGTTCATCGATGTCGCCCGCCGCCGCGGCCGGGACGCCCTGGAGCCCGGAGACTCGGTGTGGCCACAAGAACTCGAGTACGCCCTGGACCGGATAGAGCCGGGCGACGCGGTGGTGATCCGGGTCGGCGGGACCATCAGGGTCGGCCTGGCGGCCACCGAACTCTCAGAGCACGGGACCTGGCATCACGGGACCTGGGCGGGCCTCGACACCGACTGCATCGACGTGCTGGCCGCCCGGGACGTCAGCCTGGTGGCCACCGACTCGCCGGGCGACACCTTCCCGCACCGCCACGAGGCCTACTGCCGGAGCCCGGTTCACGTTCTGGCCGAGGTGTTCTACGGGCTGCCGCTGATTCACAACATGGACCTGGAAGCCCTGGGCGCGGCATGCGCCGAGGCCGGTCAGGACACCTTCTTGCTGACGGTCGGCCCGCTCAACCTCCCCAAGGGGACCGGGTCTCTGGTCACCCCGGTGGCGGTGCTCTGATGGCCGAGGGCGGGTACATCCAGACGGTCCTCGGGCCCATCCAGCCCGACCAGGCGGGCGTCTCTCTCATCCACGAGCATGTGCTGCTGGACCTCACCAAGGGGATCACCGGCGTTGAGCAGTACAAGACCGGCGCCAAGAAGTACGTGCCGATCATGCGCCGGGCCGAAGCAGGCTGGGAACCGGGACAAGAGGGACCCGGGACCGCGGCCACCTGGGGCGCCAAATGGGGGCAGGCGGTCACCCTGGAGAACCTCAACGACCGCCAGAAGCACTGGGTCTACTACGGGGATCAGAAGCTCGACTCCATAGACGACGCCATCTACGAGTTCGACCAGTTCCGGCGGGTGGGAGGCTCGACGATCGTCGATCAGACCACCCGGGGGATGGGCCGCGACCCCCTCGGCCTGGTGGAGATCTCCCGCGCCACCGGGGTGAACGTCGTCATGGCCACCGGCTGGTACCTGGCCGACTATCACCCCCCGGACATGGACGACCTCTCCGAGGAACAGTTGGTTGAGTTGATGGTCCGGGACATCGAGGTGGGTGTGGCCGGGGGAGTGAAGGCCGGAATCATCGGAGAGGTGGGCATGGACCATCCCATGCACCCCAACGAAGAGAAGTCACTGCGGGCCTCGGCCAAGGCCGCGGTGGCCACCGGCGTGGCCCTCTCGGTGCATCCCGGCTTCAATCCCGCATCGCCGTTCGACATAGTGAAGGTGGTCGACGAGGCAGGCGGGGACTTGAGCCGCACCGTGATCGACCACTGCGACAGCCGGTTCAACACCTCGGCAGGGACCAATGTCTTCGACAGCGGGCCGCTCCTGGATTTGGCCAAGACCGGCGTCTACCTGGCGTTCGACACCTTCGGCTGGGAGGGGTCGTTCCGCCAGCGCTCGCCGGTCGATCAGCCCAACGACGCCATCCGGCTCAACTGGCTGAAGGCGGTGGCCGACGCCGGGTACCCCGACCGGGTGCTGGTCTCCTCCGACATCGCCCTGAAACACTGGCTTATGCGCTACGGCGGCCACGGATGGCGCCATCTCCCCGAAACGGTCAGGAACCTGATGCGCTACAAGGGCTTCTCCGAGGATTTGATCCACCGGATCTTCGTGGACAATCCCCGTGAGGTACTGACCAAGCGCTAGGTGTCGTTCCCAGGACGTGGGCGGCGATGCCGGCGGGGATGAATGTCAGGATGACGATGCCCGACAGGATGGCTGGGATTCCCGAGGCTTGGTCAATGCAAGCAGGTCAACCAATCGAATGGAACGGTTCGGCTTCTTGTCGTATCCTGTAGGGCGGGGCTGTAGCTCAATTGGCAGAGCAACGGGCTTTTAACCCGGAGGTCGTGGGTTCGATTCCCACCGGCCCCACCGACTGACCAGATGTGTGCTTTACCGGAATCCCATGGCGCAGATGATGCTCGGTTCGGCCTGTGCCGTGGATTGTGGGGGGATGCACAGCATGTCGTCTTGCCAGAGATTCACCACAAGCTCTGGAAGATCAGGATGACCAGGATAAACAACCTCGCCCGGCAGAAAATCGGCAAGTCGTTTGCCGAGTCCCAAGTCTGTCTCGTCTGCGAAATACCGGTGCGGCATAGGCGTTGGCTACGCCGCCAATACCCTTTGCATCTCCTCGAAGGCAACGCCGGCCCTCACCAGGTGGTCCGGCATTTCATAGTCTGCGGCGATCTCGCTCACCTCTTCTCCAGCTGCTCGTAGCTCCCAGAGTCGCTCGGTGGCTACACCCCCAATGGCCGGGCGGCCAAAGCACACCAGGGGGTCGATGCGCACATATGCGTCGATGCCTCCCGGGTATATGCAGCGGGCCTCGCCTAAGGCGCCTCCATTGGGATCGAACTCAACTTTGTTGAAGAAACTGTTGGCCTCGTGTGCCAGCATCATCATCTGCCCCGACCGCACCACCATGGCGAGGGCGGATGGCAAATTGTTTTGTACCTGCAGCTTCCAAACTACCTCATGGCCATTGAGGTAAAGATTCTTCGTCGCCAGCGGATAGGGGAGTTCGAAGACATTACGCAACTCGTCTATGACCGGACGCAAATACTGGAGCGAGACTCCCTTGCGACGGTACTCGCGTAGATAGCCGAGTTCGACGAACTCTCCCCAAGTGACGGTTTCTTCACCTGTGGCCTGGGGGCGAATCACCGGCGGATATACCCTGCCCCGTCTCATGTAGCCATCAAGCCAAGCACGAATACGGTCACGGCGGATGCCTAAGTGCTTGGCGGCTTCTGAAATCCCGTAGGTTGGGCGTTCAAGAATTGAGGTATTTGTAGCTGTGACCACCATTCCCCGTGCTTGGGCGGATAGTAGCAGATTGTGTATGGGCGCGTTTTGATTGGCGATTCAATCCGGCTCGACCGGTGTGAGGGTGTAGGTGATCCGGTCGTAGTACAGGCGGGTGAGGCCTTCGAAGCCGGAGTCGGTTCCCACGATCAGCCAGGCGCTCCCCGCGCTGTCGGCCTCCACCGTCACGGGAGAGCTTGAGTTGTCGAGGGTTTTGATGCGATATTCGCGATCTACCAGGTCGGGATGGGCCAGGTCGCCGATCACCACCATCTGTGTCCCGCCCCGGGATTAGTTGCCCTTGTCGATGTTCATCCTGAGTGGCCGGTGGCGTCGATCATGGTTGCCGGTTCGACGGTGGAAGCGCCCGCCTTCACGAACACGCTCCCTCCGGGGGAGCCTCCAATCCCGATTAACCCCGCCCCAACGTTGGTCGCCAGATCCACCGTCACCGCCACCTCGTAGGAGGCTCCGGGGGCCAAACCGTCCACTCGTCGTTTCAGGTACATGAACAGATCGTCGCTGCGGTTGTGTCCCTGAACGTAAATGCCTGCGCCATGGATGCCCCCGGGCAGGGCGCCGTGCCCGCTGTCCAGTTCGTAGATCGAGGGGTCATAGTCCGCCGGCAGGTCCGCAAAGCCGACCCCCCAGCCCTCGGAGTCGAGCTCGAGTGAGAAATCGAACGTGACCGGCTCTATGGCGGGGGTGAGTCGATGCGATCGAGGGCACGCACCAGGAAAGTGGCCATCTCCGCTCGCGTGACCGATCTTTCCGGGCAATAGCCGGGTGGGTCGGTCGCGCATCCCTTGGTGACTTCCGCCGCGGCCAGGGCGTCGATGTCGGGTTGGTGGAGGTTGCCTGCGGTGTCGGTGAATCCCGCCGGAGACCCAGGAGGGAGGTCGAGGGCTCGGACCAGGAAGCTGGCCATTTGCGCCCTCGTTACGGGCTGGTCGGGGCAGTATTCCAGCGGGTCGGTGTTGCAGCCTTTGGTCACGTCTATCTCGGCCAGGCGTTCCACATACGGTGTCCACCAGGAGGCCGGATCAACATCGGCGAACCGCGTTTCGGCGCCGGGGGAGGCGGGCATCTGGTCGAGGATCCGGATCATCCACACCGCCATCACCCAGCGCAGGAGAGGATCGCCGGGGCAGATGAGCCGGTCGCCGCACTCGGTCCGGTCCAGAACGCCCATCGCTGCCAGTTGGTTGATGGACGGTTCGTGGAAGTCGCCGGCATCGTCCTCGAAGGCGTCCGGTTCGGGGGGCTCCTCCTCCCCGTCGGCGTCGCTCGGGGTGGGATCGGCCGGGGCCACTCCGTCGATGGCGGTGATGTTGGAGGACTTGAGACCCAGGGCGGTCCGCAACCCGTCCCCGGCTATCGTGACTGACGCTTCTTGGCCGTTGCGCACCCCCCCGAACCGGACCTTGGTAGGCGAGGCCACCGACGCTCTCGTCACCAGGGCCGCTTCTGTGACCTCATCCCATCCCAGCCATCTTGCGATATCCGCCGCGCTCACCCGTTCCTCCCAGGAGGCGTGCGGATTGCCCACCGCCGGATCGAGGTCCCATGGATCGGCGACCCGCGTCAGGTAGGGCCACTGGCGGGCCGAGGTATTGCCGTCCCGGACGGTGCGGAACCCGTACACGTTGCTGCGGGTGATCCCACCCGAGGAGGCGGAGAAGAACGTCTGCACGATCCCCCCCTTCGTGACCCTCTCCCAGTCGTCTCCGAAGTAGGTGAGCACCCGGTCCCTGGTGGTCTCCACCCCGTCGAGCCAAGGTCGGGATGCCGATCGGGCCTCTTTCGTCCAGCCGATGTAGTTGATATCTCGCCAGCTGTCGTAGAGATGGCACCAGCAGCGGTCCTTGCGAACGTCACTGATTCCGGGGTCTTCGTCGGGATCGGCGGGACGGGCTGTGGTCTCCCACAGGAAGAACTTGAAGGCGGCGTAGGAGCGGGCGGTGACCGCCTGGGCCTGGTTCACCCCCGGTTCGGTCCAGTCGTCGGGAAGTTCGGCGACACCCCTCAGGTAGTCCTCGAGTCCGACCGCCAGGACCACGTGGAAGCCGGTCTCGACCGGGTCGTCGCGCATCTTCAACTCCCCGTGCCGGTACTCGCACTCCTCGCGGACCCGGGCTAAGCATGGCTTTTCCCTGTCCTCCCCGTGGCGGAGTCGAACCCCCTTGGCGTCGGGCCACGAGATGGAAGCCCGGCAGTCGCCCGCCGTACCCTGCAACTCCCCCCCATGGAAGAATCCGCACCGGCCGGCGGCCATGCGGCGGAACTCCCATCGCTCACCCGATTGCGGATGCTGGGGCTTGGGGCAGGGACCCTCACCGTCCCCTGCCAGGCACAGGTCCAGCGGACCGCCCACCGCGGTGAACTCCAACAGGGTGACCTGGGAAGCCAGATTGACCCACAGCGGATTGTCCAGCCTCAGCAGCACATCGTTGGGAAGCGAGAGATCCCCCAGGGAGGCCGGATCCGAGCCCGGGAAGTAGTGGGCGGCGATGTCCTCCCCCGCCTTGGCGGGGTCCTCCAGCGCCTGCCCGCGGGCGCCCCACTGGCCCATGCCGACGCCATGGCCCCATCCCGAGCCTTGAAAGTCGAACCCGGGCGTGTGGTGGGCATCAGCGGCGACGGCGGGGACCAGGCACGCCAGGGCGGTCGCGAATATCAGCCTGCGGAACACTAGCTGTACTGTAGGGGGGACCCGCAGCGTGGTATATCCCTGCCGGCTTTCGCTGTTTACAGCGGGTGTATTGGGTTAAAGAAGGGTCGTGGAGTTAGGGCAGAATGCTGTGCTCCCCCCGCAGAACGGTCAATCCGATTCGTAGGGTTGAGAGGCTAGGAACTCCAGGAAGTCATCGGTGGTGGGGTGGAAGATGGTACGACCGGCTTCGTAGTCGCCAGTGGGGTCATCAATGACCCCCATGCGGACATCCAGGGCTGCGAGGTCGCAATCTTCGTCGTCAACCCTGACGAGGTTATCCCGTGTTGACATAAGGGCCAGTGTACGGTCTCCCAGGCGATATCGGAGGCAGGTGGTGTTTCAGTTTTGCCGGCCTTTAGTTTCATCTCAATTTGTGGGTTCCTCCTCGAGGCGGCTTAGCGGCGCGTTCCTGGAATGCGCTCGTTCACGCAAGGCGCTGGGCCCGGAAGCCCCCGTCCACGTGCATTAGTTCCCCGGTGATGAAGCTTGCTTGCTCCGACAGCAAGAAGACGATGGCCGCGGCCAGGTCTCCGGTGGTCCCGATGCGTCCCAGAGGGTATTCTTCGGCGACGGCCTCGAGGTCCAACACTCCCTGGGCGGCGGTCCTCTGCAACATAGGGGTCTGCACCATTCCGGGGATGACCTGGTTGACCCTGATCCCCGCCGACGCCCACTCCACGGCCAGCACCCTGGTCAAGCCTGCGATCCCCGCCTTCGACGTGGTGTAGGCGGCCCGGCGGGGAAACCCGAAGTCCTGGGCGATGGATCCCACGGTCACTATGGCCCCGCCGCCCGCCTCCCTCATTGCCCGACCGGCGGCCTGGCACCAAAAGAAGGTCCCGTTGACGTGGACCTTCAGTACCTCCCGCCAATGCTCGCTTGGATACTCGAAGCTGTCCCCGACGATGTGGATACCCGCGCAGGTGACCAGCATTTTGATGGGCCGGTTCCAGTTCTCGATCTCCGCCACCGCGGCGTTTTCTGCGGCCGGATCGGTTACATCGGACTGCACGAAACGGACCCGGTGTCGGCCGAAGCGTTCGATCAAGTCTCCCGACTGGCCTTCGTTCACATCGACCAGCGCGCAGGACGCATCCAGGCGGCTTTCCAGCAGCAATTCGGCGGTTTTCAATCCGATCCCACTGGTGCCGCCGGTGATCACCGCCACGCAGTCAACCCCACTGTTCATCTCTGGTGGGTCTTCGATTTGTCCTGCTCTCTTTCCCTCTTGCGGTTCCTGGCGATGGCGACCCAATGGTTGAGGACGTACCACAGTTCCGACATGGTCAGCTCATTATCCCCCCGTGGCCCCTTCGCACTCTTTGAGACTTTCGAAGTCGAACGGTTGTGGCCTCATGATCGTCCATGGCTACATGTCTTGGCCCGCTTTGATCAGTTTCCACCCCAGCAGACCCATGTAGCCGATCCCGCCAATCGACATCGCCGCAAAAGCGGGCGCCAGCGCCAACTCCAATGCGTTGGAGTGCCATGCGGCGATGAACAGCCCCAGCGCCCCCACGGCCAGCGCTGCGACGACGCCGTTCAGCGCAGGGGGGATGCGTAAGGGCTCAGGCCGGAGGGCCAGCCCCAGCGCCAGGAGCGCCGCCCCGGTGAAGCCGACCACTATGGAAGTGAATTGCAGCCCGAACACAAGCCGCTGCATCTCGTGGGCCGATTGGAGCCATTCCTCCGACCGGGTCCCTTGGGCGTCCAAGGCCGCCACTCCCAGACCGGTGATCATGTAGTCGAGGCCCCGCATCACCATCTGCAGGACCAGCCCGATCACCATCCCCATTAGGCCGAGTTGCGCCACAGGGCTGGCATGCCGCCGCAGGGTCAGGAGACCCTGGAGCATGAACAGGCCGCCGATGAGGATCACAACCGGCACGGTGTAGGACAGACCCTGGTTGCGGGCCATGGCCAGCGTGAGGTCGGTGAGGCTGGTGCTGGGAACGGTGTCCACCGCGCCGCGGCCCGGAGAGAGCGCATAGCCAACCCCCACCGCCAAGTTCCCGAGCAACAAAGACCATCCGCCGAGCTTCGTTTCCGTCATGAATGATCCCACCTTACACATGAGGTCAGCGGGGGATCAGACACTCACCATCGCCTAAAGCGTCAGGAGCCATTGGTGTGCTGTTCTCGGCGAACGCAGGTGCACCAAGTCCAGATGAGCGTGCGCAGGATTGCCCAACGCCGCCGCCAATCGGTCTGCATCGTCCACAGGAAGAGCGATTGGCGAATGAAGAAGCGCCGCCACAGCCTCTCCCGGTTGCCACTCCAAAGTCCTTGCCGGAGGACTCCCCGGCGCATCGTCCTCCGGAACAGCCTCCACATGACCACTCGAATCGGGAAAGTCCATCCAGACCACCGCGGTCACCCTGGACCAGACCACATCCGCGGGAGCCTGAACAGAAGTGTTCAACCGAATGTGGAGCGGCAGGTTACGATGCCGGGGGATGAGCGGCGAAAGCGCATCCAGGAAGATCGATGAGAGAATCGCCGAGTTGGGTGACTGGCGAGGTGAGAAGCTGAGCGAGATCCGCAGGATGATCCTCACCGCCGATCCGGAATTGGTGGAAGAGTGGAAGTGGATGGGTACGCCCACATGGTCGCGAGGCGGGGTGGTGGCCGTCGCCAACGCCCACAAGGACAAGGTCAGGATCACATTCGCCCACGGCGCCGAACTCGCTGATCCGAAGCGGCTCTTCAACACCGGCTTGGACGGGAGCACCCGACGGGCGATAGACCTCTTCGAGGGAGACACGATAGACGCCGCCGCCTTTGGGGCCCTGGTGCGACAGGCGGTGGACTACAACACCACCGGTCCGACCCGCCCGGTTCTGCTGTCGGGCGGCAACCCTCAGATCAAAAAGGCCGACGGCGACACTCCCGTCCAGGCCTACATCGCGGCCATGCCGGGGTGGAAGAGCGAGGTGGGCCGTCGCCTCGATGCCCTGATCGAGAGCACTGTTCCCGTTGTTCGCAAGGCGGTGAGGTGGAACTCTCCCTTCTATGGCGTCGAGGGACAGGGGTGGTTCCTCAACTGCCATGTCTTCACCCGTCATGTGAAGGTGACCTTCCTCCGGGGCGCGTCGTTGGACCCCATGCCGCCATTGTCGGGGAAGGACCCTGACGCTCGCTGGGTCAACATCGGCGAGGGGGAGTTCAACGAAGCTCAGTTGGAGACGTGGATTCGCCAGGCGGCCGCCATCCCCGGGTGGCCGGGGTTCGACACGCTGTGACGCCCAAGTTGCCGACGCTGGTGAACTGACAGGACCGACCCCCGGCCCGGTCGGTCAGGCGGTTACTCTTCCGGCCCTCCCGGCGCTGCGCCACAGCCGGACAGCCTGGATTCCCCAGGTCACCGGCCCAGCGGTCTCCACATAGATCCACAACAGACCGTCGTCGGTGTGCCCCATGGAGGCGAACCAGTTGGCGAAGAAAGGGATGGCCACCAAAACGGTGAGGTAGAAGAACAGGTTGGACACAAACCAACCTGGAGCAGGTGGCGACTGTTTGGCTGCCCGCCTGACGGCTTGGTAGGCGGTGATCGACGTCAACAGAAACGCCAGGGCCATAAAGGCATCAAGCGTTGCGAATCGCTCGTCTGTCCCGGTGGTGGGCTCCTCGGGGTGGTCCTCGCCGAAAGTGTGTCCGAAGAAGTGGACTATCACCCACCCGGCCATCACCACCAGGTAGAAGCCGGCTGCCATTCTCCATGCCTTCACGCTGGATCCCCAAGGGTCGTTGAACAATAATGATAATCACTACCATGCTCCAGTGGCTCACAGGGACGGGGACTCGGAGGGGTTTGAACCGAACTCCGGTTGACGGCCGGCCCGGGGCGGTCGTCCGGACCGCGGGTCGGGGGAACGAAGGGCGCGACTTCTCAGAACGCCCAGAAGCGGGGAATGAAGATGACCGACAGGATGCAGAAAATAAGGTTGAGGGGCATCCCGGCCCGCAGGAAGTCGGTGTACCTGTAGCCCCCCGGGATGTAGATCATGGTGTTGGTCTGGTACCCGACCGGGGTGGAGAACCCGGTGGAGGCGGCGAACGTTATGGCCATCAGGAACGGCCGGGGGTCGACGCCGAGTTGCTCGGCGGTGGAGATAGCTATCGGCGCCAGCAGCACCGCCGCCGCGGCGTTGCTCATGGTTTCGGTCATGATGGCGGTCAGCAGGTAGAAGGCCGCCAGGACGGCCACCGGGCCCATGTCTCCCACCAACGCCACCGTCTGCTCGGCGAGCCACCCCGCCGCTCCGCTGGTGTGCATGGCCACGCCCAGGGGAAGCACCCCAGCCAGGAGGAAGATCACCTGCCAGTTGATCGCCCGGTACACGTCCTCGGGCCGCAGCACCCGGGTCATCACCAGGGCCACGCTGCCGAGCAGGGCGGCCACCAGGATCGGGACCACGTCGAAGGCGGCCAGCCCCACGACCGCCACCAGGATCCCGATGGCCAGGGGCGCCTTGTGGCGAAGGAGGCTGCCCGGCACCTCGTTGAGGATGATGAGGTCGTCGCCGCTCCGCAGGTCCCGTATCTCGGCTTCGTGGGTCTGCACCAACAGGGCGTCCCCCAGGCCGAGCTTGACCGCGCTGAGCTTCTTGTTGGTCGTTTCGCCCCGGCGTCGGATGCCCAGCACCAGCGCCCGGTAGCGATTGCGGAAGTCCACCTCCTTGAGGGTGTGGCCGATGAGCCTCGAATCGGGCGCCACCAACGCCTGGACGAGGCGCAGGTCCTCGGTCTGCAGGGTCTCGTCGCGGAGTTTGAAGTCGGCGTTGATTCGCAGGCCCATGGTTCCCCGGAGACGGATCAGGTCGGTCAGGGAACCGCGTACCAACAGGACGTCTTCGGGTTGGAGGGTCCGCCGCAACGGCGCCCAGCCGTCCTCTCCGGTGTTGAGAACCCGTAGGACCGTGATGTCGTGGTCCTCCCCGAGCCTGCTTTCCAGGACAGACTTCCCCACTAGGGGAGAACCCCGTCCCACCCTCAGTTCCGTTATGTACTGACCCAGTTGGTAGGCGGCGGCGAGTTCCGGTGTCCGGCGGTCGGGCAGTAGCCATCGTCCGAATAGCAGAAAAAAGGCCACCCCGGCCGCGAACAGGACCAGGCCCATGCGACTGAACTCGAACATGGTGAACGCTCCGTAGCCGGCCTCTTCGGAGATGGAACTGACCAAGAGGTTGGTGGAGGTCCCGATGAGAGTGCAGACCCCGCCGAACTGGGAGGCGTAGGAAAGGGGTATCAGCAGTTTCGAGGCCGACAGCTTCCGCCGGCCGGCCAGGATGGTGACCAGGGGAATGAAAACGGCCACCGCCGCGGTGTTGTTGACAAAGGCCGACATGACGGTGACCGTCACCATGATCACCACCAGCGCGGTGAAGTGATTGCGGCTGAAGCGCACCATCAGCCGGCCCACCGTCGTGGTGGCGCCTGTCCTCTGCAGCCCGGCGCTGAGGATGAACATGGCGGCCACCGTTAGTGTGGCCGGGTTGCTGAACCCCGAGAATCCCTCCTGCAGCGTTACCAGGCCGAGAACCAGCAGCACTCCGAGACCCAGCATGGCCACTATGTCCAAGGGGTATTTCTCCGAGACGAACAAAGCCACGATCCCGATCAGGATCCCCAGCACAACGAAGCCCTCGGGTGTCATTTCAGAACGAGGTGGTGGCGGGCCTGGCTGATTCCGAACATTGATCGCCGCACAAGCCTCGAAGAATAGGAGTGGTAATCGCCGCAGGCGTCGCCCTATCGAACGCGGCGATCAACCCCGGTGCGAGGGGCGGCGGCGAGAGGCGCCTTTGGTGATTGGGGGAGTAGTTTTGGGGATCGTAGGCGTTGTCGTCTTTGAGGAGATACCTATGAAGATCACGGCAGTTCGGGCATGGCGGGTTGAACTTCCCCTGGTCGAGGGTCGCTACACATGGTCCGACGGCCGCTTCGTGGAGGTGTTCGATGACACCGTGGTCGAGATCGAGACCGACGCCGGGATCTCAGGATACGCGGAAAGCTGCCCGCTGGGCCCTGCCTACCTGCCTGCTCACGCCCTGGGGGTGCGGGCGGCTTTGGCGGAGCTGGCGCCGCATCTGATCGGGAAAGACCCCCGGGACGTCAATGGGATCAACCGGATCATGGACGCATCCCTGCTCGGCCATCCGCATGCCAAGGCCCCGCTCGACATTGCCTGCTGGGACATTCTGGGCAAGTCCACGGGTCTGCCGGTGTACACGCTCCTGGGCGGAGGCGCCCAAGAGGATGTGGCCCTATACCGCGCCATATCCCAACTGCCGCCCGATGAGATGGCGGCCAACGTGGCCAAGTACCGTGCGGAGGGGTACAAGGTCTTCCAGTTGAAGGTGGGGGGAGATCCGAACGACGACATCGCCCGCATCCATGCGGCCCGCCGTGTCCTTGGTGACGACGATGTGCTGGTGGCTGACGCCAACACGGGGTGGACCCGCCACGAGGCTGCCAGGGTGGTCAGCGCTGTAGGAGACTTGGACGTGTACATCGAGCAACCCTGCACCACCTTTGCCGAGTGCCTTTCGGTTCGCAGGCGCACGTCCCGGCCCTTCGTGCTGGATGAGACCATAGACGGTCTCGACACTCTCCTGCGAGGCCTCTCTGAGGACGCCATGGATGTGATCAATCTCAAGATCTCGAAGGTGGGTGGACTGACCAAGGCCCGGTTGATGCGCGACGTCTGTGTGGCGTCGGGAATCCCGATGATCATCGAGGACCCGTGGGGCTCCGACATTACCACCGCCGCCATCGCTCACCTGGCCCAGTCGACGCCCGAGGAGTTCACCCTGGCCGGCACCGACTTCAACTCCTATGTCACTGTGTCCACCGCCTCAGGCGCTCCCCGAAGAGAGTCGGGCAGGATGAAAGCTGCCGACCGGCCGGGGCTGGGCGCCGAACCGAACTTCGATGTGCTTGGGGAGCCGGTGCTCGAAATCCCCTAGCTCATAGCAGGTGGTGGTGGGACGATCCCTCCCCGCTGCATGACCATCCGCATGGATCGCAGGGCACGGATGTCCGCCAGGGGGTCCTGGTCCACCACGATCAGGTCTGCCTCCTTGCCCGGCTCCAATGTCCCCACCAGATGGTCGAGGCCCACCGCCTGGGCGGCCACCCCGGTGGCGGACCTTATCACCTCCGCGGTGCTCATCCCCGCCTCTACCTGGAGTTCCAGACCCAGGCAGTAGTCGCCGAAGCTCGAGATGGCGTCGGTGCCCGCCACGATGGTGATCCCCCACTCCGACCAGAGCCTCCCGAGGAATTCCACCTGCCGCTCGCACTTGATCTGAAGATCCTCCAAGCGGCTCTTGTCCATGGGGGTCAGGGCATGGCCTTCCTCTCGCATGGCCAGAAGCTTCTCCCGGCGGCGGTAGCCGGTCTGGACGGTGGGGCTGACCCGGACGCCCTGGTCGGCGATGCGTTCGGCGATGTGCGGGTTGAAACGGTAGGAGCCGTCCGGCTCTATGAAGGTGGCGTGCTCGATGGAATCGACGCCTGCGTCCAGGGCGTTGGCGATGCTCTGGGTGGCGATGCAGTGGGCGGTGGTGGGAACACCCTGATTGTGAGCCTCGTCCACTATCGCCCGCAGCTCCTCGACGCTGAAGGAGGGCCGGCGGTTGTCGGTGCCCGCCGTGCCGCCTCCCGAGGCCATGATCTTGATGAAGTCGGCGCCGTCTTCGACCAGCCTGCGCACCGCCTTCCGCACGCCCTGCACTCCGTCGGCTTCTCCGTTGCACCACCAGAAGTGGCCCCCGGTGACCGTAACCGGGCGGCCGCTGAGGAGCAGTCGGGGCGCCAGGGACAGGCCCTGGTCGACTCCACGTCGCAGGTCGAATGTGACCTGGTTGCGAGCTCCGCAGTCCCTAAGGGTCGTGACCCCGACGTTGAGGTGGATGTGAGCGTTGCGGGCGGCGCGCAGCAGCATGATCTCGTCGGTGTCCCGCTCTATGACTTCCTCGTAGGTGGCCTCCCCGGCGCCGAACATGAGGTGGGTGTGGGCGTCGATGAGACCCGGCAGGAGGTAAGCATCGGGATAGTCCAGTTCCCGGACGTCGGGTCCCCGTGGCGCTGCGACGGCCTCCTCGGGGCCCGCGGCCAAGATACGGGACCCTTCCACGACCACCACCGCGTTAGGGACGGGCGGAGCCCCCGTGCCGTCCAAGAGGACCTTGGCCCGGATAACTGTCTGCGCCTTTCCCACGGCTTCTCCCTGTGCGTTCTCTCGGTTTCCGGCCCTTTCTGGGCATGGTACCTGCGAGTGGGGTTCGGCGCCAGGATCACCCTGCCCTACTTCACCGACTGAAGACAAACGGCCCGTGGGTGTTCACCAGGTCGGTCGCTTGCTATTGTGAATGACGGTTGAGGCTTGGGCGGGAGCCGAATCGGGATCAGGAACAAGAGCAGGGGAGAAGCGGAGCGCAATCTTGAACGACGAAGCAACCAAACGGGAAGTGGAGGAGAGATTCAACACCGTCAAGCGCCTCTACGGCGACCGTTTGGACAAAAAGCAACTGGAAGGGGTGCGGACGGGCGTTGAAGCCATAGTACGGGCGTCGCAGGCGGTGAGCGCCGTCAGACTGGAGAACGGCGACGAGCCGTTCTCGGTGTTCTCGCCCTACCGGGAAGAGGACTGACGTCTTGTCCGACAGCCTGGTCTTCAAGAGCATCCGCCAACTGGGCGGCCTGGTGCGGGCCAGGGAGGTGTCGCCGACAGACTTGGCCGAGGTCTTCCTCAACCGTTTGGAGAGGCTGGGACCCGAATACAACGCGGTGGTGACAGTGACCCGCGACAGGGCGCTCCGGGAGGCGAGACGCGCCGAGGAGGAGATCTCATCGGGCCGGTACAGGGGCCCTCTGCATGGCATTCCCTACGGGGTCAAGGACCTCCTGGCCACCAAGGACGGCATCCCGACCACCTGGGGCGCGGCCCCATTTCGCGAACAGGTCTTCAACTACGACGCCACGGTGGTGGAGAGGCTGGGGGCGGCGGGCGCCGTGCTTGCCGCCAAGTTGGCCATGGTGGAGTTGGCCGGAGGCGGCGGGTATTGGCAGCCCAACGCCTCCTTCACCGGTCCGGGGATCACCCCTTGGGACAAGAGACGGTGGAGCGGCGGATCGTCCACCGGGTCCGGCGCGGCGACCGGGGCGGGCCTGGTCCCGTTTGCGATCGGCTCCGAGACGGGCGGATCCATCATGTCGCCCTCCAGCAATTGCGGGGTTGCGGGCTTGCGTCCCACCTACGGGCGGGTGAGCCGTTACGGGGCCATGGCGCTCTCCTGGACCCTGGACAAGCTGGGGCCGATGTGCCTCACCGCGGACGACTGCGGTCTGGTGTTGGAAGCCATCTCCGGGCGGGATCCGAAGGATCCGACCACCACCCGTCGCAGCTTCGTCTACGACGACTCCGACGTCGGGTCGCGCCGGTTCCGGTTCGGGGTGTTGGAGAACGTGACGGACCATGTGGACGAGCCGACCCGCACCAACTTCGAGCGGGCACTTGGGGTGTTGGACAGGGTGGCGGACATCGAGGAGATGAGGTTTTCCGACTTGCCGCACGACGAGATCCTCCAGGTGATCCTCTTCGCCGAGGCGGCGAGCGCCTTCGAGGATATTGTGGACAGTGGGAAGCTGGCGGACATGACCGCCCCCGAAGACCGGTTCGGCGCCTATCCCCGGGTGACGGTGCTGGCCAAGGACTATATCAACGCGTTGCGCCTGAGAAGGCTGGTGGCGGAGAACGCCGAGGAGGTGATGTCCCCCTTCGACGCGTTGGTGGCGCCCACCCGGTCCGGCGTCGCCACGCCGGTCGACCAGGGGTTTCGCAGCGCCACCCTGCACGGCGGAAAGGACACGATGATGTCGCTCGGCAACGTGGCCGGGCTCCCCGCCGTTTCCGTGCCGAGCGGCTTCTCCGAAGAAGGTCTGCCCACCGGCATCAAGTTCATGGGCAGGGCCTATGGGGAGAACGCCATACTGGCGGCGGCCCGCGCCTACCAGTCGCTAACCGACTGGCACGAGCGCCATCCCCCCGACCTGCTGCCCGCTGTGTGATTGGCGGCTCAGCCACTGTCAACGACGTGTCGACGCATGGCGTGGAATTTTGTGGCAGGTTGGCAAAAAACCCTGCCGGAAAATCGAAGTTTTGTCGCAGGGAAGTCCCATAGCGATAGGAGCCAAGCACCGAACCGACCCGTTGGGCGTCACACGGGTCGCGCAAGGGATCATCCGGTCTGACGACTCAAGGCTCCGGCCCTGCTCCCTGCTGGGCTGAACCTTCCCAGAATCACGGCGCGGTGGAGGCGGGGGTGGGCCCGGAAG
>VXSV01000101.1 GCA_009837815.1 Acidimicrobiia bacterium
AGATCCCCTTCCCCCAGCGGACGGTGTGGATGAAGACCGAGTAGCGGTTGGCGTCCCAGTCTGATCTCCGGCGTACGGCCATCGCGACCCCGGTAGCCCACTCGACGAAAGACGGAGGGCCATGACGATGCACAAAAGGCTGGAAGGCAAGGTGGCGGTGGTTACCGGCGCCGCGGCGGGGATCGGCCGGGCTACGGCCGAACTGTTCGCGGAGGAAGGGGCCCGCGTGGTGCTTGCCGATCTGGCCGGCGAAGCGGCGGAACGGGCGGCCGCCGCCATCCGGGAGACCGGAGCCGAGGCCGTTGCGGTGGTTGCAGACGTCTCGACCGAAGAGGGCGCGGAGGAGGTGGTGGGGACCGCCGAGCGCAGCTTCGGACCGGTGGATGTCCTGGTGAACAACGCGGGCGTCGAACTGAAGAAACTGGTGGAGGACACGAGCCTTGCCGAGTGGGACCGGATCCTTCGCATCAACCTGACGTCGGCGTTCTTGATGTCCCGGCGGGTGGTCCCTGCCATGAAGGAGCGGCGGAGCGGCGTGATCGTGATGAACTCTTCGGTGGCGAACTTCATTGCGGCGGGCGGCACCACCGCCTACGGGGCGTCGAAGGCCGGGATGATGGCGTTGGCGCGAGGGATGGCAATGGAGGGAGCGCCCTACGGGATCCGGGTCAACGCGGTGTGTCCGGGCGTCATCGACACGCCCATGAACGAACGGAACCTATCCAGGGCCGAAGATCCGGAAGCCATGCGGCAGTCCTGGTTCGACGTCACACCCATGGGACGGCTTGGAACTCCCCGCGACGTCGCACACGCCATCCTGTTCCTGTCGAGTGACGAGTCGAGCTTCGTCACAGGGTTGCCGCTGGTCATCGACGGCGGGAGGATGATTCCGTAGGTTTCCGCAAAAGTCGGGGGCTTTCCGAGAACCCTCTGGTTGATTAGACGGCCGCCACCTCTTCGTAAACTTCGGGCCGACGGTCGCGGTAGAAGGCCCAGTAGCGGCGGACCTCTTCCACCATGCCCAGATCCAGCTGTCGCACCACCACCTCGTCCTCGGTGTCCGAGGCGGTCTCACCCACGATCTCCCCGCGGGGATCGGCGAAGTATGAGGATCCGTAGTAGTCAGTGCCCTCGAGTCCTTCGGCGCCCACCCGGTTGATGGCGCCGACGAAGTACTCGTTGGCGACCGCCGCGGCCGGCTGCTCCAGCTGCCAGAGGTGCTTGGAGTGGCCCCGGGTGGTGGCGGACGGGTTGAACACTATCCGGGCGCCTTTCAGGCCCAGCACTCTCCACCCCTCCGGGAAGTGGCGGTCGTAGCAGATGTACACCCCGATCCTCCCCACCGCGGTGTCGAAGACCGGGTATCCCAGATTGCCGGGCCGGAAGTAGAACTTCTCCCAGAATCCCTGCACCTGGGGAATATGGGTTTTCCGGTACTTTCCCAGGTAGGTTCCGTCGGCGTCGATCACCGCCGCGGCGTTGAAGAAGGTGCCCTCGTCCACCACCTCATAGATAGGGACCACCATTACCATCCCGGTCTCTTTGGCAACGGACATCATGCGCTGGATGGTCGGTCCGTCGGGTATCGGCTCTGCCCAGGAGTAATTGTCGGCGTCCTGAACGGTGCAGAAATAGGGGCTGTTGAAGATCTCTTGAAAGCAGAGCACCTGGGCGCCCTGTTCGGCGGCGTCCCGGGCATAGGAGATGTTTTTCTCCACCATGGACTCCTGGTCGCCGGTCCACTCCGACTGGACCAGTGCGGCCTTTACCACTTGGCTGGACATGCAATCTCTCCTTTGCTTCTGTCAATCATGATCGGGCCCCGGCGATCACGCGTCTTCGCGGGACACCCCGGCCATCATAAGGCCGATTCCCTGCCGGTCGGCGTCCTCGGCATTCACCTCCCCCACGATGCGCCCCTCGTAGATGACCGCGATCCGGTCGGCCAAACCCAGTATCTCGTCCAGGTCCTCTGAGATGAGCAGAATGGCCACCGACCCCGAACCTCTCTGTTCGATGAGCCGATCGTGGATGTACTCGGCGGCGCCGATGTCCACCCCCCGGGTTGGCTGGGAAGCCAACAGCACTGATGGGGACCCGGAAAGTTCTCTGGCCAGGATCAGCTTCTGCAGGTTGCCGCCCGAGAGATTCGAGGCCGGAACGTCCAGTCCCGGGGTGGCTACCGAGAATTCGTCCACCAGTTGCCGGCTGCGTTGGCGGATTTCGCCATTGCGCAGAAACCCCCGGCGGCTCATCGGAGGGTGGCGATGGTTCACGAGGATCATGTTTTCGGAGACCGAGAAAGCCCCGATAGCGCCGTCCCGCTGCCGTTCCTCGGGTACATAGGCCAATCCGGCTGCCCGAACGGCCGAGGGCTTCCGACCGGTTACGTCATCGTCATCGACTGCGATGGCGCCCGACTCGGGCTTCCGAAGACCGGCGATGGTCTCGGCCAACTCCCGCTGGCCGTTGCCTGAGACTCCGGCGATCCCCAGGATCTCTCCCTCACGGACAGTCAGGCTCAGATCAACCAGCGCCGGCAAGCCTCGATCGCCCATCACATTCAGATTGCGTACGGTCAGCCTGGCCCTTCCCGTTTCGGTGGGCGGTTTGTCGGGGGCGAGCCGCACCGGACGTCCCACCATCATGGAGGCCAGCATCTCCCGGGTGGCGTCCTGCGCCTCTACTTCTCCCATCACCCGTCCATGGCGAAGGACGGTAATCCGATCGCTGAGGGCCAGCACCTCGTGGAGCTTGTGGGAGATGAACACCAGGCCTCGGCCGGCCTCGGCCATCCCCCGGAGGATCTTGAAGAGATGATCCACCTCGCCGGGGGTGAGCACCGCGGTGGGCTCGTCCAGCACCAGCAGTTTGACGTCGCGGTACAGCGCTTTGATGATCTCGACACGCTGGCGTTCTCCCACAGAGAGCTGCCAGATGTAGGCGTCCGGGTCCACCGCCAACCCGTGGGACTCCGACAACTCCCGGATGCGGTCCGAGACCTGCCGCAGATTCATGCGCCCCCTCTTGGAGAGGGTGCCCATCGCCACGTTCTCGGTGACCGTGAGGGAGGGCACCAGCATGAAGTGCTGATGCACCATCCCGATCCCGTGGCTTATGGCGTCGGTCGGGCTGGTGATCCGGGTCGGCTCCCCCTCGATGAGGAGTTGGCCCTCGTCGGGCTGGTAGAGCCCGTAGAGGATCTTCATGAGGGTGCTTTTGCCGGCGCCGTTCTCTCCCAACAGGGTGTGCACCTCCCCGGCGCGCAGATCGAAGTCGACTCGATCATTGGCGAGCACGCCGGGGAAGCGCTTGACGATTCCCCGCATCTCCAGGAGTTGCGTCATCGTTTCGTCACCCTGCTGGTCCTCTTCTTGTCCGGGTTAGTTGGCGCCGGTGTCGATGGTGCCCGCGATGATTCCCTGAACCACCTGGTTGATCCCGGCGAACATCTCCGGAGGTATGTCGAATGCCGGGTTCGGCTCCAAGACCAGTCCGCCGTTGGCGAGGTCGATCTCGTAGGCCTTGCCGCCCAGTGAACCGGCGGAGATGTCGGCGATGATCTGTCGCAGCACGACTTCCCACTTGTACACCTGGGAGGCAACCACCAGGTCGGGCGCCAGGGCGGTCTGGTTGGCCTGGGTGCCGAACCAGAAGACGCCGTTGGCCTGGGCGACTCCGACCGCTCCGACCACCATCTGGGCGGATCCGGTCAACACGTCGGCGCCGGCCGCGATGTGGGCCTGGGCTGCTTCGGACGCCAACGCCACGTCACTGAACGAGCCGATGTAGTTGATGTTCACGGTGCTCGCCCCGCCGGTGAGCGCGCCGTTGTGGAACCCGTCCACGTAGAGCTTGGCGTCGCCCACCTCGATGGGACCGACCACTCCGATGACACCGGACTGGGATAGGGCCGCGGCCACGACTCCCATCACGAAGCCGCCCTGGTCGGAGGCGGCGTTGTAGGCGGAGACGTTGGGCTGACCCAGCGTGTCGGCGGAGGTTCCCCACGCGAAGGCGGTGTCGGGGAAGTCCCCGGCGATCTCCTGCAGCGATCCCCCGTATTGGGAACCGTGGGCGATCACCAGGTCGTAGCCTTCCTCGGCGTACCCGCGGATGGCCGCGGCGGCGTCCTCCACTATGAAGGTTCCGTCGGTGATGGCCACCTCGGTGCCGGGGTTCTCGTCCGCTATCACGTTCACCGCGTCCACGATGCTCTGTGTGAATGCCAGGTCATTGGAAGCGCTCGGGGCAACCACCGCGATCCGCAACGGCTCCATCGGCTCGGGCGGCGCCGCCATGGCTTCCATGGTGTTGATGGCGCCATTGACGATTCCCGAGATGACGGTGTCAGCGCCGGCTCTCACCTCGGCGGGGAGGTCGAATCCGTCGTTGAACTCGACCACCAGTCCGCCGTTGGCGAGGTCGATCTCGTAGGCCTTGCCGCCCAGTGAACCGGCGGAGATGTCGGCGATGATCTGTCGCAGCACGACTTCCCACTTGTACACCTGGGAGGCAACCACCAGGTCGGGCGCCAGGGCGGTCTGGTTGGCCTGGGTGCCGAACCAGAAGACGCCGTTGGCCTGGGCGACTCCGACCGCTCCGACCACCATCTGGGCGGATCCGGTCAACACGTCGGCGCCGGCCGCGATGTGGGCCTGGGCTGCTTCGGACGCCAACGCCACGTCACTGAACGAGCCGATGTAGTTGATGTTCACGGTGCTCGCCCCGCCGGTGAGCGCGCCGTTGTGGAACCCGTCCACGTAGAGCTTGGCGTCGCCCACCTCGATGGGACCGACCACTCCGATGACACCGGACTGGGATAGGGCCGCGGCCACGACTCCCATCACGAAGCCGCCCTGGTCGGAGGCGGCGTTGTAGGCGGAGACGTTGGGCTGACCCAGCGTGTCGGCGGAGGTTCCCCACGCGAAGGCGGTGTCGGGGAAGTCCCCGGCGATCTCCTGCAGCGATCCCCCGTATTGGGAACCGTGGGCGATCACCAGGTCGTAGCCTTCCTCGGCGTACCCGCGGATGGCCGCGGCGGCGTCCTCCACTATGAAGGTTCCGTCGGTGATGGCCACCTCGGTGCCGGGGTTCTCGTCCGCTATCACGTTCACCGCGTCCACGATGCTCTGTGTGAATGCCAGGTCATTGGAAGCGCTCGGGGCAACCACCGCGATCCGCAACGGCTCCATCGGCATGTCCTCTTCAGGCATATCGTCTTCGGGCATATCGTCTTCGGGCATGTCCTCTTCAGGCGCCTCGGCGGCGGTCGTCTGAGGAGCGGCAGCCTCAGTGGTTGTCGGCTCCTCCGCGTCGTCTCCGCAAGCGGTGGCTATCAGAGCCAGGACCGCCAGGACGGCCAAGAGCCGGGCAAAGCCCGGTTTCCTATAGGTATGCATTGGTTCTTCTCCTTCGGTTGAGTGGGTTGGCTGTTGTCGAACAAGAAACGTTCATGTCATCCGCCTCTGATGAAGGGCTTGGTGAGGGCGGTGGGCGCCCGGAATCGGCGGGCCGCCACCACCAGCGCCAGCACCGTTATCACCGCCGGGATCATTGCGGCCAGGTCGGAGGCGCCCAGCGGGATGATGCCCCTGGTCTTGAGCAGCAGCACCACCGCCGACACCATCCCGTAGACCAGTGACCCGGCCATCACTCCCAGTGGTCTCCACGCGCCGAAATAGACCAGGGCGATGGCGATGAAACCTTGGGCGTTGGTGAGGTTCTGCTGGAAGATACCCAGCCCGATGGCCAGCACCGCACCGGCCGCACCGGCAAGCACTCCTCCGATGGTCACGGCCGCGTAGCGAACCCTCGTCACGCTGATGCCTTGTGAGTCGGCCGCCTCGGGGTTTTCTCCCACCGCGCGGATGTTCATCCCGAACCGGGTCCGGTTGATGATCACGGTGGACACCGGGATGGCCAGGAACGCCAGGTAGATGGGGATGCTGTGATTGAAGAACAGGTCTCCTACAACCGGGATCTCCGAGAGTAGGGGGATGGGAGCCTTCTGGAAGGAGGCGGCGGGCAGGGGGGTTCCTACCAGCTTCTGGAACAGCAGGTCGCTCATCCCCAGCCCGAACAGGTAGACGCCTATCCCGCTGATTCCCTGCTCGGCCAGGAGAGAAACGCTGATCACCGAGGAGAGAAGTCCCAGGACCAGCCCGATTCCCAGTCCGACCGCCAATCCCAGCCAGGGACTCTGGGTCTTGAGTGTGGTGAAGTAGCCGCCGAAGGCGCCCAGAAGCATGATGCCGTCCACCCCCAGGTTGAGGACGCCGCTCCGTTGTCCGAAGGCCTCCCCCAGCGATGCCAACAGCAGCGGGACCGCCAACCGGATCCCGGACGAAAGAGTGGCCACGATAACCGTGGCGCTGAAGATGTCAGCCATGGTCGTCATCCTCTCCGGATGGGGACGAGTCGGATTCGTCGCCTTCGGACACCGCGGTGGCTATCGAAGAGACGCTCTGCTCCTCTCGCTCCTTCAGTTGGCGGCGGTACCGGTCCAGGCTTACCACGAACAGGACAACCAGCCCGTTGAGCGCCAGCACCAGGGCGGTGGGGACCTGCGCCGCTCTCTGCAGGGCGATGGCGCCCACCAGCAATCCTCCGAACAGGAACGATGAGGGAATTGTCCACAGGGGGTGCAGTCCACCGAAGAGGGCGGTCACTATGCCGTTGAACCCCGCACTCCCGGTGAATCCGATGGTGCTGCCGTCGGTCACCATCCGGTGTCCCTCGGAGCCCAGCACCAGGATGGCTCCCGCCAGCCCGGACATCGCTCCGCTCAGGGTCAGCGCCCACACCACGTTCCTCTCCACCGACATCCCCGCATAGCGGGCGGCGTCGGCGGAGAGTCCCACGGCCCGCAGTCGGTAGCCGGAGGTGGTCCGCCACAACAGCAGATAGACCAGGACGGCTGCCGCCACCGCGATGACGGGTCCTATGTGAAGTCGTCCGCCTTCCACGAACAGCGGCAGGTCGGTGCTCTCGGGCAGCCGGGCGGTCTGGGGGATCCGGGTGCCCCGCTCAATCTCCATCGGATCGATGAGAGGGTCTCGGAGCAGCCAGTTCATAGCCTGGACCGCCACCACGTTGAGCATGATGGTGCTCAGGATCTCGTTGACCCCGAAGTACGCTTTCAGGGCTCCGGGGATGGCGCCCCAGACAGCGCCTCCCGCCACTCCGGCCGCCAGCGCCAGGGGCAGCGCCGCCCAGGCCGGCACATCCGTCATGCCCAAGGCTGTGATAGTGGAGGCCAGCGCACCGGCCACCATCTGCCCTTCTCCTCCGATGTTGATCACATTTGCCCGGAAGGCGATGGTGATCCCCACTCCCACGAGGAGGAGGGGAGTCGACTTCAGGGCGGTCTCCACCAGGGCGCCCGAGCTTCCGAACGCGCCCTTGGCCATCGCCCAGAAGCCGGTGAAGGGATTGGCGCCCAACGCGGCCAGCATGATCGCTCCGATGGCAAACGCCCCCAGCACGGCCAGCACAGGAACGCTGTAGGACAGGAGGTTGGTACCCAGCCGAGAACGCCGCACCGCGGCCTCCGAGGGTTCCCGGCTGCTCATCCGGCTCTACCTTGTGACGCCTCGGGACGAGTTCTGCGGACCAGCCATGTTGACAAGGGTGTATTGCACTGTTTCTTCACCATAGGGACCTAATCGCCGCGAATAGCGTTCAGATAGTTGTAAATGGTAATTCGGCTGACCCCCATGGCCTCGGCCACGGTCTCCACCGACTTGCGGATCAGGAAGACCCCTTGTTCGTCGAGAATGCGGACCGCCGCCTGCTTCTTCTCCCTGGGCAAGTCTCCGAGCCGTCCCCCCATCCGGCTCTCCACGACCGCAACCATCCGCTCGACCGCCCCATGGATGTCTTCGGGACGGGACAATCCGATCATCGCCTGGTTCCACACAGCCGGTTCATCGGAGGCAGCATCGGAGCTGTGGGCTGGGCTCGCGGTGTGACCGACCGCATCGGAGACCGGGCCGGCCCAGGGATCGGCGAGGCTTTTGGTCAGGGTGATGGAGATCCGGGAAGCTCCCTTTTGGAAGGCTGATCTGAGCACTCTTGGCAACGCCGAAGTTATCGTCTCGTAGTCGCCGTCCACGGTGTTTCCGAAGGGCCCCATTGTCATCTCCAGACCATGGCTCTGCAGGATTTTCTGCGATCCGAGCACATGGGGCCCGGGGTTCCCCTCCTCGAATGGCTCGACCAAAAACTCCAGCCGGCACATTTCCTGGTGTGGGGGCTGCTCAGAGTTCATGGGACAAACAGGCCTGCTTCACATTTGACAAATTGTAAAGGCACATGGTACAGTCAGACGGCATGAGCCGCAACTTAAAGCTGGGAGCAGCCCAGCTCGGTCCCATCGCCCGGGGGGACACACGCAAGGACGTTGTGGAACGTCTTTTGAATCTGCTGGCGGAAGCCGCAGAACGGGGAGTGGAGTTGTTGGTGTATCCGGAGTTGGCGTTGACCACCTTCTTCCCACGATGGCACATCGAGGACACCGAGGAAATGCTTTCCTATTTCGAGGAGGAGATGCCCTCCGACGACACCCGGCCTCTCTTCGATGAGGCGGCTCGCCTGGGCATCGGCTTCTGCCTCGGATACGCAGAGTTGCATACCGACCCCGATGGTGTGACCCACCGCTACAACACCCAGATGCTGGTGGAGAGGGACGGCTCGGTGGTGGCCAAGTTTCGGAAAGTCCACATTCCCGGACATGCCGAAGTGCAGGGATGGAGGCCTTTCCAGCACCTCGAGCGGTACTACTTCGAACCGGGCCCCGACGGATTCGGCGTGTGGCGGGCATTCGGGGGAATAATGGGCATGGCGATCTGCAACGACCGCCGGTGGTCGGAGACCTACCGTGTCATGGGGCTGCAGGGAGTGGAACTGATCATGATCGGCTACAACACCCCTTCCTTCTACGCTCCCGATCCACAGCAGAATGCCCTGCAGAACTTTCACAACCATGTGGTGATGCAGGCGGGCGCCTACCAGAACGGGTGCTGGGTGGTGGGAGTTGCCAAGGGGGGGATCGAGGAGGGAATAGATCACATCGCCCAGAGCGTGATCATCGCCCCTTCAGGGCAGATCGTCGCTCAGACCATCACCACGGGTGACGAGTTGATAGTGGCCAACATAGACCTGGACTTCTGCTCCTTTTACAAGGACACCGTGTTCAAATTCGATCTCTACCGGATACCGGAGCACTACCGCCTGATCAGCCAGACTAAAGGGGCAATTCTCCCTCCGGAGTAGACCATGACTCTTATCGAAGCGCCTCCGACCATCGCCTTCCGTCTCAACGGCGAGGACGTCTCGGTCCGGGGCGACCACCCCCACCTGCTGGCTGCGCTGCGCGAGGAGTTGGGGGTCATCTCGCCTAAGGACGGGTGCGCTCCTTCCGGCCAGTGCGGATGCTGCACAGTGCTGGTGGCCGGCCGCGCCGTGGTCAGCTGTCAGGTTCCTCTCGCAAGGGTGGAGGGCAAGGAAGTCATAACCGTGGAGGGACTCGATCCGGTGGAGAGAGACCGCATGGCTCGCGGTTTCGCGGCCACCGGCGCGTTGCAGTGCGGGTTCTGCACGCCGGGAATCGTGATCCGGACCAAGGCTCTCATCGACCAGAAGGGGTCGTCGCTGGACCGGAAGACCATCAATGGCCGGCTGGGCGCCCATCTGTGCCGCTGCACCGGCTACACCAAGATCGTGGAGGCCATCGAATTGCTGGCGTCCGGGGACCCGATTCCCACTGTCGCCCGCCCCGGCGGGGTCGGGAAAGACGGCGCCAAGTACGAAGCGCTGGAACTGACTTTGGGAGACCGTCCCTACATAGACGATCTGATGTCACCGATGATGCTGCACGCCGCCGTGCGTCTTACCGACCACTCACGGGCGGACGTGTTGGCGATCGACACCTCTCCGGCGGAGGCTCATCCCGGGGTCGTGCGGGTGATAACCGCCGCCGACGTCCCCGGCGACCTCCGGGTCGGGCTGATCCACAAGGACTGGCCGGTGTTCATCCCGGAGGGGGGCCGCACCTCATATTCGGGAGACGTCTTGGCGATGGTGGTGGCCTCCGATGTGCAGACCGCCCGGGAAGCCGCCCGGATGATCGAGGTCGAGTACCGGGTTCTGACGCCGATCAGCGATCCCGAGCAGGCCCTGGCGTCGGAGGACGCGGTGTGGGGGCTGGACGGGAACCTCCTGTCGCTCTCTGTCTACAAGCGGGGAGACGTGGAGGAGGCGCTTTCCCGCTCGGCGCACACCATTCATGAGACCTTCAAGACCCAGCGGGTGGAGCACGCTTTCCTGGAACCTGAGTCGACGGTGGCGGTCCCCTTCCCCAACGGCGACCTCCATGTCTATTCGGGAGGCCAGGGAGTGTGGGACGACCGCAACCAGATCGCCTCGGTGCTGGGGATGGATCCCTCCCGGATTACCGTCGAACTGGTCTCCAACGGAGGGGCGTTCGGAGGAAAAGAAGACATGGCAAACCAGGCCCAGACCGCTCTTGCCGCCCATCTGTTGGGCAGGTCGGTGAAGTGCACCCTCACCCGGGAGGAGTCCCTGCACATCCATCCCAAGCGCCACCCCATCCGGATCGAGCTGTGGGCGGGCTGTGACTCGGAGGGAAAGCTCACTGCCCTCAAGGCGCGAATGCTGGGAGACTCCGGGCCGTACGCCTCGGTGGGGATGAAGGTGCTGGAGAGGGCTGCCGGACACGCCAGCGGCCCATACGTGGTGGGCGCCATAGACGTGGAGGCGGCTGCGGTGCGCACCAACAATTCGGTGTGCGGCGCGTTTCGCGGGTTCGGGGCCAACCAGGCCCAGTTCGCCATGGAGGGAATGATGGACCGCCTGGCGGAGAAGGTCGGTATCAGCGGCTGGGAGATGCGGGCTCGAAACGTGATCGAGCCGGGGGTGGTTTGGGGGCCGGGACAGATCATGGATGAGGGATCGCGAGGAGCGCGGCGTTGCCTGGAGGCGGTAAAGCCCCATTACGACCGTGCGATCGAAGAAGGAAAAGCCGTTGGGGTGGGGCTCGGGTTGAAGAACTCCGGGCTCGGCAACGGCTTTCGTGAGGTATCCCGCTCGGTGGTGCGGTTCCGTCCCGACGGGACAGTGGAAGTCCGCCACTGCTGGACCGAGATGGGCCAGGGAGTGCACACCGTCGCCCTGCAGGTGGCGGTGGAGGAGCTGGGGATCGATCCCGACCGGATAGAGGTTATGGTCGACACATCCCGGGAACTGGGCGCCGGGCAGACCACCGGCTCGCGGGGGACGCTCATGGTGGCCGGGTCGGTGGCGGACGCCTGCCGGAAGGCGTTGGAGGGAGGGTGCGAGCCGGGGGTGGACTATCACGGGGTGTGGGTGGTGGACTGGACGAACAGCCTTTCGGAGAATGTTGAAAACCCGGTGATCCATTCAGCCTTCGGCTACGCCAGCCAGTTGGTGATCGCCGACTCGGAGACCGGAAAGGTAGAGAAGGTGGTGGCCGCCCATGATGTCGGGAAGGCGGTGAACCCGGCTTTGTGCGAGGGCCAGATCGAGGGCTCCATCCACATGGGGCTTGGATACGCCCTTTCGGAAGACTTTCCCTGTGACTCCGAGAGCCGACCCACCAACATGACCCTGCGCAGCCTGGGGATCATCCGCGCCAAGGACATGCCGGAGGTGGAGGTGATCCTGGTGGAGGAGCCCCAGCCGGATTCTCCCTACGGTATCAAGGGGGTGGGAGAGATCGGTTTGGTGCCCACCGCCGGGGCAGTGGCCGCCGCCCTGCACCAAGTGGATGGGGTCTGGCGTAACCGGTTGCCGTTCAACAAACACCACCCTCTGGGATCAAGGCCCTGACATGAGCCGGGAAACCCCCGGGTTGGTCTGCGCTCATCATCATCTCTACTCGGCCCTGGCCAGGGGCATGCCCGCCCCGCCCCGCGTCCCGGGGAGTTTCGGTGAGATCCTTGATCAGATCTGGTGGCGGCTGGACGTCGCCCTGGATGAGGAGATGATCTACTGGTCGGCCAAACTGGGCGCCCTGGAGGCCCTTGAGCGGGGCACCACCGCAATCGTGGACCACCATGCCTCCCCTTCCGCTATTGAAGGTTCTCTGTCATTGATTGCAGACGCCTGCGCGGACGTGGGCGTGAGGGTGGCGTGCGCCTACGAGGTCACCGACCGGCACGGGCGGGACGGCGCCCGCCGGGGCCTGGAGGAGAACCGTCGGTTTCTCTCGGAGGGAGGAAAGGGCTGGGTGGGCGCCCACGCCTGCTTCACCCTTTCCGATGAGACCCTGGATGAGGTGTGCGGGCTGGCCGACGACCTGGGGGTCGGGGTGCACATCCACGTGGCGGAGGGGATAGAGGACCCCGAGGCCGGAAAGCGTCTCGCCTCCCGGTCCCGGGACAACTGGCTCCTGGGGCACTGTGTTCACCTGGACAGGGATCTGAAGGGAGTGATTCTCCACAATCCCGAGTCCAATATGAACAACGCGGTGGGTTATGCCCGACCCACCAGGTTCCCCAACCGCGTGGCGCTGGGGACCGACGGCATCGGGGGCGACATGCTGGGGGCCTTCCGGGCCGCATATCTTCGGATGAGGGAAGAGGATGTGACGTCCTCTCCGGAGATAGCCTGGTCGTGGTTGGAGGCCGGCTGGGAGCTGTTCCCCGAGGCCCGGGAGGACCGGGTGGTGTGGTCGTATGATCCCATGGACCCGTGGCACCTGGCCTTCACTCCCGGCGTGCGGCCCCTCCTGGTGGAGGTGGGAGGCGAAGTTGTTCTCAAGGAGGGTCGGTCCACCCGGGTCGACCCCGACGAGGTGCGGGCCAAGGCCGCCGAACAGGCGGCCCTTCTCCATGCCCGCCTGTAGATAGAAGGGAGCTGTAAGAAATGTCCTCCGGCGCCGATCCCCTCACTCCTTATCCCCTGGACATGCTGTTGGGGAGGGTGGCCGACGAATGGGAGTCCCGGCAGCGGATCTTCGATTTGCCCTCTGCGAGGGTTTGGAAACGGCCGTCCGACCTCGACCTGGGATTCTCCTTCCTGGGCCGTCCCTGCGCATCCCCGGTGGGTCCGGCCGCCGGACCCCACAGCCAGATGACCCAGAACATTGTGCTGTCCTGGCTGGGAGGGTCGCGGCTCTTTGAACTGAAGACCGTCCAGGTCCTGGACCGCCTGGAGATAGCCCGTCCCTGCATCGACATGCAGACCATCGGCTACAACATCGAGTGGAGCCAGGAACTGCGGGTGGAAGAGTCCCTGATCGAGTACGTGAAGGCCTGGATGATGATCAGGATTCTCAACAACTGGGAGCCGGTGTCCGAGTTGGTGGGCCCCGATCCGGGTCCGTTCGTCTTCGATATGTCGGTGGGCTATGACCTGGAGGGGATCTCCACCGAAAAGGTCTCCGACTTCATCATGGAGATGAAGAACGCCAAGGACCGGATCGACTCTTTCCGGCCCCGGATTCCCGAGCCGTTCGCCCATCTTCGGGACCTCGACTTTCCCTCACGGATAGCCGACACGGTGACGCTCTCCACCTTCCACGGCTGCCCGCCGCACGAGATCGACGCGATCACCAAGCATCTGATGACCCGTCACGAGTGCGATGTGATCGTCAAACTCAACCCCACCCTGCTGGGAATCGGGAGGGTGCAGGAGATCCTCCACGAGACCCTCGGCTACGAGCACATTCCGCTCTTGGCCCAGGCCTTCGTGGACGACCTGCAGTTCGACCAGGGCATAGAGTTGATCGAGGGCTTGCGGGATTTTGCCCGCCGCCACGGCCGTCGGTTCGGAATCAAGCTCAGCAACACCCTGGTGGTGGGCAACGAAAAGGGGTGGATGCCCGACGACCCCATGTACCTCTCCGGGCCTCCGCTTCATGTCATCACCTCGACGCTCTTGGACGAGTTGATATGCGCCTTGCCCGGGGTCTTCAACCTGGCGGGCCACGGAGGCGACGTGCAGGTGAGCTTTTCGGCGGGGGTAAGCAAGGAGAACCTATCCGACACCCTGGGGATGGGGGTTGCCCCGGTCACGATCTGCTCGGACCTGCTCAAGCCGGGCGGCTATGGGCGGTTGGCGCCGATGCTCAACCGCTTGGCAGTGGAGATGCGCCAGGCGGGCGCCACCGACCTGGCCTCCTGGCATAACCACAAGTGGGAGGCGGCGCGGGCCGGTGGCTACCGGGGGCCGGTGGAAGCCCATGTGATGGCGATGAGCGGGGGCAAGGAGACCGGCTTCTACCATCTCTCGGGGAACGAGAAGCTACCTCGGGCGGTGGACAAGGTCCTGCAGATGTGGGGGTGCGTGGCCTGCAACTTCTGCGTCACGGTGTGTCCCAACGACGCGGTGATCCGCTTGGCCACCGTGCCCGAGCTTCAGGATGAGCTGACCGACCGGTGGCAGTACTTCATCCTGGCCGAGTTGTGCAACGAGTGTGGGAACTGTTTGACCTTCTGTCCCGAGGAGGGCGATCCGGCGGTGCTCAAGCCGCGGCTGTTCGTGGACCGCGACCGCTTCGAAGCCGACCAGGACCAGGGCTTTTTCATCACACCCACCGCCGACCGGCTGGGGGTGCTGGCCAGTCCCGGTTATGAGAAGGAAGTGGCGCCCCTCACCGCCATGCTCAACGGCGCCCAGGGTTTACCGATCCGGACCGCGGAACTCCCCACCTAGGCGATAGCCTCTAGGTGTAAGCCGGGTCCCCGGCGGGTAGACAGGCGTCGTTCCCGCCCCGGCTAGGTGCCACCAATCAGAAATCCCAGCAACGCTCCGGCCCAGGCCACAGGGTCCATCCAACCGACCGACTCCTACGTTCGTCCCCACGCGGCGCGGGGCTTGGTCTTGGCGGGTGTCTCCACTGTGCTGTTCGCCGTGGTGTCCGTGGCGATCTTCGACCTTTTCTCCCACCACAACGCCCTGGAGTTGACCTTCCGGATGAACCTGGCGGGTTTCGTGATCTTTCTCATCATCGGTTGGTGGAGGAAGGCCCTGCACCCTCGGGGTCAGCTGCGAACCCTGTTGCTATTGGGTGTGTGCGTTGTGGCCGCGACGGTGATGTACTACGTGAGCCTGTCGCGCCTCGGCCCCGGTCCCTCGGCCACGTTTGCGTTCGTCATGGTCCCCACGGTGCTCATCTGGACGCAGATAAAGCAGGGAATCCCCGTCCCTGGCCGTGCCTGGGCCGCGGCGGGAATAGTCTGTCTGGGTGTTTCCCTGGCGACACAGACCTGGACATGGGAGCGAGCCGACCCGATCGGGATCGTCGCCGGGTTCGGCTCGGCCGCCTGCATGGGGGGTTACCTGCTGTTGGTGGATCGCCTGAGGGCACTCTCGCCGGTGACCGTCGGGGTGTGGTTCAGGCTCTCGGCGGCCCTGATGGTTCTGCCCCTCTCCGGAATAGGACCCACCGACCTGCCGTTGTCGAAGTGGTTGGTGCTCGGTATAGCCGCCGCAGCCAGCGCGGTCGGGATCCTGTTGGAGATCGCCTCGGTGGGAAGCGCCGGCCCGGGCACGGTGGGGACCGTCCTCACCGCCCAGCCGGTGGTGTCCTCGGCGGTGGCGTGGGTAGCGTTGGGAGAGAGCCTGACCTGGATGCAAATCGTCGGCATCGGGGTGGTGATGCTGGGAGGTCTGACCCTCCACGGCCGCCCGCGACTGAAAGTTGCGGCGGGAAAGAGGCCCACGTCTTTTTCTTCGCATCACCGCGATCCGTAGCCGGGCGATCTGCCGAATGTGGCCCGGTAGTGTCTTGGGTGAAGAGGAGGTTCGATCCTGAGTCGCCCCACAGCACAGTTGGAGACGCTTTCACTGGACGACGGCGCCGGACTTCGGGTGGTCCGGGCGGGGTTCTTGGAGGAGCAGAAGTTCGATTGGTCGCTGTTCGAGGGATTCGACAGTCTGCGGGTTCTGACCTATTCCGCCAGCAGCGCGGCTGTGATAAAGATGCTGGACGATTTCTCCTTCGAGAGCTTCGAGTGCGTTTTCGGAAGCGAAGCCGTTCTCGGGAACTTCCTGGAGGTCATCGCCTTCCAGAAGGTGGTGACAGGACAGACCCGGGCGGCGATCATGGGTTTGAAGGACGAGCGCCACCGTCGCATCCTGGAGAAAATCGCCGCCGGACAGGCCCGGTTCTGGGTCCTTCGCCGGTTTGTCGCCCATGCCAAGCTGTACCTCCTTTCTTCGGGGAACAGCACACGGGTAATAGTGGGTTCGGCCAATCTGTCGGAACGGGCTTTTTCGGGAAACCAACCCGAGACGCTGGTCGTCTTCGACAACGACCAGGCGGCATGGAGCCACTACAGCGGCATGTTCGAGGCCATCCGGGACTCGGGCGCCGACGAGATATCTCTGCCCAAGGACCGGATCGTCCAAGCCGAGATCGAGGTGACCGAAGCCCCGGTGCTGTCCGATCGCTCCACGACAGTTGTCATCGAACCTCCGGAGCCGGCGGTGGTGGAGGTGTCGGCGCCGGTACAGGTGGAGCGGATCGAGAAGGTGGTGGCGGTGTTGAAGCCGCGTCTGGCGGCGGCCATCCCCAATTTCCGATCCGGGCGACAGCGGATCACCCCGGTCGTCAAGCGAGAGTTGAGCCGCATACGTCTGGTCAAGTCGAGCGACGAAGCAGACAGTCGCTACTTTTCTCTGGACAGGATCAACGGAAAGGCGTTCCTGTCCGGCGAGGAATTTTCTCTTCGGTGGGACAATCAGTCGGTCCGCACCGACGCCAGGCTTATCCTCGACTTCTTCGGGAACTACGAGGGGGCGTTCGAAGGTGATGTTCCAGCCCATCAGCGTGACTACTTTACGCTGATGGCTTGGCTTTACTTCTCGCCCTTCATCTGTGATCTCCGTTCACTGGCGCACCTCCGGGACAGCGATGTGGTTCGCTATCCCTCATTCGCGATCATCTTCGGCAAGTCCAACTGTGGCAAGACCAGTCTGGTGGACACCCTTACCACCTCCATGTTCGGTCGTCCCCACACGGTCGACAAGCGGAGTTTCACGACCGCCCGGTTGCGCGGCCTCCAGCACGCCTACCGGCGTCATCCGGTGGTGTTTGACGACATCGGACGGAGAGCCTTCAACCAGCACGGCAGGGACATGATCAAAGACGAGTTGCCTCCCCCTGTCTCCGAGTACCCGGGTTTCGTCCTGTCGATGAACGCTGAGCCGCACTCTTTTCCCGATGAGGTCGCCAAACGCAGCATGATGACCTACACCACCACCGCTCTCCCCGCTCACAACGAGGGCCTGCGGCAAAAGCTGCAAAGCGAGGTCCAGCAAATCCGAAAAACCCTGACCGGTCATCTGTACCGACGCTATCTGGCAGAGGTGATGGACCGTTTGGAACTCGACCGGCTTCCCGAAGACTGGTTGGCGATTTCGTCCTCCGTTCTCCGCGGCATTCTGGAGGAGGTCTCCGACGGCGCGCCACCACCCTGGTGTCGGCAGATGACCTGGCTCGACTTCGCCGACAAGCGTTACGACCGCGTGAGAGAGCGGGTACTTCACCTGCTCCGAATGTCCGCCTACACCAAGCGGGAAAGCGAAGGTCCCGTGGGCTGGACCATCGATGGGAACAACGTCATTGTCTGGGAGCAGCGAGACGCCTTCGGCAGACGCGCCTTCGCCTGGGACGACCTGCCCTCCACCCTCATCGACGAGACCGCCAGCGGCGGAGACCGCACAGTACTCCACCGAAAGAGCCTGGAGAGCTTCCTCGGTCTGCCCCTGCGACCGAAGGCACAGTGGTGGAGACGCAGCCGGTAGAGGAGCAGGAGGCATGGAGGCTAGAAAATCCTGACGTATGAAGACTTTGAAGTGTCAACCGGGTCCTGTCAGGGCCAAGCCACCCCTTTACCTGACGGTCCGGCCGGAGTCAGAGTCGGCTGGACCCTCGCTTGAATAGAGACTGGCTATGCGGGTCTATGGCGATGCATGCCGACTCGAGGGCCGTTACTCCCAGCAAGGGCTCGGTGTCATCCTCTCCGAACAGGATGGTGGCTCCGGCGATCTGTCCCATGACTTCCACCTCTGCCGTCGTGACATCAAAGGACACCTCACTGCCGTCCGCCAACTCGTACAACCGCTGACCCCTGGGCTGCAACCCGATAGCTTCCAGGTGAGGTCGGGGCACTAGTGAGTCGATTGCGCCCGTGTCCACAAGGAACTTCCCTTCCCAGGCCTTGTCAGGCTCAGCCGGATTTCGAACTATTGCCGAAGCGTGTATCACCCCCATCGGGTCTCCTTCCCTTAGTCCCGCTCGGTTGGACAAACCACCAAAGCGCTCTTCCAACCCTGAGTTCAAGCATAGCCGTTGGCAGAATGAAAGAACCTTCTACGTAAGACATGAATCTTTCGCGACTCTATGGGTCGCAGGACAGGCGCAGACAGCTTTGTCAACCGGGTTCGATGCGATAAACCGAATCGCTAGTCAGGATGTACATCTCTCCCCGGCCGTCGGTTCCGAAGGAGACCACGTTGCCCAGGTCTGGCGCCCATTCTCGCAGGTCCATGGCCAGGGAGCCGTCCCATCGGAAGCTGCGGAGATAGCCGCCGCAGTAGTCGGAGTAGAAGTAGTGACCGTGGAGGTCGGGCATGGCCGGCCCTCGGTACACGACGCCGCCGGTGACCGAGCAGGTTCTCCCGTCGTCGTGGGCGATCTCCAGCACCGGCAGGGTGAGGCCGGTCGGATCGCAGCCTTGGCGGGGTTCGAAGCAGTGGAAGCCTTCGGTTATCGGCCATCCGAAATTGAGGCCCCGTTCTGAGAGGCCGGCCAGGCTGATCTCTTCGAAGGCGTCCTGTCCGACGTCTGCGATGTAGGTCAGGCCGGTCGGCTGGTCGATCCAGAAGCGCCAGGGGTTGCGGAGGCCGTACCACCACACCTCCGAGGTCACCTGGTCCGGGTGGATGCGAACCAGCGCCGCCAGCGGAGTATCGGGTCGTTGCCCGTGCCGGTAGTAGTCACCTGCTCGGCCGCCGTCGCCCAGGCCTAGATACAGGTAGCCGTCCGGTCCGAACTGGATCATCCCCCCGTTGTGGTTGGTGGCGGGTTGCTGGGTGAAGAAGATGATCCTCTCCGAGTCGGGGTCGGCGGTTCGCCCGTCATCGGAGAGGGAGAACTCGGAGACCACGGTGTGACCGCCGAGGTTGCTGTAGTGGACGAACAGGCGCAAGGGCTGGACCGGATGGACGGCAATGCCCAACAGACCTTGTTCTCCCCGGTAGGTCACTTTCTCCGAGATGTCCAGCACCGCTTGATCGGCGATTGCGTCACCGAGTACATAGAGAATCCGTCCTCCCTGTTCGGCCAGGTAGGAATGGTCGGTGCCGGGGGAGGCGGCGAGAAAGATCGGGTTTTGCGCCCCGTGGGCGACTTCGACGAATCGGAGAGAGTCGGGAGGCGCCGCCCTGGTGGTGGGGGGAGCCTCTTCAAGCTCGGGCGGCGGGGAGGCGTCAGAGGGAAGGGAGGTAGTAGGAGTGGTGGTAACAGCGGTGGAGGTGGCAGTTGTCTGGCCACTCTCGGATGGGGAAGTTTCGTCGGGTGGTGGGGAGGGATCCCCTTCGCCCGAGGGGGCGGTTATAGTGGCCTCGGTTGTGGCCGAGGAAGCCGGCACGGTCAAAGGTGGCTGCGCCTCGGCGGTGGTCACAGACGGTTCGGGAAGGAAAACCTCCTCCTGTGGCGAGGAGCAAGCCGTGGCCATCACCACGATGGCCAACCAGGCCGTTCTCCTGCTAGTCCTGCTCTGCACTCCGGCCGGGTCCTCCTCTCGGTGTCTCCGAAACCTACTGGATCAGGGAATCAACCAGCAGGCGGGGGAGTGCCCGGGTAAGGCATCTCTCCGGCCGGTTACCTAACCCTCCGTTTCTTCATTCGGCCCAGGCTCCCTCGACTGAACCTGTATTTTGGCAAGCCCGTCTTTTGACCAGCGGATGCCGGAAGTTGTCCCAATGGCCTTATAGGATGACAAATGTGACCAAAGGAGCGTTTGACTCTCGAAGAACCCCGACCGAGACGTCTTCTTTTGGGGTGGGTCGGCGGGAGAATCACGATGCGTCTGCTTTCTACGCGCGCTTCGATCCTCCTGTCATCGACCCGGACGAGCGTGTCGGTCGCCGTCCTCAGAGGGAAGGTCCGATCTTGGGCGATGCCAGGTCCATGAACGAATTGCCGACCAACTCCGTGGCGTTGGTGGTCACCTCGCCGCCCTATTTCGTGGGGAAGGAGTATGAGGACGAGGTGATGGTAGCTGCCCGGGCGGGGAACGTCCTGTCGGAGGTTCCCGGCAGCTACATGGAGTATCTGAGGCTACTTCACGACGTTTTCCGAGAGTGCTATCGGGTGTTGGAGCCTGGGGGTCGGATGGCAGTCAATGTGGCGAACCTGGGTCGTAAGCCTTATAGGAGCCTTTCTGCTGATGTGATACGGATCCTTGACGATCTCGGGTTGTTTCTTCGGGGTGAGATCATCTGGCGCAAGGCCGCTGCCAGTAGCGGTTCCTGCGCGTGGGGGTCGTTCCGCAGCCCATCCAACCCGGTGCTGAGAGATGTGACTGAAAGGGTAGTGGTGGCATCTAAAGGACGGTTTGATCGTGCGCT
>VXSV01000002.1 GCA_009837815.1 Acidimicrobiia bacterium
CGCCAGGGCCATCGCCAGGGCGCCCGACCCGGTCCCGCCCTCCACCACCGTCATACCCGGGGCGATATCGGCCCACATGAGGATCGGGCCGATGTCCTTGGGATACACCACCTGGGCGCCGCGTTTCATCTTGAGGATGAAGTCGGCCAGACGGGGACGGAGCAGGCGAAGTGAAGCGCCCCCAGACGACTTCAGGAGGATCCCCTCGGGCTGCCCGATGATGTCTTCATGGGACAGCACTCCCATGTGGTATTCGAAGCGACGGGAAGGATGGAGGAGCACCATGAACCGGCGGCCCTTCCCGTCGATCAAAAGCGCCGTCTCCCCTTCCCGGAGGGTGCGGTCCGAGAAAGCCGCCTCTCCCATCTCAGACGCTGCGGTCGGCGATGCGAAGCGCGGTCATCGCCGGCACCGACTCTGACGCCGGGTCGAACCTGTTGAGCAAGGCCTCGACCCACCCCGGGCGGCGCATCCCGATCTCCCGCCGGGGCCTGCGCATTGTGACTTTCATTGGAAGACGGAGACCACCGAGGTAAACAGGGTGAGCACCAACGCCATGACCACCAACCACACCAATGCTCTCCTCAAACGTTCGTTTCTCAAGACGCCTCCTTCCGCTCGGGGGTCTAGGCTTGGTACCTCACTACGTTACCTTTCCGGATGAGAAGAAACCGCCTGAAAAACTACGGCATCACCAACGCCTTCCGCGGAGCGCGCACCGGGGACTTCTGGCTGATGGCGGCCGGACTTTTCATCTGGCGCCTGGCCTCCCGAAAAAAGGACCGCCGCCGGACGTAGGGTCCGAGCGGATCAGACCATGCGGGCCAGTTCGGAGATGGCCCTCTTGATCCTCTTCCGCCCCTTTCGCCTGCCCACCCAGTAGACCACGCCCATCATCGCCGCGGTTCCCATGCTCTTGAGAAAAACCGGATTGACCATCCCCTCGCCGGTGTTGGCGAGGGTGTCGACGATCTTGCGGGCGCCTGCTTCGAGGTCTTCCCGGGTCACCGCCGAGGGTTGATCACCCACGGGCCCGAGCCGCCCTTCCCACCACCAGCGCCGCGCCGAGGAACACCGCCGAGGTTATCCCGGCGGCGGCCACCGCCCACCAGCTCGTCTCGGGGAGGGATTCGAGTAGGAACCGGTGCAGCGCCACAGACGCCAGCACAGCTCCGAGGCTCACCAGCGCGGCCACCGACCCGGCGATAGCCACCGAGCGCCCCAGCCGCCGCACAGGATCGATGGTCTCCTGGCGCAGGTACTTCTTGGCCAGCTCGATCAGTTCGGCGACCTGGTGCGGCAACTCCCTCGGATCTTTCATCAGGCATTCAAGGCTACCACCTCTCGCCCCGACTCCCCGAAGCAGCTACCGCCTCCATGCGGACTCATGCCCGTCGTGTTCGCCTTTGGCGCAGCAAGGGCGTCGCCCTGCCAGACAGAAGAGAATCGACGGGGTCTCAGCGACTCCTCGCCGGGACGCGGGTGGAGAGATAGGCGGACAGATGGTCGACCAGGTCGCGGGCGTCGTCCTCGGCGCCATGGATGAAGCTCGACTTGCGGCGGCGGAGAAAGTTCATCCCGATCCGGTACATTCCCGGGGAGTCTGAAACCACCCCGCCGTCGTGGCGAAGCCTTCCCTTGTGGTCCAGCACCGGAACGTGGAGCCACGAATAATCAGGCCGGTAACCGGTGGCCCACAGCACGGTTTTGATCTCACCGCTGGTGAGGTCCAGACCCAGGGGAGGCGACTTCTCGACCCGGGTCCGCTCGTAGCGGAGGGGAGGTTCGTACTCGCCGTCCAGACCGTGTTCGGTGATCCACTCGTCTATGGACAGCAGCAGCCGGCCCATCTTCAGGTCGGAACGGTTGCACTTGTTGTGAAGCGAACCCGACAACTGGGCACGTCCGTCCCTGATGCCGGCCAGACGACCCACCAGACGCACTCCCCGGTCGGTCAGGGCGTTCAGGTCCAGGTTGATCCGCTCCGGCGTCCCGACCAGCTGAGGGGAGGGAACGCTGCGGGCCCGCACGATGTCGTCCACCTCGTCGTAACGCTCGTCGGAGAGGCCGGTGACCTCGAACCAGTAGCGGATGTCCTTCCCGCGGTACACCCGGGGCATGCGGACATGCTCTCCCACCGACACCGTCACCGGCCGCCCGGAACGGTGGATCTCGTCGGCCAGTTGCACCCCGGTGGCCGAAACTCCCACCACCAGCACCCCGCCTTCGGGAAGGTCCGAGGGGCGACGATAGTGGAACGGGGTCACCGACTCGACCGACGGAGGGAGCGCCGCGGCGATAGGCGGCACCTTGGGAAGGTTGAACTCCCCGGTGGCCAGCACCACGCTTCGGCACAACCACACACCCCGGTTGGTCACCACCTCGTAGTCGTCGCCGTCCTTTCTCACCGAAGTGACGTTGGTGAGAGTGTGGAGGGGCGGATCGACCCACCGGGCGTAGCGGTCCATGAACCCGACGACCTCGGACATCGTCATGAAGCCGTCGGGATCGTCGCCGTCATAGGCGAAGCCGGGCAGCCGGGTCTGCCAGTTGGGGGTGAGCAGGCGGAGCGAGTCCCAGCGCTCGGTCCGCCATGTGTTGGCCACCTCCCCTCGCTCGAGGACCACATGATCGATCGAGCGCTGGGAAAGGAGGTGACTTACCGCCAGACCGGTGTGCCCGGCGCCGATTACTACGGTGTCGGTCCGCACCCCGCCTCGCCTGTCAGTTGACCTGAACGGTCACGTTGGTGGGGTTGGTGAGGATGTCGAACACCGCCGAGATCTTCTGGGACTGGGCCACCAGCGCCTCAACGTCCGCCGAACTGGCCTCGTCCGCGTCGATCTCGTAGGCGACTCGCACGTCGCTGAACCCGTTTCTGACCTCGGGATCCGATCCGAGGATGCCCCCGATGTTCATATCGGCTTCAACCGTGGCCTTGACGGAACGCAGCTTGATCTCGCGGTTCTCCGCCACGGCGGCCACACCGGCCGTCAGACAGCTTGCCAGGCCCGCCAGCACGATCTCCACCGGAGTGGCGGCGTTGTCCTCGGCGTTGAATTCCAGAGGATGGTCGGCCTCCACCTGATAGGTCGACTTGTGGGCGCGCTCTTCGCCCAGCCCGAAGTAACCCCCGATAGTGGTCCTGCTGTGGGTTCCGTGCACCCACTCGTTCGAGGCTCTCCAGGTGTAGTCGCCCGCGGCAGGTGTGTCTCCCACCACTCCCCGGGCAAACAGCAGATGTGATGTGTCCACTCCGTTGATCTCACCTTTGCTCATTGGATTCTCCTTTGATTCTCAGTCGATTGTTTAAGGGTTTCGCCACTGTCATGTGGTGGTCATCCCGGAGGCCGCATCCGTTCTGTTCGAGTCTTGGACTCCGAGCAGAGAAACGGTCCCGGTGACAGAAATCAAACGCCAAGGATGGTAGGTACCAAATGCTCCCGGGTGGTGGCGTTATCTATTGGCGGGCAGTGGTCCCGCTCCGGTGAGCCACCCGGGAGCCGAGACAACCCATGTAATCGCGCATGGACATGGAGGCCGATTGCTGAAGCATCTTCGTGAAGATTCCTATCTCGCTGCCTACCGCGCTGTCAGGGGTCCATCGGTCCCGGAAAACCGGGGAGCACCATTATAACAGAAAAGCACGCGACGCAAATGCAACCAGTCTGCCCTCCCCTCCTGCGACTCTTCATGTCACATTCCGACCTCATTGATTAGCCGCCCGGCGCGCAACACCCTAAGGATGCTTGAGGGGCAGAAAGTGGCGTTCGAATATGGGTCTCCAGCGCCGAGGAGCGCTGGTTCGGCTTAGGCGGAAAACGAAGCCACTGGCGGTGGATGAGACCGCCGCCGGATGGATGGCCATCAACGAATCATTCTGGCAGGCTTGGCTCTGTGATCTGGGACAACATAGACCCCGAAGGTGTCGGAGGAGGGACTTGAACCCTCACCCTCCGTAGAGGACTAGGCCCTCAACCTAGCGCGTCTGCCATTTCCGCCACTCCGACTTGAGGTCTGGGAAGTATACCTGCCGGCGCGCTCCTGCCACCTCGGCCATTGTTTCACCCAGGCGACGTCCACGCAGGAAAAGACTGGTGGGCAGGGTGGGGACCCCGCGCCGGTTTCGCATCCTGGCTGAGGGTTACTCCCGGATCAGGGTGCGGGCCTGTTCCCGGACGTAGGATCGCATGTACCAGGGGCCGCCGCTTCCCGCGCCCGAGGTGCCCGAGCCCTTCCAACCGCCGAAGGGCTGGATGTCGGGCCATGCCCCGGTGGTGGACCCGGCTCGGCGGTTGGCGTACACCACTCCGGCCTGGATCCTCTCGAAGAACCGGTCCACCTCCTCGTCGGTGCCGGCGAAGACCCCGGCGGTGAGCCCGAAGATGGTGTCGTTGGATTTGTCGATCCCCTCGTCCAGGGAATCGACCGCAGTTACGGCCACGAACGGCACGAACAACTCCTTCTCCCAGACCCACGACTCCTGGGGGGCGGTCACCACGGTGGGCTGCAGGAAGTTCCCTCTGGCCAGGTCGCCGTCGGTGACCACCTCGCCACCGGCCAAGACCTCGCCGCCGGCCTGTCTCACCTCGGCCACCGCCGAACGGAACCGCTCAACCGCATCCTGGTCGATGACCGGTCCCAGGAAGATGTCCCGCCGGCGGGGATCGCCGACTTCGACTTCGGCGGTCTTCCGGGTCAACAAGTCGACGAACTCCTCGAACGCCGGGCGCTCCACATACACCCTGGAGTTGGCCGAGCACTTCTGCCCCGAGAGCCCGAAGGCCGCCCTCATCACCCCTTCGGCGGCCAGGTCCAGGTCGGCGGACGCAGTCACCACCGCCGGGTTCTTCCCGCCCATCTCGCACACCACCGGCTTGGGGCGGCTGGCCGCCACAGTCCGGTACAGGTACATTCCAACATCGTAGGAGCCGGTGAAGGTGACGCCGTCCACGTGGTCGCTGTGCGCGAGGCGGTCGCCCGCCTCGTCGCCGCCGGTGATCACCTGCAGGGCGCCCGAGGGCAGCCCGGCGCGGGCGAAAATGTCGGCCAGCAGCAAAGAACCCAGCGCGCCGGTGTTGGACGGCTTGAGCACCACGGTGTTCCCGGTCAAAAGAGCGGCTGACGTGGGGCTTGACACCAGGGCCACAGGGAAGTTGAAGGGAGAGATGATCGCCCACACACCCCACGGTCTGAGCACCGAATGGTTGGTGTCCCCCACCCCGTAGGCTCCCATCGCCCTCTCCAATCCTCCCGCTTCCTCCAGCCAGTCACAGTAGTAGTGGGCGAAGGCCGCCCCCTCGGAGACGTCCCCCAGGGCCTCGAGCCGGTTCTTGCCGATCTCCAGACTCAGGAACCCGGCCAAGAGCGGGGTCTCCTCCTCCATGATCTCCGCCGCCCGGCGGACGATCGCCACTCTCTCGCGCCAGGGAGTGGACTCCCACTCCGACTGGAAGGCCCGAGCGGTGGCTATGGCGTCATCGACGTCATCGTCGGAGGCCTGCGAATATATCCCGACCACCACCTCGGAGTCGATGGGAGAGCGTTCGGTGTAGGTCTCTTCGGTGAACCGCTTCTCTCCGTCGATGAGAAGCGGGTGGGTCTGGCCGATCCGGGCGGTGGCCGCCGCCAGTCCCTCCTCATAGGCCTGGTGTAGGGCCGGATCGTCGGCCGACATAGTGGTATAAGTGATCTTTCCCATGGTTTGTTTCCTTTACCCCCGAAGCTTTGGCTGGAAGACCGGGTAAATTTTAGCATGCCTGCAAGCCCTCTCGATCGGAGAACCCGCCCATGAGCTTCCGCCGCCGCCTGCATGTGATTGACTCCCACACGGCCGGGGAACCGACCCGGGTGGTGACGGGAGGCTTTCCGGAACTGGAGGGCGATTCGCTCGAAGAGGTGGAGGCCGACCTCGTCTCCAACCACTGGGACGTCGCCCGGATGCTGATCGGCGAACCGCGGGGACACGCGCCCACCCATGCCGTCCTGCCGCTGCCCGCCTACCGATCCGACGCCGACCTCTCGATCCTGATCCTCTCTTCGCTCGGTTCCCTGACCATGTGCGGGCATGCCCTGATCGGCGCGGTGACCACCCTGGTGGAAACCGGCAGGGTCCAGCCCACCGAGCCGGTCACCAGCGTGGCCGTGGAGACCCTGAGCGGCCTGGTGACCGCGGATGCCCACATAGAAGGGACCAAGGTCAAGGCGGTGACTTTCCGGGGGGTGCCCTCCTGGGTGGCGGTGACCGGACTGGAGGTGACACTTGACGGGCAGATCTATGAAGTGGACCTGGCCTTCGGAGGCATCTGGTACGCCCTGGTGAGGGTGGAGCAGACGGGAATGACAATCGCGGTGGATCGTATTCCCGGCCTGGTGGCGCTCAGCCACCGCATCCGCCTGGAGGTGAACCGGGTGCTGTCGACGGGCGGGGGATGGCCCCCCGGGACACCGGGCCAGGTGGACCAGCTCCTTTTCTTCGGGCCTCCGGTGAGTCCCGGCGCCGACGGGCAGAACATGGCCACCTCCACCGGCCTGGGATTCGACCGCTCTCCCTGCGGGACGGGAAGCTGTGCTCGCATGGCGAGAGCGCACGCCCGGGGAGAACTGGGGGTGGGTGACTCTTTCGTGCACGAAAGCGTGCTCAACACCATGTTCACAGGGACCGTCGAGGCCGAGACGGAGGTGTTCGACACAAAAGCGATCCTCCCCACCATCACCGGCTCGGCCTATCTCACCGCTTTCAGCCAACTGGTGCTCGACAGCCACGACCCCCTGGGAGAGGGGATCTTCATCCCGGCTGCGGGGGGAACTTAGGGCTCGACCGGTTCGTACCAGCCGGAGCCGAACAGCAGCCCGTCATGGAGGACCATCCAGGCGTGCTTCCGCTGCTCCTCGCCGGTGTCGGGATTCAAGAAGACATAGGAGACCCAGTGGCCGTCCTCGGTGGCCGCTAGCATGTCGTCGCCGTAGAAGTAGCCGGTGGAGTCCACCCGAGTGGCCGGGTCCTGGTATCTGAACTCCGGGTTGTGATGGGCGATGGTGTAGCCGTCCTCGTTGATGATGAACACATACCACTGCCCGTCGACGTTCATGGGAGTGTTGTGATAGGCGATGGTCAACTCCAGACCGTCATCGTCGTAGCGTTCGATAGCTTCAGAGACCACATGCTGGGTGTAGGCGGCCGGTTCGTCCTTGGTGGGGGTGTCGTCGCCGGTGAGCACCCGATACCCGATCAGCACCGCCAGCATCACCGCCACCAGGATCAGCATCTGGGAAGACGAACTCCTGCTCTTTCGTGCGGACATTGGACCTTCACCCCGGTTCCGAAGACTCTTTAGTGAAACAGGTTAGCCCACAGGAGGGTTTCAGTTCGGCCTGATCACCTCGCCGCGCCGGGAGGACTCGTAAAGGGCCTCCATCACAGCCATGGTCCGACGCCCCTCCCGGCCGTCCACCAGGGGTGGTCGGCCCTCGGCCACCGCTTCTACGAAGTCCTCCATCTGATGGAAATGCAGGGTGGGGTCCGCGTAGCCGCTGGAGGTGAGGGTGTCGCCCCGGTCGACCGATCCGGCTTCCAGCAGCCTCCGGATCCGGGGGGTGGGCCCGCCCGGGACGTCCCATCGAGCCAGGTCGTCGTCCACCATGCCAACAGTGCCCTTGGCGCCCCGGATCACCAGACTGCGAGGCTCAGGGTTTATGGTGGCGGTGGAGCTTGCCACCGTGGCCAGGACGCCGCTTGCGAAGCGCACCACTCCCAGGGTCAGGTCCTCGACCTCTATGCGGTGGAGATCGGTGGTGGTGTAGAACCCGGCCACCGATTCGACGTCTCCCAGCATCCACACCATCAGGTCCAGGATGTGGCTGGTCTGGGTTACCAGCGAACCTCCGCCCTCCGAGGCCCACCTGCCTCTCCACTCCGCCGAGTCGTAGTAGGCCTGGGAGCGAAAGCACAGATCCCGGCACTCGGCCACCAGGGGCCGGCCGATCAGTCCCCCCGTCACGGCCTCTCTCATCGCCAAAGCCCCCTCCATGAAGCGGTACATGAAGATCACCCCCAGGGTCACCCCGGCCTCATCGCAGGCCGCGATCATCCGGTCGGCGTCGGCCACGTTGGTGGCGATCGGCTTCTCGGTGAGAACGTGAAGGCCGCGTGCTGCGGCGGCAACGGTCATCGGGGCGTGGTCTCCCGTCGGCGTGGCCAGGCACACCGCGTCGATGCCGGGCGCCGCCAGCAAATCCCGCCAGTCGGTGAACACCTCCGAAACTCCGTGCTCCCCGGCGAACTCGGTGGCCTTGTCCCGGTTGCGGGAGCACACCGCCACCAGCCGGGCGCCGCCGGGTCGCATCGCCAGCGCGCCCGCAAAGAGGCGCCCCGCCCCTCCGGTGCCCACCAGACCGAACCGCAGGCTCATGCCAGGGGATGGAAAGTAGCCAAGCGCCGCGTCGCAACCATGATCATCGCCCTTAACATTACGAGGCACCAAGCCGACAAAGGAGTCCATGTGCGTCGAGTTCCCAACACTTCCGCGGCCGGAGCGGAACTGGTTCCCCTCTTCCGAGACCAGTTGCTGCTCTGCGATGTGAAGCCGGGCGAGACGGTGCTGGGATTCACCGACACCATGAGCAACGACGCCTACACCACCGCCCTCGGTGCGGCGGCCCGGGTGCTGGGCGCCGGCTTCTTCCAGATCGTCGTCTCCGGAGACGAGGAGTGGATGCGCTCCGAGGCGATCATCGACGCCTGGAAGGGCTCCGATCTGGTGGTGGGGATGCTCACCACCGGCTGGATTTACAGCGATGCCCACAACGCGGCCCTCGACGCCGGGGCCCGCACCCTGATGATCGAGGAGCCCGAGGACATCCTGCGCCGGATGTTCCCCACACCCGAGATCCGGAGGAGGGCGGAAGTCAGCAAAAGACTGATGGAGGCTGGGACCACCCTCCGGATCCAATCGGAGGCAGGCACCGACCTGACCGTCGGCTACGAGGGACGTCCGGTGGGGATCCAATATGGCTACTCGGACACGCCCGGACGCTGGGACCACTGGCCTTCGGGGCAGGTGGCGGTGGCGCCCCTCGAGCACTCGGCGGAGGGCGCGCTGGTGCTGGATGAGGCCGACTGCATGATCAACCTGGGAAGGTACGTGACGTCACCCATCCACCTGGAGATTCGGGAAGGGAGCATCGTCTCCATCGAAGGCGAAGCCGACGCCCGCCTGGCAAAGGACTACTTCGAGCTTCCCCGGGATAAACGCTCCTACGGCGTCTCCCACATCGGCTGGGGCTATGAACACCGGGCCGACTGGAACGCCTTGGGTCTGCGCTTCTGGGAGGGTGGGGGCGTGATGGACGTGGAGAGCTACTACGGCAACATGCTGATCGCCTTCGGCGCCAACTACATGCGGGGACTGGACGGGGAGAACCGGACGTCATTCCACTTTGACATCCCCACCCGCAACCATTCCATCTGGGTTGACGACACCCAGATCATCGACCGGGGAAGTTTCGTGATCCCCGAACTGCAACTCGACTACTCCGAAGGGAACCACTCGTGACCAATCTCGTAATCCGCAACGCCGAACTCCTGGACTGCACCGGCGCCGACCCCCGGGCGGGTGTGGACGTGGCGGTCTCGGGTTCTCTGATCAGCGACATCGGACCCGGCGTCGGAAGTTCGCCCGATGAGGTGATCGACGGCGACGGCCTGACCCTCATGCCCGGTTTGACCGACGCACATGTCCACATGGGCCTGGTGGACCCGGCGGGCGGGATCGGCGACCTGCCCTGGATCGACTACGTGTTCACCGTTCGGGGAGTCATAGAGAACACCCTCCAGGAGGGCTTCACCACCGTCCGGGACGCAGGGGGCCTCGACCCGCACTGGGCCCGGCTTTCGGAGCAGGGAGTGATCGCCGGCCCTCGGATACTTCCCTCCGGATCGGTGCTGTCGCAGACCGGCGGGCACGGCGACCTGCGTCCCGCCCACCACATCGCCCACCCCCGCGGCAGCATTCCCGGCCTTTCCGCCACCCCCGAGATCGTGGACGGGGTCGACCAGGTGCGCCGGGCGGCGAGGGAGCAGCTCCGCAAGGGGGCCACCCAGCTCAAGGTGTTCAGTTCCGGGGGTGTTCTCTCCCCCACCGATCCGTTCGACAGCCTCCAGTTCAGCTACGCCGAACTCCGGGCGGCGGTGGAGGCGGCGGCGGACTGGCACACCTACGTGCTCGCCCATTGCCACACCTCCGACGCGATCCGCCGAGCCCTGACCGCCGGCATCCGCTCCATCGAGCACGCCAGCATCCTGGACGAGGACGCAGCACAGCGGATCGTCGAGTCCGACGCCTTCGCGGTGGTCACCCTGTCGGTGAAATACGACCTTCTGGCCGATCCGGAAGCGGCCAGGCTGACGCCCGCCCAGTTGACCAAGCTGCAGGCGGTCGAATCGGCCGTTCACCGGAGCCTGGAGATCATGGGAGAGACCGGCGTGAAGGTGGGGTCGGGCTCCGACATCGTCGGTCCCCTCCAGGACAGACGAGGCAGGGAAATGGCCAACAAGGCCAAATTCATGAGCCCCGCCGAAGCGATCGCCACCGCCACCACCGGCAACGCCGAACTGTTCTACATGGAGGACCGGATCGGCACTGTCGAGGTGGGGAAGGAAGCCGACCTGATCCTGGTGGATGGCCGTCCCCTGGACGAGATCGAACTGTTCTCGGACCCCGACCGCATCGTGGGGGTGATAAAAGGCGGCCGGATCTACAAAGACACCCAGCGCAGGCTTCAGAAGTCGTGACCCCGTAGCGAACCTCCGGCGGTTTGCACGCCGATGTGAGCCGCCGCCGGCGCATCAACCATTGGGCGCCAAAGACGCCACAGCCGATGCCTCATCGCCGAACCTGTGGCGACAGCCGTCGCTAATCAATTAGGGACAGCAAGCCGCTCAAGCTCCGTAGCTCAATCCCCAATGGTGTAATGAGAGAGTTGAGGGATGCCCTCAAGAATGTCCAGGCGACCCGCAGGACCGCGATGAGCGCTACGACGTAGAGAACCGCTCCGATCAGCCGCAACACCCAAGGTGCAGAGTTCAGTAACCACATGCCGGTCACTGTGGTGACCGCCTGTGACAATGCCTGGAAGGGTGGTGGGAGAGATGCGGCGAACCGCCGGAGACGGTCGAACCAGACGCCTGTGGCGCACTGTCGAATGGCTATTTGCTATGCGAGGATCTCAGAGAGTTGTCGGCGCTCTTTTTTGAGTTCGGCTACCTCGTCGCGGAGGCGGGCGGCGTATTCGAAGCGGAGCTGTGAAGCGGCTTCGCGCATTTCCTCCTCCAAAGAGAGGATCACCCGGGAGAGATCGTCGCCGGTCAGGTCTATTACCTCCCGCTCGGCCCGGGACGAGCGCCGTCTCTCCACCGACGGAGCCTCGGAGGCAACCAACTCCAGAATGTCGGAGATGCGCTTGCGGATGGTCTGGGGGTCGATCCCGTGCCGGGCGTTGTACTCCAACTGGCGGCGCCGGCGCCGGTTGGTCTCCCCTATCGCCCTCTCCATGGACGAGGTGACCACATCGGCGTACATCACCACTTGGCCGTCCACGTTCCGGGCCGCCCGGCCGATGATCTGGATGAGGGAGGTGTCAGAGCGCAGGAAACCTTCTTTGTCGGCGTCGAGGATGGCCACCAGTGACACTTCGGGCAGGTCGAGGCCCTCTCGCAGCAGGTTGATGCCCACCAGGACGTCGAAGTCTCCCATCCGCAGTTCCCGGAGAATCTGCACCCTCTCCAGTGTGTCGATCTCCGAGTGCAGGTACCGGGCCCTGACTCCCATCTCCAGCAGGTAGTCGGACAGGTCCTCGGCCATCTTCTTGGTGATGGTGGTGACCAGCACCCGCTGGTCGGCAGCCGCCCGCCCGCGGATCTCGGCCAGCAGGTCGTCGATCTGTCCTCGGGTGGGCCGGACGATCACCTCCGGGTCCACCAGGCCGGTGGGGCGGATGAGTAGTTCCACCGGTTCGGGACATCTCTGCCGCTCGAAAGGACCGGGGGTGGCGGACATGCAGATCACCTGCCCGGTGCGGTCCAGCCACTCATCGAATCGGAGCGGGCGGTTGTCCAGGGCGGACGGCAGGCGGAACCCGTGCTCCACCAGCACCTCCTTCCGGCTCCGGTCGCCTTCGTACTGGCCGCCGATCTGAGGAAGGGTGATGTGGGATTCGTCAATGATGGTTATGTAATCGTCGGGGAAGTAGTCCAACAGCGTGTAGGGGGGTTCTCCCGGCCGGCGGCCGTCCAGATAGCGTGAGTAGTTCTCGATGCCGGCGCAGTAGCCGATCTCTCTCATCATCTCCAGGTCGTAGTTGGTTCGCATCCTGAGGCGCTGGGCCTCCAGCAGCTTTCCCTCGCTCTCCAACTCCGCGAGCCTCCCCGCCAGCTCCTGCTGGATTCCGGCGATGGCCTCGGCCATCCGCTCCTCGGGCGTCACGTAGTGGGTGGCCGGAAACACATGAAACTCTTTCATTTCCGAGATCACCTCTCCGGTGACCGGGTTCAGAGAGACGATCCGCTCCACCTCGTCTCCGAAGTACTCCACTCGCACCACGTGCTCCTCATAGGCCGGGAAGACGTCGAGGGTGTCTCCCTTCACCCGGAAACGGCCCCGGGTGAGGCTGACCTCGTTGCGGTTGTACTGAAGCATCACCAACCGGCGCAGCGCCTCGGACATCGGGAACTCGACTCCGCGGATCAGCCGCAGGAGCTGCCCCTCGTATTGGTCGGGGGAACCCAGCCCGTAGATGCAAGAGACGGACGCCACGATGATCACGTCGTCTCGCACCATCAGCCCCGAAGTGGCCGAGTGGCGCAGCCCGTCGATTTCGTCGTTGATGGAGGAGTCCTTCTCTATGTAGGTGTCGGTCTGGGGCATGTACGCCTCGGGCTGGTAGTAGTCGTAGTAGGAGACGAAGTACTCCACCCGGTTGTCGGGGAAGAACTGGCGGAACTCGTTGGCCAGCTGGGCGGCCAGGGCCTTGTTGGGAGCGATCACCAGGGCGGGACGCTGGGCCTTCTCGATGGTCCACGCCACGGTGGCGGACTTGCCGGAACCGGTGATACCCAGAAGCGTCTGGAACCGGTCGCCCCCTTCCAAGCTCCTGGCCAGCGACGAGATGGCGGTGGGCTGATCGCCCGAAGGGGAGAAGTCGGCTTTGACCTGGAAACGATTCATTGTATTAGCGAATCGTATCGGGCGGCTGGGACAGAATGCCGAACTCCCGGGCGGCCCTTTTCACCTCCTCGGCCAGGGCGCCCCTATCCGACCGGTTGGGGATCACCCGGTCGGCCATTTCCAGCCACTCCCGGCGGGAACGCTGGGAGCCTATGCGACGTTCGATGTCTCCCTCGCTCATTCCCCGCTCCCTCAGACGGGTTCGGATGGTTCCGGGGTCGGCGTCCACGACCAGCACCGGCCAGTCGGGCGTCAGCTCCTTTGATGGCGCGGAGATCTCAGCGGCCACCGGTCGGTCCGGATAGCGGTCGACCTCTCGGAGCAGGCGGGCGCGGATGTGAGGGTGGGTGATCGTCATCAGTTCGGTGAGCTGGGCGGGGTCGGAGAAGACGATCATCCCCAGCGCCGACCTGTCGATCCTCCCTTCGGAAACAGCCTGGGGCCAGCGGGCCGCCACCCGGGCGAATGCCTCGCCGTCCGGCGCCAGGACCGCATGCCCCAGGGCGTCCGCATCGATGACGGCGGTTCCCAGCGCGCAGAGAAGGGAGCACACCAGGCTTTTTCCCGAACCGATCCCTCCGGTCACCACCACCCGGGGAGGAGTCCCGCTCATCTAGTCGCGCAGACCCCTCGGGGTTATCTACCCCCGATGCCCCGCTTTTTGAGTTCTTCCAGGATGGCTTCCAGGGAGGAGTCCACCCGTACCGATCTCCGCTCGGGCTCGGGCTTTTCTCTCTTGGGCCGGGGGTGTTCGGTCCTCCGGGGGCGAGAGCGCGTCTGGCTGCGGGTCTTCCACTCGGGAAGAGCCTGCTTCACAGACAGGCTGACGCGCCGACGGTTGGTGTCGAGTTCGGTGATCTTGACGGTGATTTCCTGTCCGATGGAGAGTTCCATCTCCGGAGACTCCACCCGGTGCATGGCGATCTCCGAGACATGCACCAGCCCCTCCACTCCCTCGGCGATGGCGACGAAGGCGCCGAAGGGCACGGTTTTGGTGACCTTGCCTTCGATGATGTTTCCAACCTCGTGAGCCTCCGAGAAGACCGTCCACGGATCTTCGAGCGTCTGGCGCATGGACAGAGAGATCCTCTCTCTTTCCCGATCCACTTCCAGCACTTTCACCATCACCTTCTCCCCTACCTCCACGACTTCGGAGGGATGGCTGATGTGCGTCCAGGCAAGTTCGGAGACGTGCACCAGTCCGTCCATCTTGCCCAGGTCCACGAAAGCGCCGAAAGGCACGACTGAGGAGACCGTGCCCTCGCGGGTCTCTCCCTCCACCAGGAGGTTCATGAAGGAGTCGCGCTCCTCGGCCTGCTCCTCCTCCAAGAAGGCGCGCCGGGAGAGCACCACGTTGTTGCGCTGGCGGTCCAGCTCGATCACCTTGGCCTCGATCTCGGTGTCGACGAACGGATGGAGGTTGCAAACCCTGCGTAGGCCCACCAGCGACGCGGGAAGGAAACCCCGGAGGCCGATGTCCACGATCAGGCCTCCTTTGACGACTTCTATGACGGTCCCCTTGACCGACTTGCTCTCCCGGTGAACTTCTTCCACCTTGCTCCACGCCCGTTTGTACTGGGCCCGCTTCTTGGAAAGAATCGGGCGGCCGTTCTCGTCCTCGCGGGTGAGCACCACCCCTTCCACCTGGTCTCCCACCGACACGATCTCTCGGGGATCGACGTTCTTTTTGATGGACAGCTCGTTGGCGGGAATCAGGGCCTCCGACTTGAAGCCGATGTCGACCAGCGCCCCCTCTATGTCGACGCTGACCACCGTGCCTTCCACCAGTTCGTTTTCCTTGAAAACCCTTATGTCCCGACCCAGAGCCTGCTCGAAGACCGCCTCATCGTCGAGTTGGTCTACTTCGGCTTCCTCGACCGGCGCTCCCTCGGACGGGGCCTCGCCGCCGCCTTCGGCCGAAACTTCGGGACCATCACCCTCCTCTGCATCCCCCGCGGCCTGGGGAGCGTCCGCTTCCTCCAGCTCTCCTGTCGCCTCCACAGCCTGAGGAGCATCGGCTTCCTCCAGCTCTCCTGTCGCCTCCACAGCCTGAGGAGCGTCCGCTTCCTCCAGCTCTCCTGTCGCCTCCACAGCCTGGGGAGCTTCGATCTCCCCCTTATCGCCTGCTACGCCGTCGGCGGCAGACTCGACTTCCACTGCGGCTTCGGCGGCCTGCTCCGGGGTCTCGCCGGTATCCGCACCGGGTTCTCCTGCCGGTGGCTCCTCCAGCAATGTCGCGGTCTTGGATGAAGCCGGCGCCGCCGTCCCGCCGGCGGGCAGGTTTATTTGTTCGTCGCTCATGTAGGAATAGGGTTAGGGGAAGGGGTAGATGTCAATTCGTCCAAAAAAGCCCCAAGGCAGTCGGACTTCGCCTAAGTTTGGCACACCCGGGCGCACTCCGCAAATTGCCTAGCTCTTGCATTCTGCAAGGTTGCGCCCGGAGGCGACATCCACCTTCAGGGGAACCGCCAGTTCCGCCACGCCTTCCATCACTTCCACGGTAAGCGCCGTCACATCCTCAAGGTCATCCTCGGGTGTTTCTATGACCAGTTCGTCGTGGATTTGCAGCAGCAGGCTGCACGAGGGGCTCACCTGTCCGAGTCGGGAGGAGAGTACGATCATCGCCTTTTTGATGATGTCCGCGGCGGTCCCCTGCACGGGAGCGTTGAGCGCCATCCGCTCCCCCATCTGACGGATCCGGAAATTGTCGCTCCGGAGTTCAGGCAGATAGCGGCGGCGGTTGAACAGCGTGGTGGTGTATCCGTTCCGCCTTGCCTCGAGCACCATTTCCTCCATGAAGGACTTCACGGCGGGGAACTGGGAGAAGTAGGCGTCGATATGTTCGGCCGCTTCCTCCCGGGAGATGTCCAGTCGTTGGGAGAGCCCGAATGCCTCCATCCCGTACAGCAGTCCGAAGTTGATGGTCTTGGCGCGGCGGCGCATGTCGGCGGTGACTTCGGTGACGTCCACCTCGAAGACCCGGGCGGCGGTGGCGGTGTGAATGTCGACGTCGGACAGGAACGCCTCCAGGAGACCCGGGTCGCGGCTGAAGTGGGACAGCACCCGCAGTTCGATCTGTGAGTAGTCGGCCACCACCAGCAGCTGCTCCGGGCCGGCCACGAATGCCCTTCTCACCGTCCTCCCCACCTCGGTACGGATCGGGATGGTCTGCAGATTAGGGTTTTCCGACGAGACCCGACCGGTGGAGGTGCCCATCTGGTTGAACCGGGTGTGGATCCGCCCGTCGGCGCCTGTCAGAGATAGGTAACCGTCCACATGGGCCGAGCGGATCTTCTCCAACTGCCGGAACTCCAACAGCAGGTCCACCAGGGGATGGTCCAGTTTGCCCAGGACCGAGGCGTCGGTGGAAGGCTTCCCGGTGGCGGTCTTCTTCAACACCGGAAGGCCCAGCTTTCCGAACAGGACTTCCCGCAGCTGCAACGTGGAGTTCACGTTGAACGCCCCTCCGGCCAGTCCGTGGATTCGATCTTCCAACCCTGCGATGTCCGCTCTCAGTTTCCGGCTCAGTTCCCGCAGGTACTCCTGGTCCACCCCGATCCCCGCGTCCTCCATTTCGGCCAGCACCCCCACCAGGGGCAACTCCACTTCCATGAATAGCTCCATCTCCTCCCGGTCCTCCAGTTCGGAGCGGAGCGGCCGGATGAGCCTGGAGATGGCCTCGGCTCTCAGGCCGATCTGATCGAACCGGGGGCGCGGGTCGAACGCCAGGCTTGCCTGGGTGGGGATGTCGTCTTCGGGGAGGTCTGCGGTGAGCGGCATGCCGATCATCCGCTCGGCCAGCTCGTCGAGTTGGTAGCTGCCGGTGGCGGGATCGATCACGTAGGCGGCCAGGGCGGTGTCGAATTCCAGACCCCGCAGGGTCAAGTCCCGCGCTCGGAGCCACCGGATGAGAATTTTGGCCTCGTGGGTGACCTTGGGACGTTTCGGGTCGGCCAGTACCGGCTCCAGACCGGCCACCAGGTCCTCGGGCACCAGCGCCACCCGGTTGTCTCCTTCTCTCACCGCCAGGCCCTCGAAGTGCTCGTCCCGGACCAACTCCAGCACCAGTGGGTCAAGGTCGGGCAGACCGGAAACAGACTCCGGCGTGGTCAGTACCCGGGTCTCCACCTCCACCCGGCCGGTTTCCGGCTCGCCGCTTCCGCCCACCCGCACCGACTGGAGGTCCGCCCACAGGCTGAAGAACTCCAGGGAAGTGACCAACTCCCGAACCCGCTCCGGATCCCAGGCCCGGCGCACCAGATCGGGGATCTCCACCTCCACCTCCAAATCGCGGCGGAGCGTCATCAGTTCCTTGTTCAAAAGGACCTGGGCGCGGCTCTCGGAGAGATTGGTGCGAAGCCGCGGGGTCAATTCCTCAAGGTTTTCGAAGACCCTCTCCACCTCGCCGTATTGGCCGATCAGCCGGGCGGCGGTTTTCTCTCCCACACCCGGGACTCCGGGAAGGTTGTCGGAGTTGTCCCCCCGCAGAGCGGCGATCTCCACATACCGGGAGGGAGGGACCGAATAGCGATCCTTCACCCATTCGGGGGTCACCTTCACCGTGTCGCTCACGCCCCGGCGGGTGTAGAGGACCCTGAAGTTGTCGTCCACCAACTGGAAGACATCCCGGTCACCCGTCACCGCCAGCACTTCCCATCCCTCGGCGGAGGCGCGGCCCGCCATCGAAGCGATCAAATCATCGGCTTCATAGCCCTCTTTTCGCAGCTGCGGCACTTCCAGGGCCTCCAGGAAGTCCTGAAGAAGCGAGAATTGTGGGGCGAGCAGATCGGGGGTTTCGGACCGTTGCGCTTTGTACTCGGGATACATTTCTGTCCGAAAGGTCCGCCGGGACACGTCCCACACCACCGCCAGAGCTTCGGGCTTTTCATCGGTCAGGAGCCTGATGAGCATGCGGGTGAATCCGAACACTGCGTTGGTGACCTGCCCGGAGGATGTGGCCAGGTCCTTTGGAAGGGCGTAGAAAGCCCGGTAGGCGATGGAGTGTCCGTCGATCAACGCCAGGGTCGACATCAGAAGTAGTCCTCGAAGGAACTCATGCGATCCAAAAGGCGATCCCGCTTGGCCACCAGGACCTGGCGCCGGTAGTCGATCTCGTCGAGCGCCCTCTCGAACCGGTCGACGTCGGCCAGGGCCCGCTCCGCCTCGTCCTGGTGCATCGAGGAGCCGATCACCGCCGCGTCACGCACCGCGTCATCGGCGAGGTGGCGGTGATAGTCCAACTCAGCGGAGACTCGGGCTTCTTCCTGCTCAAGGTGCTTCAACCGGTCGTTGACCGCGAAGACCTGCCTGGAGACACGGCGGCTGCCCATGTCGGTTGAGGATATCGGGAACATTGCCTCCGCTTGCCTCCTACAATCGGGGGCGGCGGGCCGGGATGGCGAAATCTGGCAGACGCGGTGGACTCAAAATCCATTGGGGGAAACTCCGTGTGGGTTCGAATCCCACTCCCGGCACCGATGATCCGCCCCGGCCCTGCCGTTTCATAGAGCAGCGAAATGCCCGTTCACAGGCCTGTCAGTCCACAGCACCATCAAGAATTCAACCTTTGCCGTTACCTCCGGAGTGATACAGATGTAATGGAGCGAGGGCGTAGAGGGGGAGCCTCCGCCTCACGGGCGGGCCGCCGGAAGACTCCTACCTACGTCGCCTGCGAGGTTGTTGCAAAGACGGCGTCACCCCTGGTCCTCTCGCAGCAGAGCTGTCAGGCTCTCCGACACAATCACTGCCCTTCTGTGTAGCCCATCCCTGGGATGCCAGAGCGCGATCCAGTAGCCGGCGTCGGCGAAAACCGTCCTCAACCGCTGTCTACTCTGGGATGGCGGTAGAGGTAATGCTTTTTGTTCTTAGCGAGGTCAGTCGGCAGGACATCCCATGAGTCCGGTGGGACAGTCTCATGGAGTTCTTTTACCGCTTTTACTATGGCGCTCAATCCGACAGGGGGTGACGCGTTCCCCATTGACACCATCACCTCGGCCCCTTCCTCCAAATCAACGGGATCAACGGGCATGAACACCCCGTTGATGTAGGTGGCTTTCACGGTTGCGGCCATTACCTCATTCTACACCTTCCCCAACCCCGAACGCCCGCGAATAGCCGCCCCGTGGCACGCGCGAAAACTGGACCCGAATACACGGCCCGACCTGAGCCCCACGCCGCTATTTCCCCGACACGCCAACAACTTCTTTGCCATAACACTCCACCCTGTGGGACCAAAGAGTTGTGACTATATTATGCTTGCTATTTGTAGCCACATCATCGGAGAAGTGCATCAAATGCCTGAAGTTGGAATCAGAGCCCTGCGCGACAACTTGAGCCGCTATATCGGCCGAGTGCGGGAAGGCGAGGAAGTGATCGTCACCGACCACGGCCGGAGGGTGGCCCGCATCGTGCCCATGGAACGGCCAGGCCTTCTCGATCGATTGGTGGCCGAAGGGATAGTCACGCCGCCGGTCGTCACCGAACGGACTTCACCCGGCCAACCGATCACACCCAAGGCCCCCGTGTCCCCCTTGGTAATCGACGACCGCCGGTGATCTGCTACTTCGACACCTCGGCAATCATCCCACTCCTCGTCGAGGAGCCTCTGTCGCGTGTCAGCCACCGCCTATGGCATCAGGCCTCATGGGTGGCCACCGCTCGTATCTCCTATGTGGAAGCTCGTGCGGGGTTGGGGAGAGCCTCCCGCATGGGACGTATCTCATCAGATGAGTCGAGACAAGCCGCGGAAAGACTCAACAGCCTCTACCGGCAGTTCTATCAAGTGGAGATCACGCCCGGCCTGGTGACAATAGCCGGCGACATAGCCGCAGACCTGGGCTTGAGGGCCTACGACGCCATCCAACTCGCCGCAGCAGTGTCGTTGCAAGTTGACGACCTAATCCTGATCACTGGAGACCGCGAACTGGCAAGAACCGCAGGAAACCTCGGCCTCAGAACCATCTCCGACCCGGGGAGGGCGGGAACGAAATAGCCATTATCGCACCGCCGGTGATAGCGAAACTCCACGCTCATAATGGTGGGGTGTGTCCGGGGTCTACGCCCTCCCCAACCCCGAACGCCCGCGAATAGCCGCCCCGACAGGGCCGGTCCCTCCCGTTTCGCGGGCTATCCGACCGGTGCGGCGGAGGCGGCCAGAATCTGGTCCAGGTAATGGCCGGTATGGCTGACAGCGCTGGAGGCGACCTCCTCGGGAGTGCCGGTGGCAACCACCC
>VXSV01000078.1 GCA_009837815.1 Acidimicrobiia bacterium
GCGGGGCGTGGCGGCGGGGGCCCGGCGCGGCGCCGCCGGCCCCCCCGCGGCGCTGCGTCCCGTGTGGGCGGGGGGGGGGGGGCGGGGACCTCCATGGGAATGCTGCTGGTGGCCCCCGCCGCCCAGTTCGGGCTGGAGGCCTTCGGCTGGCGGGCTTCTTTCGCAACCATGGGCGCGATGGTGCTGGCCATGAGTTCCCTCGCCTTCCTCTTCCCCCGGCAGGCGACCATGGCAGCCGCCCAGGATGGAGCGCTCGACGAGCCCTTCGGGATCGCGGTCCGCAAGGCCCGACGTAACCGGAGCTACCTGCTGCTGACCGCCGGTTTCTTCGTGAACGGGTTCCACATAGGGATGATCGTCACCCACCTTCCCGCCTACCTGATCGACGGAGGGATAACCGGCACGATGGCCGCCCTGGTGCTGGCGGTGATCGGCGGCGTCAACATCTTTAGCTCGCCGATGTTCGGGCGGCTCGGGGACAGGCTTCGGAAGCGAAACCTCCTGATCCTCATCTACGGGACGCGGGCGGTGCTGATCGCAGCCCTTCTGGTCCTTCCTCTCAGTCCGGCCAGCGCCCTGGGGTTCGGCCTATGCATCGGGGTGATGTGGATGGGCGCCGTGCCTCTGACTTCGGCCACGGTAGCTCATCTCCTGGGCGCCCGCTACCTCTCGGCGCTGTTCGGAGTGGTGTTCTTCTCCCACCAGATCGGCGCCTCCATCGGAGGCTGGCTGCCCGGCAGGGTGTTCGACGACACCGGTTCCTACCTTCCAGTCTGGCTGCTTGCCATCGGGCTGTCGGTAGCGGCCCTCCTCATCCACCTGCCCATCAAGGACCAGGGCGCCCCAGCACGAGGCTGAACCGGTATCCCCCGGTCCCGCCGACAACCTGGCGGCGTCGGTTGTGAAAAAAACCGTTGCCGCTGGGTTGTCTTTGTCACACCGGGAGACCACGCTGATATCAGCCAAACACCGAGACGGTCCGGGCCAGACGTCGACCGGACCGCATCAAGGGATCAATCGATCGAGCAAACCCCTGTACAGGGCTGTACAGGGCCTGTTCGACCCTGGAAAGGTGGTGGAGGGGGAGGGCCCGAAGGGGATCCCCGGATTTTCGCGGGTTTTTGGTCTGGTGGTCGGCGGTTGGGGGCTGGCCAGCGGTTGCTGGACAACCGGCCCTCGTTTGTTCCTTCTCGGGTCGCCGGGTCCCGTATAGAGTCTGGATCAAAGGTCTCGCACCTTTACGGGGCGGCCGGTGTCGTGGGACCGCTGGGCGGCTTCGGCGAGAGCCAGGGCCGCGTAGCCGTCTCGTCCGTTGGCTGCCCACGACTCCTCTCCTCGGATCAGCGCCAGGAACTCGTTCCACTGCCGAATGTAGGACTCCCGGTAGCGCTCGGCAAAGAAGTGCTGGAGGACCGGCGTGGAGAACCCGCCGGCGGTGGCCAGGCGGGTGTGGCGCAACGGGGGATCCCCCGACGCAAGCTGGCCCTTCGATCCGTTCACTTCGATGCGCTGTTCGTATCCGTATGCCGCCGCCCTGCTGTTCACGATCAGGCCGAGGGCGCCGCTCTCATAGCGCAGGGAGATGAACGCCAGGTCCACGTCACCCAGGGCCTCCGCCTCGGGAATGACCAGGCTGGTGGCGGTGACGTTGACCTCCACCACTTCCTCCCCCAAGAGGTAACGGGCCATGTCGAGGTCATGGATGGCCATGTCCCGGAACAGTCCCCCCGACACCGGCAAGTAGTCAGCCGGCGGAGGCTCCGGGTCGCGGCTGATGATCACCACCTGCCAGGGAGTCCCGATCTCGCCGCGGGCCACTCCGTCCCGCACCGCCCGGTGCCCTGGGTCGAGACGGCGGTTGAAGCCCAGGACCAGCGGGATCCCGGCGGATTCTGCCGCCTCCACCGCTTCCGCGGCCTCGGCGAGGTCCAGGGAGATCGGCTTTTCACAAAAGGCGGCGATCCCCGCTCCCGCGGCCATCTTGATGTACCGGGCATGGGTGGGGGTGGATGAACAGATCGCCACCGCGTCTATCCCCGACTCGAAGAGGGCGACCTCGTCCTCCACGGTCCGCACGCCCATCTCAGCCTCGGCCCGCCGGGCTGCTGCGGGAATCGGCTCGCAGACAGCCGCCAACTCCGCGCCGTCCACGAACCGGGTGAGCAGACCGGCGTGCATCGCCCCGATCCTGCCGTATCCGATCAGCCCGACCCTGAGGGTCATCTCGTCTCCTCTTCCCTGCCGGTCACCAAGCTCCGGATCGCGCCAGTGCTCGTCGGGGTTTGTCAGCCCTCGGCTACCACCGGGTTGCGGAGCACCCCCAGCCCGTCGATTTCCACCTCGGCCACGTCTCCGGGACGGAGCCACCGGGGAGGCCTGCGGGCCATTCCCACCCCCGGCGGGGTGCCGGTGGCTATCACATCCCCGATCTCGAGAGTCATCACCGAACTCAACTCGGCAATCAGGGTGGGGATGTCGAAGATCATGTCCCTGGTGTTGGCCGCCTGGAGAGTCTCGCCGCTCACCCGGCAGCGGATCCCCAGGTTGTGCGGGTCGGGGACCTCGTCGGCGGTGACCAGGGCCGGGCCCATCGGCGAGAATGTGTCGAAATTCTTGCCGAGGGTCCACTGGGAGGTGCGCATCTGGTAGTCCCGAGCCGAGACGTCGTGGAAGGGAACGTACCCCACCACATGGTCAAAGGCCCGTTCGGGCGGAATGTCCCGCCCCGGGGCGCCGATCACCACCCCGAGTTCGGCCTCGTAGTCCACCTTCTGACTAATCCTGGGCAAGACGATGGGCGCGTCCGGTCCGATGATGGTGCTCGAGTACTTGGCGAAGACGATCACGTTCTCGGGAGGCTCGTTGCCCGTCTCCCGGGCGTGGGCGGCGTAGTTCTCGCCGATGCCGAACATCTTGGGAGGATTGAGGATCGGCGCCAGAAGCTCGATCTCGTCCTCGGCCAGCCTGGCGCCGGAAAAGCCTGCCACCGCTTCGGCGGCCCTTTCCAGAGCTTGCGGCCCTCCAGCGAGCAAAGCCACCATCTCCTCGGGCAGCCCTGCATCGGCCTGGTTGAGGTCCACCACCCCGTCATCGGTCTGGGCGCCGATCCTGGTGGTTCCGGCTTGTTTGAATGTCACTAAACGCATGGTCTCTCATTTTACCCCCGATTCATTACTCTCCCGCCTGCCCGGCACCCCGCGGAAGGCGCCGCGCCCTGGCCGGTGAATGGCGGAAAAGATAAGATACACCGAATGACCGAGATGCGTTCTCTGCTGTTCCACGGCCCCGAGCAGCCGCCCGGGCGGCGGTTCACCGTCGAACGGGTGCCGATACCCGAACCCGGGCCGGGCGAGGTCCGCATCCGGGTGGCAAGGGTCGGCCTGTGCGGCAGCGACCTGCACGGCTACACCGGCGAATCGGGCCGGAGGGTGGCCGGGATGGTGATGGGACACGAGGCCAGCGGGTGGATCGACGCGCTGGCCGAAGGTGTGTCCGGCCCCGCTCACGGCGCGCATGTCACCTTCAATCCCGCTCTGCCCTGCGACGGCGCCTGCGGCCACGCCATCGAGAGCCGCTGCGAAATGCTGGAGGTGGTGGGGGTGACCCCCCACATCCCCGGCGCTTTTGCCGACTACCTGATCATCGGCGCGGGGCGGGTGGTCCCCATCCCCGACCTCACCCCTGAGCAGGGAGCGGTGATCGAGCCCATGGCGGTGGGGCTCCACGCCGCCAACCAACTCGGGGCCGGGCCGGAGGACCGGGTACTGGTGGTGGGCGGAGGCATGATCGGACAGGTCGCCGCCCATGCCATCCGCTCGCTCGGAGCGGGCGAGATAGTGATCTCCGAGCCCCACCCCCGGCGGCGGGAGATAGCCGAGGCGGCGGGCTTTCCCACCCTGCATCCCGACCAGGTCCAAGCCGCCGCGCCCTTCGACCGGGCGATGGACGCAGTGGCGATATCGGCCACGGTCAGCGCCGCGCTCGACGCCGTCCCCAAGGGAGGAGTGGTGTGCATCGTGGGCCTGGGGATGCCCCGGGTGAACGTACCGCTCTTCTCCATCGTGGTGGGAGAGCGAATCGTGGTGGGATCCTACTGCTACTCCGACGCAACCTTCATCGAAACCGCTCGCAGGCTCACCGACGGCAGTCTCGACCCGGCCGCTTTGATCGGACCCACCGTGAGCATGGAGGACTTCCCCCAGGCCTTCGAGGACCTGGCCACAGGCTCCATCTCGGAGGTGAAGGTGCTGATGTCGACCGACCGGGCCTCCGCCTAGAAACCCCTATGCCGCTGGTCTCCCTACCCACCGGCATCGAGATTTTCTACCGAGTGGAGGGAACCGGCGAACCGGTGCTGCTAATCATGGGCACCGCCGCCGACCACACCCCCTGGGTGCGGCAGGTGGAGGACTACCGGGACCACTTCACGGTGATCACCTACGACCACCGGGGGACCGGCCGCTCCACGCACCCGCCCGATCCCCGCTCCTACTCCATGCGGGTCCTGGCCGACGACGCCGCCGCGCTCCTCGACCACCTCGACCTGGGGCCGGCCCACGTTTCCGGGTTGTCCCTGGGAAGCGCCACCGCCCAGGAACTGGCCATCAACCACCCCGATAATGTGAAGTCGCTGCAGTTGCACTGCACCTGGGGGTATTCCGACGAGTGGTTCTGTCGGATGATCGATTCGATGGAGTTCATGGTCGCCAACGACGACTTCGCGGCCTACATCCGCTGTGCCCTGATGTGGGTCGCAAGCCCCGACTTCATCAACAACCGACCCGACAATGTGAAGGCCTTCGAGACCGGCTTCATCCTGGAAAACCCCCACCCGCCTTCCAAGGAGGGGATGATGGGACACTTTTGGGCTGACAAGACCCACGACACCCTCGACCGCCTCGGGCGGATCACCGTCCCCACCCTGATCACCTCCGGCGAGATGGACCACCAGGTGCCCACCCGCTACGGCCGGCAGGTGCACCGCCGCATCCCCCACTCGGAGTTGCATGTCTTCGAAGGTCCCCGCTCAAGCCACATCGCCTTCCACGAGATGCCCGAAGAGTGGAACGCCTTCACCCTGGAATGGATGAGAGGTCACACCGGCCGCACGGAATAGGATCGACTGTTCGGGTCCTGAAACTACGGGCCTCCCCTCGACACCTCCCTCAGCGGAGACGCCGGTCAAGAACCGGTAATTAGGTGCGAAGTGGCATGGTCGTCTTTTCACCCAGACCGGTGAGGTGACGGCAGTTCGGCAATTTCACCGGGTATCGGCGCCCCACTGCGGTACCGTCCGGGGGGTGGTGCTGAGATCGATCAGATCCCGGATAAGCGACTCGGTGGCGGGACTTTTCGCCCACGGGACCCAGCCGCTCCAAGACACCGCCCTGTTTCCCGGAGACCGGGGTCTGTGTGGTCCGGGCTCGGTAAGTTGGAAGGTGATCGGGGACGTGTCGGCCTTTCTGGGCGGCATCAGGGCCTTGCTCGTCCAGTCGGCCCATCCCGAGGTGGTGGCCGGGGTGGAAGACCACAGCCGCTACCGGGAAGACCCGCTGGGAAGGCTGAACCGCACCTCGTACTTCGTCACCACCGCCACCTTCGGGGCGATGCCCGAAGTGGAAAGCGCGGTCGGGAAGGTCCGCGCCGCCCATCGGGGGGTGGTCGGCCTGTCATCGCGCAACCTCGCCTACAGCGCCTCCACCCCGGAACTGGCCGCCTGGGTGCACAACACTCTCACCGACTCCTTCCTGGTGGCCTACCGGGAGTTCGGCCTGGGCCTAACCACCGGGGAGGCGGACCGGTTCGTAGCCGAGCAGACCCGGATCGGGGAGATGCTGGACGCCGACCCCATCCCCGCCACCGCCGCCGAACTGAGCGAGTGGGTGCGGTCCCACCCCGCGCTCGAACCCAGTCCCGGGATGCGCTCGGCGGTGAAGTTCCTGCGCAGGCCTCCCATCCCAACCCTCCCGCGCTGGGGATACCGGGTTTTGATGCAGGGGGCGGCCGCCACCATCCCTCCGGAGATCCGCAAAGTCCTGGGGGTTGAACCGGGCCCGGGCGCTCGGCCGGCCGCGGGCGCCCTGGTGCGGGCGCTCCGGTGGGCTATGCGAAACAGCCCGGCATGGAAAGCGTCGCTGGAGCGTTGCGGGGAACCCTACGATCCAAGGCAGTTCCGCCAGTTCGCCGATCCGCGCCGGTGACCTGAGTTGATACCGGGCCCCGGCGGTCAACCCGGGGCCGAAGTAGAATACGTCCACAGCTATACCAACCTCCCGCTTGTCCTGATCGACTCCTCTTGACCCACAACCGCAAACAGCATTGAAATACAGAGCACCGACTTCCATCGACGAAGCCGTGGAACTGCTGTCCGCCCATCCCGGCGCGGCGGTGTTCGCCGGCGCAACCGACTTGATCCCCCAGATCCAGGGGGGAAGGCCCGAGCCTTCCCTGGTGGTCGACCTGAAGAGAATCCCCGAGACCGTCCGATTGGAGTCCGAGAACGGCTTCTGGCGAGTGGGGGCGGCCATCCCGGCGGCGGCGCTCACCGCGCATGCCGGCCTGTCGGCGGTATTTCCCGGCCTGGTGGAGGGAGCGGGTCTCATCGGGTCCGACCAGATACAGGGACGGGCGACATTGGGCGGCAACCTGTGCAACGCCTCCCCCGCAGCCGACTCGGTCCCCCCACTGGTGGCTCTCGGGGCCGAGGCGATCATCGTCGGGCCCGGCGGAGAGAGGTCCGCGCCGGTCTCGGAAGTGGTGATCGGGCCGGGGGCCACGTCCCTCGATAGGGCCGAGTTCATCACCGAATTCCGGATACCGTCTCCCTCCCGGTGGTCGTCCGATGCCTACCAGCGGTTCATTCCCCGCACCGAGATGGACATCGCAGTGGCGGGCGCCGCGGCCCGGATCCGGGTCGACAGCGACGGGAGATGCGAGGAGGCCGCGGTGGTGCTGGCCGCGGTGGCCCCCACCGTGGTGGAGGTCAGCGCCGCCTCCGGGATCCTCGAGGGCCGGTTGATACCCCACGACTCCGGCCGGGACGCCTTCTGGGACGAGTTGGAAGAGGCCGTGGTCTCCTGCTGCAACCCGATCGACGACAAGCGGGGCACTGCCGAGTACCGCCGGAAGGTGGCCCAGGTCCTCGCCCGGAGGACTGTCGTCACCGCCGCGCGGCGCGCCAGGGAGACCCTGTGAGCAGGACCCACGTCACCTGCATGCTCAACGGGGATGAGATCGACTTTCTGTGCAACGACTACCAGACCCTGCTTAGTGCTCTCCGCGACGAGTTGGGGATGATCGGCACCAAGGAGGGATGCGGGACGGGAGACTGCGGCGCCTGCTCGGTGATCCTCGACGGGCAGTTGGTCTGCTCCTGTTTGGTGTTCGCACCCGAGGTGGATGGCCGGCGAGTGGAGACCATCGAGGGACTGGCCGAGGTTGATCACCTCCATCCCCTCCAGGACAGCTTCCTGGAAGGGGCGGCCTTCCAGTGCGGGGTTTGCACGCCCGGGTTCCTGATGGCGGCCAAGGCGCTCTTGGACCGCAACCCCTCCCCCACCGAAACCGAGGTGCGATACGGGGTGGCCGGGAACCTCTGCCGGTGCACCGGATATGACAAGATCGTCCGCTCCATCCTGGACGCCGCAGCCCGGATGAACGAACCGGAGAACCGCAAGGAGGCACCATGACCACCACCCGCACCGGATACAAGTGGGTGGGGACCCGCCCGGTACGCCACGACGGGCTCGACAAGGTGACCGGGCGGGCGCGCTTCGGAGCCGACTACGCCACGGCGGGGATGCTGCACGGAGCCGTGCTGCGCAGCCCCCACCCCCATGCCCGCATACTCTCGATCGACCTCACCGAAGCCGCGGCGATGCCCGGCGTGAAGGCGATCATCACCGGAGCGGACCTGCCCGATCTCTCCGACGAGTTCGCCGCGGGGAGCGAGGGCGGGATCAACTTCCGAGACCTGTCCCGCAACATCCTGGCCCGCGACAAGGTCCTTTACGAGGGCCACCCGGTGGCGGCGGTGGCGGCGGTTACGCTGCGAGCCGCCCAACAGGCCGCCGAGGTGATCGAGGTGGAGTACGAGATCCTGCCGGCGGTACTGTCGCTGGAGCATGCCATGGAAGACGATGCTCCCGTCCTTCACGACGACCTCTTCACCCTTGGCCTCGACTCGGAACCCGATCGGCCCTCCAACATCTCCCGCCGCCGGGTCATCGCCCGCGGCGACCTCGACGCCGGGTGGGTGGAGGCAGACGTGGTGGTGGAACGGGAATACACCACCAAGGCGGTGCACCAGGGCTACATAGAGCCCCACGCGGTGGTCGCCGAGACCGGAGAGGACGGGCGGTCCACGCTGTGGTGCTCGTCCCAAGGGCACTTCGCCATGCGCACCTACACCACCAAGGTGCTGGGATGGGAGCCCGGGGACATGAAGGTCATCCCGGCCGAGATCGGGGGAGGCTTCGGAGGGAAGACCACCATCTATTTGGAGCCCCTGGCGGCGCTCTTGTCCCGCCGGGCGGGACGGGCGGTCAAGATGGTGATGACCCGCAGCGAGGTCTTCCGGGCCACCGGCCCCACCTCGGGATCGGTGATGAGAATCAAGATGGGAGCGCGACGGGACGGCAAACTGGTGGCGGCCACCGCCTGGATGGCGTATGAGGCGGGCGCCTTCCCCGGGTCGCCGATCGGGCCGGGCGTCATGACCGTCCTTGCCTGCTACGACATCCCCAACGTGCTGATCGAGGGCTACGACGTGGTCCTCAACAAACCGAAGGTGGCGGCCTACCGGGCGCCGGGGGCGCCCATGGCCGCCTTCGCCGCCGAGTCGGTGGTGGACGAGCTCGCCGAGAAACTGGACATGGACCCAATCGAATTGCGGCTCAGGAACGCGGTCACCGAAGGGGTGCGGGCGGTGTACGGACCGAAGTTTCGGAAGATCGGGTTCGTGGAAACCCTGGAGGAGGCAAGGGATCATCCCCACTATGCCGCGCCGCTCGGTCCCTGGCAGGGCCGGGGAGTGGCCTCGGGATTCTGGTTCAACTTCGGTGGGGAGACCACCGCCACGGTGAGCATCAACGAGGACGGCACGGCGGTGGTGATGTCGGGCTGTCCCGACATCGGCGGAACCCGGGCGGCGCTGGCCCAGATGGCCGCCGAGGAGTTGGGGATAGACGTCCACCGCATCGAGCCGGTGGTCGCCGACACCCATTCCATCGGGTACAACGACATGACCGGCGGCAGCCGGGTCGCCTTCGCGGTGGGGATCGCGGTGGTGGACGCCTCCCGCCGATTGATCAAGGACATGTGCGCCCGGGCCGCCCTGATCTGGGACGTCCCGGCTGAGGAGGTGGAATGGGTGGACGGGCGCGCCCAGAGCGTCACCGACGCCGCGGCGCCGCTCACCCTGGAGGAGTTGGCGTCCGGATCGGCCAACACCGGCGGGCCGCTGTCGGCCACGGTGACCGTGAACCCCCGGGGGGCGGGGGCGGGGTTCTCCACCCAGATCTGCGACGTGGAGGTCGACCCGGACACCGGACTGGTGACCGTGCTCCGCTACACGGTCGTCCAGGACGCCGGGCGAGCCATCCATCCCGACTACGTGGAGGGCCAGATGCAGGGGGGAGCGGTGCAGGGCATCGGCTGGGCCCTTAACGAGGAGTACATCTTCGACCGGAACGGCGTGATGGAGAACCCCGGGTTCCTCGATTACCGGATGCCGGTGGCCTCCGACCTGCCCATGATCGACACGGTGATCGTAGAGGTGCCCAACCCCGACCATCCCTACGGTGTGCGTGGAGTCGGGGAGACCGGGATCATCCCTCCCATGGCGGCGGTGGCCAACGCGGTGTACGCAGCCACGGGAAAGCGCATGCAAGACCTTCCCATGTCTCCGGTGAGAGTCCTGGAGGCGCTGTCGGGGGACTGATGGCCCGGGTTTTCTTCTCCACCTCTCTGCAACAGCTCACCGGAGGGCTGGAGGAGTGCGAGATCGAGGCCTCCACGGTAAGGGAGTTGTTCGCGCAGCTCGAAGACCGCTTTCCCGGCATCAGGGAGCAGTTGGCCTCGGCGGCGGTGGCCATCGACGGAGACGTGGTCCCGGGTGCCTTGCTCGAGCGGTTGGAGCCCGGCAGCGAGGTCCACTTCCTTCCGGCCATCAGCGGAGGCTAGAACCGGGTGCATTCCCAAACCCTGCTGGTGTACGGGGATGTCACGGTCGACATCGGCCTGCTCATCGACGACCTTCCCGCCGTCGGCCTCGACACGGCAGCGACCGACCAGCGCATCACCACCGGCGGAGCAGCGGCCAACTGCGCGGTGGCGGCCGCTCGACTGGGTTCCCGGGTAGACGTGGTCGCCCGGGTGGGAGACGACCTCTTCTCGGACCACTCGATCGGAAACCTCGACCGATATGGCGTCGGGACCTCAGCGGTTCAGAGGACCGAGGGGCCATCTCCCCTGGTAGTCGCCCTGATCGACTCCCGGGGCCGGCGTTCCTTCGTCTCTTCCCGCGGCCCGGCCTCGGGCCGTATTCCGTCCGAGGTCTACCTGCCCCGGCTCGGCGAGGCGAAGATGGTGCACCTGAGCGGCTATTCCTTCCAGGACCCGGGCTCGCGCTCGGTGGCTCTCCACCTGCGCGACGAGGCGCGCCGCCGCGGAATAGCCGTTTCGCTCGATCCCTCTGCGCTCTTCGCCGAGAACTACCGCCGGGAGTCCGGCTGGCTGGAGGGAATCGACTATCTGTACCCCAACCTGCATGAGGCGACCACAATCACCGGGAGGTCCACTCCGGAGGAGGCCGCCCGGGCGCTCCGGGGTTTGGGAGCAAAGGCCGTGGTGGTAACAATGGGAGCCGATGGATGCTTGGTTCTCGATGACAACGGCGCGATGCGCATCCCGGCGATCAGGAAGTTCCCGGTGGTCGACACCACCGGCGCCGGGGACGGGTTCGCCGGCGGGTTCCTGGCGGTGACACTGGCCGGGGGCGCACCGGCCCAAGCCGCAAGGGTGGGGACTCTGGTCGCCGCCCGGACCATTTCGAAGCGGGGCGGGCATACCGGAAGCCCCTCCCTCGACGAGTTGGGCGACCTGGCTCGCAGCATGGGAGACGAGGACCTGCAGGAAGCCGCAGAATTTCTGTCGGGAGGGATGCCATCGCGCGCCTCGGAGAGGATCAAAGGTTCATGAAGGCTCCGATCCGCCTGGGAGAAGAAGTACGGGAAGGGCTGGGCGACAGCCGGCCTGTGGTGGCGCTCGAAACCAGCATCGTCACCCAGGGCATGCCATATCCCACCAACCTTGAGGCCGCCCGCGCCACCCAGGAAGCGGTCCGCAGCGGCGGTGCGATCCCCGCTCTCATAGGGGTGTTGGGCGGAGAACTGGTGTGCGGGTTGACCGAGGTGGAACTGGAGCGCCTAGGGACCTCCCAGGTGGCCGGCAAGGTCCAGCTAAGAGACCTGCCCCGCGTCGTGGCCGAGGGAAGAGACGGCGGTGTCACTGTGGGAGCGTCTCTCTTCGCGGCCGCCCGTTGCGGGATCGAGGTGTTCGTAACCGGAGGGATCGGAGGGGTGTCGCCGGGAGCGGGAGCCTCTTTCGACGTCTCCGCCGACCTCCGGGCGATCTCCGATCACGCCTGCATCACGGTATGCGCCGGCACCAAGGCGTTCATGGACGTGGCGGCAACCCTCGAGTACCTGGAGACCCTCAGCGTGCCTGTGGCCGTGTGGAGATCCAGCCGGTTTCCCTGGTTCTACAGCCCCGACAGCGGCGTGGAAGTGGAATGGCGGGTTGACCAAGCCGGTGACTTGGCCGACGCCTTCCGCGCCGGACAACGCCTCGGACACCAGGGGGGGATTCTCCTGGGCGTGCCCATCCCTCCTGAGGAGGGTCTGGACGCCGGGACCACCCGGGCAGCCGTGGACCATGCCTTGAACGAACTGAACCGACAGGGCATCGCCGGCAAAGACGCCACCCCGTTCCTCTTGCAGGCCGTCTTCAAATACACCGATGGAGCCTCCCTGGCCGCCAATGCTTCGTTGATCGAACACAACGCCCGGGTGGGAGCGGAACTGGCCTCGGCGTTGGTCCAGCCTGACTGAATACAGACATTAAAGGACAAAGAGCCGTGGAGTGGGCCTGGAATCGGGAACACCTTTTACGACGGGCCGGCAGGTACCAGGGTTGCACCTTCAATGGGGGCGAGACGGGTGTCGAAGGTGTGCAGCGACACGGCGCCGGCTCGGGTGGCCGAGGCAAGAATCATAAACTCCGAGAAACCCGGTCCGCCCTGTGCATAGCGAAGCACCGAGCGGGTGACGTCTTCGCCGGACTCAAACGCCAGACAGTCTGTCGCAAGGTCCTCGATCAGACGCCCCGGGTGCGGGGCGGGTAGAAAGGCCGCAAAGAAGCGGAGGCCCGAATGGGTACTCCGGCGACCTCGATCTCGTATTCCCCCGCTTCCAGCCATGGTCTTGAGACGCCGTCGGGGTTGGAGAGATATCCCATCGCCAGGCAGCGGTCCTCTGTATAACTCCACATGCCGGACGTGGTGCGACCTACCAGGCGGCCGTCTCTGAAGATGGGCTCGTCGTGATAGAGCAAGCGGTCGGAGTCCTCCAGGCGAAACTGGACGAGCCGCTTGGGAAGGACCCGACCTCGCTGCTTCTCGAGCGCCTCCTTCCCGCAGAACCCGTCGGGTTTCTTCCAGTCCACCGCGAAACCGAGACCGGCCTCAAGCGGGGTGTCCTCGTCGGTGATGTCGTGTCCCCAGTGCCGGTAGCCGGCCTCCAGCCGCAGGGAGTTCATGGCGTGGTACCCGGCATGGCGCAGTCCGTGAGCGGCGCCTTCAGCTATCAACGCGTCATATAGAGAGACCGCCTCGGAGACGGGGACATATAGCTCCCAGCCGAGTTCTCCCACATAGCTGACCCGCATTGCCAGGGCCTTGTATCCGGCAACGGTGATCTCCTGGGCGGCGCCGAACGGGAAGGCCTCGTTTTCCAGATCGGCGTCGGTGAGCGCCGACAGGAGGGCCCTTGATCGGGGACCCATCACCCCCAGAGTCGTCATGGTGTCGGTGATGTCCCGTATCCGCACGTCGTGGCCGCGCGCCGCCCTGCGCAGGTGGGCCCAGTCCCGGGAGGGCGCTCCCGAGCCTGAGACCACCAGGAACCGTTCTTCGGCGAGACGGGTGACCGTCAGATCGGCTTCTATGCCGCCCCGGGGGTTGAGCCACTGGGTGTAGACGACCCTTCCCACCGGGCCGGGAACGCGACCTGAGGAGATCCACCCGAGGAGACGGGCCGCATCGGGACCCTCCACCTCGAACTTGACGAAGGAGGTCTGGTCGAAAAGCCCCACCGCCTGACGCACCGCAAGGCACTCCTCTCCGGACGCCTCCCACCAGTTCTGTTTCCCGTAGGAGTAGATGTAGCGTCGTTCCATCCCCTCGGTGGCGTACCAGTTGGGCCGCTCCCATCCGGACATCTCCCCGAACACCGCTCCGGCTGCGTCAAGGCGGTCGTGGAGAGCCGACAGCTTGACGTCCCGGGCGCTCCGGTATTCATAGAACGGCCAGTGCATCGCATACAGGAGGCCGAGGCTCTCAGAGATCCGCTGCTCCAGAAATCCGAGTTCGGTCTGGTGAGGCTGGGCTCGGCGGATATCCACCGGCCACAGGTCGCTGGGAGGGTGGCCGTCTATGATCCAGTCGGCCAACACCCATCCCACGCCGCCGGCCGATTGGATGCCCACCGAGTTGAATCCGGCGGCCACGAAGCAGCGGTCGACCTCCGGGGACTCTCCCAGGTAATAGACCCCGTCGGGGGTGAACGCTTCGGGTCCGTTGAAGAAAAGTTGTATGCCCACCTCTCCCAGGGCGGGGACCCGGTGGATGGAACGCTCGAAGATCGGTCCGACGTGTTCCCAATCCTCGGGGAGCGTCCTGAAACTGAAGTCGCGGGGGATTCCGTCGAGTTTCCAAACCTTCCCCCGCGGTTCGAAGAAACCGGCCATGATTTTGCCGGTCTCCTCCTTGAAGTAGGTGTAGTTGGTGGGGTCTCGCAGAGTGGGCATGCCGGGAGGCACCCCGTCCAAAGGCTCGGTCACCAGATAGAAGTGCTCACAGGCCTGCAGCGGCACGTGGACTCCGGCGGTGGCGGCGAGCTGCCGGGTCCACATTCCCGCCGCCAGCACCACCGACTCGCACTCCACGTAGCCCAGTTCGGTTTCCACGCCCACCACCTGTTGGTTCTCGACCGCCAACCGGGTCACCGCCACGTCCTCTGCGATCCGCACACCGCGGTCCTTGGCGCCCTTGGCAAGGGACATGGTGGTGTCCACCGGGCTGGTCTGGCCGTCCTGGGGGATCCAGGCAGCGCCCACCAGGTCGTCGGTGCGGACCAGCGGCCAGCGCTCCAGCAACTCGTCGAAGTCCATCTCCCGCATCTCCACCCCCACCGTGCGAGCCATGGACAGGCCCCGCATGATCTCCTCCCAGCGCTCGAGGTCCGAGGCCACCGAGATGGACCCCACCGCCCGGTAGCCGGTGGCCTGGCCGGTCTCGGCCTCCAGGTCATCGAAGAGCCGCGCTGAGTAGGTGGCCAGGCGGGTGAGGCTGTAGGAGGACTTGAGCTGGCTGACCAAGCCCGCGGCGTGCCAGGTGGTCCCGCCGGTCAGCTTCCCCTGTTCCAGCAACAGCACATCCGTCACCCCCCGGCGGGCCAGGTGGTAGGCGACGCTGCACCCGACGATTCCTCCACCCACCACCACCACCTGGGCGCGGTCGGGCAACTTCCCGACGCCCGCCGAGGGCTCCTGTGATGAAATCAGCCGCCCCTCACCGACTCGACCGGCAGGCGGATCGGGAACCGCTCCCGGATGCGTGCGTCGACCTCCGGTGAGACATGACCGGGAAAATGGTCCGCCAAAGTTTGAATAACGTACTCATGGGCCCGGTCCGAGGCGGACAGCCCTCCGGCGTCCCACCAGTCCTCGGGACTGAGCCGGTCCCCGACCTGGGGGTACAGGTACTCCTGCTGCATCACCCGGAGGGTCTGTTCATGACCCAGGAAGTGTCCCTCGCCGGCGATCACGTCCCTGATCACATGCCGGGCCAGGCTGTCGGGGTTCACCTCGATACCCCGCACCGTGCGGTTCACCGCCCCCAGCAGGTCGTTGTCTATCACCATCATCTCGAGCGAACAGGCCAGGATGGAGGCCATCATCCCTGCCGACTCATAGATCAGGTTGGCGCCGGCCTGCGCGGCGAGGGCCACGGTGAGGCCCTTCTCGTGCCCGGCCTGGCCGTCGATGAGCTTGGAATCGGTCATGCCGGCAGGCACTCCGGAGGGGAGTCCCAGCCAGTTGGCGACCTGAGCCGCGCCGGCGGCCAGTACCGCCTCCTCCCCGCTGCCCCCGCTCATCGCCCCGGTTCGCAGGTCGGAGACGAACGGCCAGAGCCCCATGACGCAGGGATGCCCCGGAGACATCATGTTGATGCAGGTCAGGGCGGCCAGGCACTCGGCCATAGCCTGGACGAGGGACCCGGCCAGGGTGGCGGGCGAGGTGGCACCGGCCTGACCCGCCGACAGGAGGTTGATGGGCATCCCGGTCCGCGCCATCGCCACCATGCCCTCGGCGGTCTCCATGGCGAAACGAAGCGGAGGCACCACGAAGGTGGCGTTGGCGGCTATGAAGGGGCGCTTGCGGAACTCGCCGGGACCGCCCAGCACCATGTCGCACATTTCGACCACCTCATAAACGTGGGCGGCCTGGAAGAACGAGGCTCCCACCGGCTTGGTGGTGCCCATCATGGCGGCATAGGCCGTGTTGATGTCCACCTCCCGCGCGCCTTCCACCTCGCGGGTGACCACCGGGCGGACGAAGAAGTGAATGTGATCGAGGGTGTCGGCCAGGCGGGCGAGGTCGTAGAGATCCTGGGTGGTGGAAGGGCGGTAGGCCTGGGTGATGTGATCGAATATGAGGACCGCGGCGCCGGCGGTGCCGAAGTGCACCTTCCGGTCGGCCAACTCGATGGAACGGCTTTCGTCGATGCCGTGCCACACCCAGGACTTGGCGGCCATCTCGATCGCCCGATTCACCAGAGAACTAGGAAAGCGGAGCCGTCCGCCGTCGTCCACCCACCCGCCGGCAGCGGTCACCGCCTCGATGAACTCGGGGATCGGGTCGCCCATTCCCACTTCCTCCAAGAGCTCCAGGGCGGCGTCGACGACATCCTGCATCTGGGAGTCGGTGAGCGGCCGGTAGGCGCCCCCGGTCATTCCCGGCCTGACCGGACGTTCGCTTTTCTTGAGCCCGGCGGCGCGGGCGGCCACCCGGGCGGCTCTTCCTCCCGAACGGCGGCTTCCTCTAGGCATCAGACCCGCAACCTCTCCGAGCGGGGATCCCAGGCAGGCCCGGGCAGCACCCGGGCGCGGCGGCGTTCGCCCATCACCCGTATCTCGAACTCGGAACCGGGAGACCGGTAATCGGGATGGACGTAGGCAAAGAACAGGCTCTTTCCCACCGAGTACCCGTAGGCGCCGGAGGTGGTGAGGCCCATCATCGTTCCGTTGCCGTACACCGGCTCGTTGCCCCGGCAGTCGGCGTCGGCGGCGTCGAGCTCCCCGTAGACGCACACCCAGGCAAGATCGGTCTCTTTGCGCGCCAGGGTGGCGGACTTCCCCTGGAACTCTTTCCCATAGTTGATGAAGCGCTCGATGTCGGCCTCCACCGGGGTTATCTCCGTGGTAAGTTCGAACCCGTGCGCCTTGTAGGCCTTCTCGATGCGCATCACGTTCATGGCGTAGGCGCCGAAGTCGATCAGACCCAGGCCGTCGCCCGCCTCCTTTATGGCCGCATACAGTCCGGGCATCTCCTCGATCGGGTGATGGAGCTCCCAGCCCAGTTCGCCCACGTAACTGACCCGGAGGGCCAGGCACGCCACACCCGCCACCTCGATCTCCCGGCCGGTCAGCCAGGGAAAGCTCACGGTGGTAAGGTCGGCGTCGGTCAGCTGCCGCAATAGCTCCCGGGACCTCGGACCGGTCACGGCCAGGATCCCCCACCGGTCGGTGAGGTCTTTGACTGTCACCTGCTCATTGGGCAGCAAGTGATGACACAGCCAGTCCTGGTCGTGCTGTTCGGCCAAGATCGAGGAGTTGAGGTAGAAACGCTGGTCGCCGAGGCGGGTGATGGTCACCTCCCCCTCTATCCCGCCCAAGGTAGTGAGCATGTGGGCCAGCCTTATGCCGCCCGTTCTGGTGGGAAGGCGGTTGGCGGCTAGTCGGTCCAGTAGCGCCGCGGCGTCGGGACCTGTTACCTCCAGCTTGGTGAAGGCGGTGAGGTCGGCGACGCCCACCCGCTGTCGAACCGCGGTGACTTCCTCGCCGACCGGCCCGAACGCCGAGGAGCGCCGGAAGGAGTAGTCCTCGGGGGAGCCGTCGGGAGAGAAGTACCGTGCCCGCTCCCAACCGTAGATCTCCTGGAACTGGGCGCCTTTTTGCGCAAGGGTGTCGTAGAGCGGGGTCTGTTTGACCGGGCGTCCCGCCTCGCGGTATTCCCCCGGCATCCGAACCTGGTACATCTCGTGATACTCGTCGAGCGCCTTGGCGTGGGTGTAGTCGCCGGGTGCATAGGATCCGAATCGCCGGGGATCCATCTCGGCCACGTTGATCTCGGTCTGGCCGTGCACCATCCACTGGGCCAGGTACTTTCCGGACCCCGGCCCCTGGCAAATACCGATCGATGACCCCACGCACATCCAGTAGTTCTTCAAGCCGGGCGGCGGACCGAGCAGGAGGCCGGAGTCCGGGGTGTGGGTGATCGGACCGCACACGACTCGCCTGATGCCTGCCTGCTCCAGGACGGGAGTCCGCCGGGCGGCCAGGTCCAGCCAGGGCAGGAGCTTTTCCACGTCGGGGGGAAGGAGGTGGAAGGTGAGGTCCCAGTCGATGCCCTCCATCCCGTAGGAGCGGGAGTCTTCGGTCTCGTAGGGGCCGATCAGGAGCCCGTCATGTTCCTGGCGGGTGTAGCAGGAGGACCGCGGGTCGCGCAGGACCGGAATCTCGAAGTCCAGGGCGGCCACCTCGGGTATGGCGTCGGTGACGACGTAGTGGTGTATCACCGAGACGATCGGCACATCCAGGCCGACCATGGCCCCCAACTGCGGACCGAAATGGCCGGCGGCGTTCACCACGTGCTCAGAGACGATGCGACCCTTCTCGGTGATGGTCTCCCAGCGCCCGTCGGGGAGCTGGTTCATGTCGATCACCCGGTTGCGCCTGACGATCTCCGCACCCAGTTGGCGCGCTCCCGCCGCCATGGAGTTGGTCGCCGAGGTCGGGTCGGTCCAGCCGTCGCCGGGAGTGTGGAGGCCTACCACCACCCCATCGGTGTCCACCAGGGGGTGCAGGCGGCGAATCTCGTCGGGACCCACCAGATGGGACTCCACGCCCACCAGTTCCAGTACCCCTTGGACGTATCTGAACCAGTCGGCCTCGTCGGGGTTGGTGGCCAGCCGGACCGCCCCGCAGCCGTGCCAGCCGGTGTGGAGGCCGGTCTCCTCCTCGAGTCGGCCGTACAGGTCGGCGCCGTACGCGTGGACCTTGGCCATATTGAGGCTCCCTATGAAATGGGGGACCAGACCTGCGGCGTGCCAGGTGGATCCCGACGCCAGTTCGTCCTTTTCCACCAGCACGGTGTCGGTCCAGCCTTCGTGCGCCAGGTGGTAGAGCAACCCCACGCCCATGGCGCCGCCGCCCACGATCACACAACGCGCTTCTTCTCTCATCTACCCGCCTCCAGGGTCCGGCGCCGGCGTTCGGAATGCGGAATTATATTTGCCATGTCAGCCCCGCTCTTCGTTGGGTAGATTGTCCAGTTCCGGGCACCGGAACATTCCGGCTAATGATATGATGAGGGTACTCGCATCTCAGGAGCCTTGCAGGATGAAGAGCAATCCGGCCACTTGGGCGGGAGGCAGCGGCGACTTGGCGGCCGAACCGGTCTTCGACTCTGTGGACGAGCTGCGGCGGCATCGCAAGAGGCAGACCGCCCTCTCCTATCGTCTGTTCGGGGCGTTCGGGTGGGGGACGCTGGGAGACGGCCACATCACCGCCCGGGACCCCGGGCGCACCGACTGCTTCTGGCTGCTCCGCTACGGCGTGTCCTTCCGGCAGGCAACCGTGGACGACCTGGTGTTGGTGGGGCCGGGCGGGCAGGTGGTGGAGGGCGAGGGGCCGATCAACATGACCGCCTATTACATTCACGGACCCATCCACGACGCCCGGCCCGAGGCGGTCTCGGTGGCGCACACCCACACCCCCTACGCCACGCCCTGGATGGCCAACGTGCAGCCCTTCCGGATGATCTGCCAGGAGGCGACTGCCTTCTTCAGGTCGCAAGCTATCTTCGAGGGAGAAGAGGTGCAGGTGATGGATGCCGACACCGGAAAGCACATCGCGGCCGCGTTGGATGAGGCGAAGGTGGTATTCCTCCGCAACCACGGGCCGGTGACGGTGGGCCAGTCGGTCGAAGAGGCGATCGGCTGGTTCCTGTTCGTCGAGAGGGTCGCCGAGGTGCATGTCAAGGCGCCGGAGGCCGAACCCATCTCCGATCACGCCGCCTTCATCGCCTCCACCGAGATCGGCCACCCCAGCAACGCCTTGGCAGCCTACGAATACGCGATCATGGCCCACATTCCCGATCCCAGGGTGGTGGACTGACCCTCAGGCGGCGGGCGGCCGTTTCCCCCCGGCCGGTCTAGTGGCGACAATGATTTTTAGTGTTTGTTTTACCAACTTGGCAGTAGTGAATGCTGTTTTGTCACACCCCCTAGGAATACTGGTACACATGGAAAAGAAAGCCAACAGCCGTCGGGTCGCCGATCGTGTGCGGGTGGTGTTGCCGGCTGGGCCGGTGGGAGACGCCACGTCGTCCCAGCTCCAAGATTGGTTGAAAGCCACGTTCCGGGCGGAGAACCAGATAGCGGGGTTCCGCACCGGGATCCTGGCGGAACTAACCCGCCGGAAAGGCGTCCACATCGTCGAGAACAACCTGCGGGAAAAGGGTTTGCGACCCCGCCGCAAAGCCCGCTCGGAAGTCGAAACCGCGGTGGAGTTGGAAGAGCTGCCGAAAACGTCGGAGGGGATGTTGGATGGTGAGATTCCCTATGACAACGCGAGGATTCTTGCCAAGGCAGCCCAAGAGGGGGAGATAGACGAAGAAGACCTGGTGGGCAGGGCCCGTACTCAGTCTCCTGATAAGTTCGCGGG
>VXSV01000077.1 GCA_009837815.1 Acidimicrobiia bacterium
ACGAAGAAGACCTGGTGGGCAGGGCCCGTACTCAGTCTCCTGATAAGTTCGCGGGAACGGTCCGCAAATATGTACAGGAACGTTCCGAAGATGACGGGATGAGCCGCCTGGAGCGTCAACGCTCACAGAGGTTCGCCAAGATCAAAACAGACCACACAGACGGGATGACCGTGTTGTACGGTCGGTTCGACCCGATCACCGGCGCTCTTATCGAGACGGCGTTGTCTCAGAAGATGAACGAGCTGTGGCGTGATGAAGACCCCCGCGCGAGGTGTTCTCCCAGCCAGAGAATGGCAGACGCCCTCGCCCAGTTGGTCACCAGAGAAGAACCCGGCGAAGACGGAAAACCGCCACGCGGTCCCCGGCTGTTGCTGATCGCCGACTACGACGTCATTTCCCGGGAGCTTCGCAACTGTCGTCTCGGTGACGGGACCCCCATCCCCGCAGAGAAGGTCCGGGACCTGGCCTGCCGGTCGGAGATCCTCCCCGCCGTCTTCCGCGGCGCATCCCAGCCGATGGACATGGGACGGTCACGACGGGCCGCCAGTCCCGCCCAACGGATCGCCCTGGTCGCCCGGGACAAAGCATGTGTGGGATGTGGCGCCAACGCCAACTGGTGCCAAGCACACCACATAATTCCCTGGGCGGTACAGGGAAACACCGACATCGACGACATGTGTCTACTTTGCAGCCGCTGCCATCACAAAGTCCACGACGAACGATGGCAAGTACGCAGGAAACCAACCGGCGCCTACCACCTCAAACCGCCTCTGGACCACGACCGGCGATCGTCCCGCCGTCGCAATGCAAACCGGCGCCGACGTCATACCACCAAGCAAAGAAAATGAAACGCCCACCCCATATACCGTGTGATGTCCGGTTCTCAACCAGGCACCCCGCATGCCCTGCGGCCTCAAGTTGTGAAATAAACCGGCGCCGCTAGATTGACTTTCGTCCCAACAACAGTGCACATTGATACAAGCTAAGCACCAGGACATTCCGCTCCGGCGTCGAGCGGCCCTCGTCCAGGGATCAAAGGGTTCCAGCGCCCCTCAAAGCCCCACCAAAGGCCGCCCGGACGCGCTCAACCCATGGCAAGGTGGTGGCGGGGGTGGGCCCATCGGGCGAGGAAACTAGAGCCGGATTTCGCGGGATAGCGGTCGATTTCGCGAGCAGTTGAGGGGCCCGTAGGGTTACCGCCGTCCGCGGATCTGCTTAGGTGTTCGCCTCTTCATAGCTGGGGCTTCCGGTTCCATCCACCCAGTAGCGGCGAGCCCAGGCCACGCCTTGCCAGGTCCTTACCTTCTCGGGGACGACCTTGATCAGCCAGCGGGGCTGCTTGAGCGTCGGAACGAGGTAAGTCGGGCCGTTGGGACCCAGATAACGCAAGGACATTTCTTCAGCGACCTCCACCCACTTGCCGCCGATGTTGGGCTCCTCCGCGATCTCCGCCCTTCCCTCTACGAACACCTTGGGAATCTCTGCGGTCTGACCCGACTCATCCGGCGGACTGTGGGCCGCATCAATCACCACGCATACCCGTGGATCGTTGGCGACGAACTCGCACCATCTCGCCCTTTGCCTTCCCACGAACCACAACGCCTCCCCGTCCCACTGATACCACAGCGGGATCACATAGGGAGCCCCGTCTGGCTTTAGACAGGCGAAGCGGGCCAGAGCGGGCGACGCCAAGAACGCCTCAACCTCTTTGCCGCTAAGTGCCCCTATCTTCCCGCGGAAAGATTCGGCCATTTTCCTACTCCTTGTTCTCGACGAATCCGACTCTCACGATAACAAGAGAATTGGGCTGCAGACCAATCTGGCACGATAAGCTTCCCTTTAGCCGCTTGGACCACTCCTTCTGCAGAGCCAGACATGATCTCGACCGACTCGAAGAACCTCCAGATCGGAACGGATGCGGCTATCTCGGTCCGCAACCTGGTGAAGAACTTCGAAGTGGGCGGGGGACTGTTCTCAAGCGGCCCGCGGGGGGTGGTGTCAGCAGTTTCGGACGTCTCCTTCGACATCCCCCGGGGGACCACCCTGGGACTGGTGGGAGAGTCAGGATGCGGCAAGTCCACAACCGCCCGCTGCGTGCTGCGGCTCATCGAACCCACCTCCGGGCACGTGCTGCTCCGGCGGGAGATCGAAGGCGGCGGCTCGGAGGTCATCGACATAACCACCGCCGACCGGGATACTCTCCGGCGGCTTCGTCGGGAGATGCAGATTGTCTTCCAGGATCCCTACGCCTCCCTCAATCCCCGGATGCGGATCGGCGACGCCATAGGTGAGCAGTTGGCTGTTCACACTGACATGACTCGTGACCAGCAACACCAGCGGGTGGCGGAACTCCTAGAGATGGTGGGCCTCAACCCCCGCTATGCCCGGCGGTTTCCCCACGAGTTCTCCGGCGGCCAAAGACAACGGGTGGGAGTGGCCAGGGCTTTGTCTCTCCACCCAGGCTTCGTGGTCTGCGACGAACCCGTCTCGGCGCTTGACGTCTCCATCCAGGCCCAGGTACTCAACCTTCTGCGGGAATTGCAGGATGATCTAGGACTCACCTACCTATTCATCGCTCATGACCTGGCGGTGGTGCGCCACATCTCCGAGCGGATCGCGGTGATGTACCTGGGCAAGGTTGTGGAGATGGCCGACTCAGAGCGACTCTTCGCTCAGCCGCTTCATCACTACACCAACGCCCTGCTGTCGGCCGCACCCGTCCCCGACCCCGTGGAGGAGCGCAAGCGCACCAGGATTCTTTTGGAGGGAGAAGTCCCCTCTCCGATCAACCCGCCCCCGGGATGTCGCTTCCACCCCCGGTGTCCGGTGGGCCGTACCCGGGAGGTCTGCCGGACCGAGGAGCCGCTTCTCGAAGAGAAGCTTCCCGGGCATCTGACCGCCTGTCACTTTCCTCTCGCATGATGCTCGGGCCATCCAACACCATCAGATCCATGCCACGATCGGGGATCCGGGAGATCAACGAATTGGCTTCCCAATACGACGGTGTGATTCATCTGGAGATGGGCCAGCCCAACTTCTCTACCCCCGAACACATCAGCCGGGCAGCGGGAGAGGCGGCTCTCAACGGGTTCACAACCTACACCCCCAATGCCGGCATTCCCGAACTCCGAGAGGCGATTGCGGAAAAACTCAGGAACTTCAACGGCCTTCGCGTCGGAGCGGAGAATGTGACCGTCACGACGGGCGGATGCGGGGCGCTCTTCACGTCACTGGTAAGCCTGTGCGATCCGGGCGATGCGATTCTGCTTTCGGATCCCACTTGGCCCAACTACGCGATGATGGCCTCCATCCAGGGCCTGGAAGTACGCCACTATCCCCTGCGGGCAAGGGACGGATGGCTTCCCAATCCCGAGGAGATCGAGAGACAAATCACCCCGAATTGTCGGGCGATGATTCTGGTGTCACCCTCCAATCCCACCGGAACCATGGTCGGCGAAGACCTGATGGGAGAAATTCTCGACCTGGCGCGGAGACACAATCTGTGGGTGATCTCCGACGAGGTCTATGACGCCATCACCTTCGGTGAGCCGGCGGTGTCGGCCTATCCGTTCGACTCTGACCGGGTCATCTCGATCTTCAGCTTCTCCAAGACCTACGCCATGACCGGCTGGCGGATCGGCTACACGGTTGCCAGGCCAGACATGGCTGATGTCCTCGGCAATTCTCAGGAGCCGACCACTTCCTGTGTCAACAGCCTGGCACAGATCGGAGCCTTGACCGCCTTGCGGGGCCCCCAGGATGAAGTGTGGGCAATGCGCGACGCTTACTGGGAACGCCGGGACCTGGTGACGGAGATGCTGTCGCAAGCGGACATCGCCTTTGCTCGACCCGACGGCGCTTTCTACGTTTGGGTCGACATCTCCCAGAGTCGCCTTTCGGACAACGAATTCGCCCGGCGGATGGTCATCGAACACCGGGTAGCCGTGGTGCCGGGCACTACCTTCGGCCCGGGGGGCGGCACACACGTCCGCGTCTCCCTGGCAACCGACACCGAGTCCCTCCTCGAGGGTATTTCGCGACTGATCCGGGCGGTCCGCTCACCCTGTTGATCCCTGAAGGGGCGATGTTGCCTGGGTCGGCGCCGGGTCAGCTTGTCGAAAAACCCGAAACCCTCCCCCGCCGATCAGATGCTTTGCGTTAATTGTTGGGTTCCCCACCCGACCCGCCACCGCCGATCCGCGTCCAAGTTGCGGGCAGGGCGCGGCCTGCCCGACCGGAGTCCGGTTGGCAAAGCCCGCCTTGGGGAGCCGCGAAGGCGACCCAGGCGAGTAGATGATCACCTGACGGCCCGGAACCATCGGGTGATGTTTGGACCTCATAAGCATGTTGGGAGGGGTGTGACAAATGCCGACAACTTGGGACCCGAGGCCGTGATATTCACCGCGGACCCGGCCTCGCCAGACTCCCGCCGACCGGGAAGAGTCCCGATTGGGGATCCTTTGCCGAGTCAAGCCTTTCTAACTCGCTTGAATTCTGTGCCGACATCCGGCGCCATGCCGGCGCCCAGGGCGTAGAAGGTATCACCAACCGGGGCGTAGCGGGGCAGTCGGCCCTGTGGGAGCGGCCCCCAGTCCTGAAGGAGCCTCCTCCCAACCCCCCGTCAGCCTTGCTTTACTGCCTTCTGGTAACGGAGGCTGGCAAGAGGGGCGAAAACGGCGATGATCAAAGCAGCCCAGATCAATGTGTAGATCACCGGATTCTGAAGCGGCCAAGCGGTGGGATCCGGTGTGCCGGGCGGGATGTTTCCGAATAGTTCCCTCACCGCCTGGGTCAGCGAGGAGATGGGATTCCATTCGGCGAATGTCCGCAGGACGGTCGGCAGGTTCTCAGCAGGCACGAAGGTGTTGGCGATGAAGGTAACCGGGAAGATCACCATGAAGCTTGCGTTGTTGATCACCTCGACGCTGGGAACCAGCAGACCCACCAAAGCCATCGTCCACGAGAAGGCGTAGGCGAAAGCGAGAAGCAAGCCGAATCCCACCAGGCCCTCCCAGAGGCTGCTATGGATGCGCCATCCAACAACCAAACCGGTCAGGGCCATGATGAGCAGGGTGAGCACGTTGTACACCACGTCGCTTGCCGTCCGGCCGATCAACACAGCCGCCTGGGACATAGGCAGCGACCGGAACCGGTCGATTATCCCCTTCTGGATATCGTCGGCGATGCCGACGCCCGTGAACGTGGAGCCGAACACGACCGTCTGGGCGAAGATGCCGGCGATCAGGAATTCACGATAGGAACCACCAGGGATGCTGATCGAGCCACCGAACACATAGGCGAAGAGCAGGACGAACATGATCGGAGAGAGCAACACGAACACCAGGACTTCAGGGACCCGCTTGATCTTGATCATGTTCCGCTTGGCGATGACCGCCGCATCGGCGAACATGTGAACAACCGCCATCATGATGTGGCCTTCCCGCGGACAGATGACTGGTCTTCAGATGTCCCTCTGGTCCCATTCGGCTCGGCGGCGTGGCCGGTGAGCGTGAGAAACACGTCATTGAGGGTGGGGCGGCGGAGCCCGACATCGTGCAAGTTGACGCCCTCGGCGTCCAACGCCCGCAACGCCTTGGTCAAAACGGCGGCGCCGCCCGATATAGGAGCTGTGACTCGGCGGTTTCGTACTTCGCTGGCCAACTCACCCACTGCGAACCGTTGCATAACCTCTTGGGCCCGGGGAAGATCCGAGGAGGACACCACGGTCACCTCGATCCGTTCGCCCCCGACCAGGGTCTTCAACTCGTCGGGGGTTCCCTGGGCGATGTCCCTCCCCTGATCGATCACCATGATCCGGTCGGCCAGATGGTCGGCCTCCTCCAGGTACTGGGTGGTCAACAGCAAAGTGGATCCCCGAGCTACAAGTTCGCGGATCACACCCCACAAGTCCAGGCGGCTCCGCGGGTCCAAGCCGGTGGTCGGTTCGTCCAGGAACAGCACCGGCGGGGACGCCACCAGGGCCCCCGCCAGGTCGAGGCGCCGACGCATGCCTCCCGAGTAGGTCTTGACCGGCCGGCTCCCCGCCTCGGAGAGGTCGAAGACCTCCAACAATTCTCTAGCCCGCGCCCGTGACCGGGATCTTCCCAACCGGTAGAGACGCCCGATCATGTCAAGGTTCTCCAACCCGGTCAGATGCTCGTCCAGCGCCGCGTACTGGCCGGAGAGCCCGATCCTCTCCCTTACCCTGGCGGGCTCCTTCAGCACATCGGCCCCGGCGACCCGAGCCGAGCCCGAGTCGGGGATCAGCAACGTGGCCAGAATGGAGACGGCGGTGGTCTTGCCGGCGCCGTTGGGCCCCAGCAGCCCGAAAACCGAACCCTCCTGCACGGCCAGGTCGAGGCCGTCCAGCGCCACGACCTCCCCATAGCGCTTGACCAGTCCAAAGGCCTCGATCACGTTTCCCATGGTCTCCGTTCCTTGCCCTGCCGACACCGTTCGGCTAGCAGAGTGAAAGGCTACGAGACTTCCCGAGCTACCCCAAAACGCCAGTGCCCCCGTCGGACATCAATAACGCAGGTCTCAAAAGAGCCGCCAGGTCACGATCTCTCCTTCCCCCGCCCGGGCCTATGGCCCACCTCCGTTCAGGACAGTTGGGATGTCCTGACTTGCGCCTCGGCCATATGGAGAGACGCCACCACCGGATCAATGCAGAACGCGTCGATCTGATCGGCGACCTCCGCCACCAGGCCTCCCCACAGCGTGCATCCGAAGAAGATGGCGTCCACATGGTCCTGTTCGACCATGGTTCGGGCGCTATCGACCCCCAATGCGTGGAGTTGGCGCCGGAACTGCTCTTCGACGATCTCGGCGGTGACCTCGGTGTTTCCGACCAGTGACTCCTCGCCATCCACATGCAGTGGCACAAAGACCACGGAAGTGAAGGCGTCCGCCAGCCCGTAGGCCCCGAGCAGGCGGTGCGTCATGTTGGCGATCCGGCGCCGACCGTGTTCGTCGGGCGACAGCATGCCGACGGTTGCGCCCCGGCCGGCTGCCAATGCCACCGCGGCTTGCAGCGGTCCGATTACCGGAATCTTCACGCAGCGCTGCGCCTCCAGCAACGCCGGATCCGCGCAACACCCGATGATGACGGCGTCGGCGCCGTCGCGCTCTGCCTTAAGGACCTCGCCGATCAATTCGTTGATGTAAAGAGGCTCCAGCGGCAGCATGGGTCCGGCAAGTTCGGGGGGCAACTCCAGATGGCGGACCTCAACGAACACCCCCGGAGAGGCGTGCCTCTCCAGAATGGACAGCATCCGTTTGGTGTGCAGGTCACTCCCGATGGGTTCTAAATAGCGGATCAACATTTGCTTCTCCTCTTTGGACTCGGCGCCGCGGAAGCCGACGAAACGCGACACCGGCCTGATCGTGAATATAGTGTCGGGATCTGGTCGCCGTCGTTCCGACCAGGACATCCCTTGACGTCGGGCCGGTCGAGCCTCAACGCAGGCCACCAGGGTATTCACCGGGAGCGTCACCGTGGCGGGACGGTACGGCGCCGGCGCGGATCAGCAACAGCGCCACCGTGGCAGTACCGGTCGACACCCCACCATGCCACACACCCGCCGGACGATAGAAGTAACCCTCTTTGGGAAACTCCACTACCTCCACACCATGCCTTCCCCGGTCGGCCTGCCGCCACGACCCCTCCAGCACGAACACCTCGGTCGGCACCTCGTCCACATACCAACGGTCCAGATTCAGGTCGATCGCGGCGGTCTGCCAGAACACCCCTCCCCGAAGCGACGGCGCCAACTCCCGCTGCCGGGAATTGGATGGGGCGCCCGGCATCCGTATCCACCCGCGCTCGCCCGCCACCACCGGAGCGGGACGCCGCTGGTCTTCGTTTCCTTCCCCGGGCATGAACCTCAACGGAGCGCCCGAGAAAAGCAACAGGCTGGCGCCCTCAGTACTGCCGAAACCACTGACGACCGTTCCGGCGCGAGCGCCCCACAGCGTTTGGACGCCCAGTGCATGTCCGTCCGCATCCACCCGGCCGGACAGCACGAACACCTCCACATCTCCGGTGAAGCAGCCCCGAAGCCGAGTTCCCCAACCGGGTGGGACCTCCAGCAGCCGGGTGGACGGCCCCGACCCGTCCCTGCTGAGAATCCAGGCAGCGGGGCGCCCCTCCAGCCCATGGATCGTCATCGGCCGGGACGGGAAGCTCCGGGGTTCGGGCACCGTGACCGGCTGGAAACGCCGATCGACGACGCCGGGATCATCCACTTCAAAAAAGACGCCGGTTACTGGAAGTCGAACAGGCGCATGGCGGTCCCACCCCGGATGGCGTCCCGCTCCGAAGCCGAGATGTCAGGCAGGTAGTGATCCACCAGGGCAAGCTGTTCGGGATAGCCGGGTTCGACCGCGATCCATGGATAGTCCGAGGCCCACATCATCCGGTCGGCCCCGAACATCCCGTAAACGGCCTCGACTGTCGACTGCAGGTCGCGATGAGGGTAGGGCTGCTGGGTGAAGGCGTACTGGCCGGAGAGGTGGACATAGACGTTGGGCCGGGCGGCGATCACCTCGAGGGTCTTGAGGGACGCCGAGGGAAGATCCATGGTGAACCGGGGCCGGCCCCACTCGTCCGCCCTGATCTCGTCCCAGATGCTCGGACAGAAACCCAGATGGTTGATGACCACCGACAGGTCGGGCAGTAACTCCAGCACCCGGTCCAGCAACAGCACCTGCTCCTCGGTGGAGTAGAACCACAGCTTCACCCCGTCGGCCGCCATCCGGCGGAGCACGGGGAACATCTCGATCCGGTCGGCGGCCTGGGAGGGATCGGCATCCAGGTTGAACAGCCGGAACCCCTGGAAGGGCGTGGCCTGCCGGCGTTCGGTGTAGTTTGCGAGTTGATCGGAGGCGGAGACATCCTGCACACCCACGATGGCGAACAGGTCAGGGCGGGTAGCCACCACGTCCCGCACATACTCGTCATGGTGGGAGATGGCCACGATGACGGACCTGTCCACCCCGGCCCGCTCCATGTAACCGAAATACTCGTCCATCGGCGCCCTCCGCTCCGGCGGGGTCAGGCCCGGGAACACATCGCGGGGGTACTGGTCAGAAACCGACTCGAACAGATGGAGGTGGGCATCGACCACCGTCATGGGCAACTCCTTTCCAACGTCTAGAGATATCGTAACTTCAGTGAAGTTGGTCACCCGCCCACGGGGGATATAGAGGCTTGGGCAGGAGTTATGGCCCTGAGAGCTTCATCCTTGGAAGGAAGTAGATCAAGCCAAACACAGGGATAGCCGAGAAGACCAAGGGCAGCCACCAGTCGCCTTTGATCGCACCGGTCCCGATCGCCAAGGCAAGCATTCCATCCGCGACAATGTTGAGTGCCAGCAGACCGACGGTTGCAATCGCCAGACCCTTGGGTGACTCCTTGCTGAACACCAGCATGAGCAGCAGTATGGCCGCCACCGGATGGACGGCCACGTTCAACCGCTCCCACCATTGACCGCCATCTGCAAAGCTGGCCACCATGGCGGCAAAGGCTGAGATGAAGACCTGTACGACGGCCAGGACTCGGAGGATGACGATCATGGTTTTTCAGGCAGGCCTACCCGCCCATAAGGGGAAGCTCACGTTTACGGACCGTCACCTAGCTCAGTTCGGCGGTGGCGAAAATCACCTGGAATGGCTTGCAGTAGATGATCACCGTCATCTGCCCGGGGACCTGATAGTCGGCCGGGAAGTCGTAATTCTGCGAGCCGATGTTTCCCTTCAACGGCGCAAGTTCGATGTAACCGGCGGCCTGGAGCGCCTCACGGCTGTCTATGCCATGGCCGGGGGCGACCAGCACCCGGAGATCGGGGCCGTTGGTCACCTCGATGTCCTCCAGTCGCAGGACAAGGGATCCGTCTTCCAGCCGATATGCGGTGACCTCTCCCGAGCCCCTGTGAAAGTCGTCGGCGTCCATGAAGGCGCCTGCCGCCAGGGCCACCGGCCCCGTGACATCGGGTTCCTCTGCCTCGGGCATCGCCTCGGTGACCATCGTTTCGACGCCCTCGGCTTCCATCATCACTTCTTCGGCCTCTTCGGCGGTCATGTCGTCGGGGATCACCGCCATGGCGGCTCTGGGGAAGTCTTCTTCCACCACCTCGTCTATGAACAGGGGCGAGATCAGCCACCATGCCACGGCCAGGACCGCTATCGCCACGAACGCGGCGACCACTTGCACCGGCCTCCGCTTGTAGATAGGTGGGCGGTTCGTTTCACACCTCCTCGGGTATGTCTCGAAATCTAGGGCACGACCGGAAATGTGCTAGGAGGGTTTCTTCGCCTCCGCTTCTTTCCGGGCGATCCATGCCATGTTGATGGGGGCCAGGTAGAGGCGGAAGAACTGGGCCATGTCTTCCAGGATGGAGGGGCGCAGCCCGGCCAGGGCCACTCCGCGTTCGGAGGCGCCCGAGACGGTCATCAGCATTCGCTGGCCGCGGAGATGATCATGGGCCCGTTTGGCAGCGGCGTGGCCTTCGACGTCGCCGCCTCCCGCCATGATGATCCGCAACGCTTTCTCCCCTCCCTTCATGAACTCGACCGGCATTTCGGGAGGAGAGATGAGTATGTGCACGGGGGCGCCGGAGGCGGCGCCGGTTCCCACCGATCCCCTGGCGCTCTCCCCACAGGTGACCAGCCCGACCGGCCCCCAAAGGCGCGATGCCTGGACAACCATGACCCCGATGTCACGGGCGACCGATCCCGGGTCGGGCTCTCCGTCGGAAAGGCCATGGCCGGACAGTTCCAGACTGATCACCCGGAATCCGGCGCCGGCCAATCCGGCGGTGATCGGGCCCCACAGGTCCAGGTCCCCCCCGAAGTCGTGGACGAATACCACCGGAGGTCCGGCGACCGGCCATTCCAGTCCTCGCAGTCTCACGCCCTCGGACCCCACCACCTCCACCGGGACGGGAGTCTCACTCACGCCGGAGTCAGGGGTTGGGGATTGAAACAGCGCAGACGCCTCCCGTTTTCGGGGACGAGGTCGGGGTGTTCCTCCCAGCAGCGCGCCAGCGCCTGGGAGCAGCGAGGGCTGAACGGACAACCGGGTGGGACGAACTGGGGTGGGGGAACCCTGCCAGGGATGGTGTGCAGCGCCCCGCGCTGATGGCGAGTCTGGGGAACAGCCCGCAGGAGACCCTGGGTGTAGGGGTGCTGAGGATCGGAGAACAGTTGGGTGACGGGGGCCTGCTCCACGATCTCACCCGAGTACATCACCGCCACCCGGTCGGCCACCGCCGCCACCACCCCCAGGTCGTGGGTAATCAGGAGCATCGACATTCCCCGGCGGCGCTGCTGGCCCAGCAACCGGTCGAGAATCTGAGCCTGCACGGTGACGTCCAGGGCTGTGGTGGGCTCGTCGGCGATCAGGATGTCCGGATCGAGCATCAGCGCCATGGCGATCATCACCCGTTGGCGCATCCCACCCGACAACTGGTGCGGGTATTGGCTCATGCGAGTCTCGGGGTCGGGCAACTCCACCTCCGCCAGCGCCTGGAGCGCCATCGCCTCGGCCTGCGACCGTGAGACCGGTCGATGGCGGCGGATCACCTCGGTCAGGAGGTGGCCGATGCGAAACATCGGGTCGAGGGAAGTGAGGGGATCCTGAAAGATCATGGAGATGTCGTCGCCCCGAACCTCCCGCATGTCCCGCTCGGAGAGACTCACCAGGTCCCGGTCGCCGAACAGGACCGTCCCACCGGCGATCCGGGCGGCCGGGGCGGGGATCAAGCCCATCACCGAGAGGGCGGTCATGGTCTTGCCGCAACCCGACTCCCCCACCAAGCCCAGGATTTCATTGGGGTACATGTCGAACGACACCCCCCTCACCACTTCGAACTCGATCCCTTCGGTGCGGATGACGGTGGTGAGGTCCCTTACGGAGAGAAGAGGGGAGGCCATCAGATCTTCCTCAGCCTCGGGTTGGCGGCAAGGTATCCCAGATCGGCAAACCAGTTGCCCAGCACCACCATAACCACCAGCACCAGCGAGAAGAACTGGGCGACCGGGTAGTCCCGGCGCAGAACCGCGTTGACCAGGACCTGTCCCAGTCCCGGCCACCCGAAGATCACCTCCACTATCAAGGCATATCCCACGATCTGGCCGATCCGCAGCCCGGCGAGCGAGATGATCGGTATCAAAGCATTCCGGAAGACGTGCTTGCCTATCACCCTGGCTTCGGAGAGGCCCCCGGCCCGGAGGGTGCGTACCCAGTCGGAGTCCAGATTCTCCAACATTGCCGACCTGGTCATGCGGACGGTGAGAGCCGTCCCTTCGGCAGCCAGGACAATGGCGGGAAGAATGAGTTGTTTGGGTTCGCAGCATCCCGCCGAAGGCAGCCAGCCCAGCACGCTGGCAAAGAGCCATATGCTCAGCAGGGCAAGCCAGAAATTGGGCACGGCCATGCCCGCCACGGACAGGCTCATGATTCCCTGATCTGTGAAAGTGTTGCGTCTCACCGACGCCAGCATCCCCAGCGGCACCCCCACCAGAAAGACCAGGAGGAAGGCCGCGGCGCCCAGGATGATGCTGTTTCGCCCGTGTTCGATCACCATCTTGGAGATCAGGGCGTTGTTGGTGAGGGAATTGCCCAGGTCTCCGCTTAGAAGCCTTCCCATGTAGGTGAAGTACTGCTGGTAGATGGGATCGTTGAGCCCCAGGACCTCTCGGAGGGTCTCCCGGTCGGCTTCGGTGGCGGAGGCGGGGAGCCGGGCGGCGGTGGCGTCTCCGCCCGAGAGCCGGATCGCATAGAACACCGCCACCGAGGAGATCGCCAGGATTATCAGCATGTAGACGGTGCGGCCGGCCAGGTATCTCATGATTCGAGACCTTTGGCCTCATGCCGCAGCCGGGGATCGAACACATCCCGCAAGCCGTCTCCGATCAGACTCACCGAAAGCACCATCGCCACCAGGGCCAATCCCGGGACAGTGGTCTCCCAGTGGTTGAGTTGCAGGAAATTGCGCCCCTCCGCCACCATCTGTCCCAGGCTGGGCAGAGGAGGCTGGGCGCCCAGACCGATGAAGGATAGAGCAGCCTCGGCGATGATGGCCACCGCCACGTAGTAGGAGGCAAGCACCAGTGCGGGGGCCAGAATGTTGGGGAGAAGGTGTTTGCGGATGATCCGCCAGTTGGACAGCCCACCTGCCCGGGCCGCTTCGATGAACTCCCGTTCGGACAGGGACAGGACCTCGCCGCGCACCACGCGGGCGATGGCCGCCATGTTGACCAGTCCCACCGCCAGGATCACCGAAAGCAGACCTTCCCCGAGTCCCCCGGCAAACAGCACGGCCACCAGGATGAGGGGGAATCCCCAGATGAAGTCCATGACGCCGCTGAGGGAACGGTCGGTCCAACCCCCCCGGAAGCCCGCCACGGTGCCGATCGCCAGCCCGGCCACCAGCGCCAGCCCGGTTACCCCGACCGCCACGGCCAGGCTCACCCGGATGGCGACGAACAGGCGGGTGGCTGTGTCCCGGCCGAGATGGTCGGTACCCAACAAGGCGTCCTCGCTGAAGGGCGCCGCATGAATGTTGGAGAAGTTGATGAGTTCGTAGTCGCCGCCGGCGATGACAGGACCGAGAACCCCCGCGCCCACCACCAGCAACCCGAGAATCACCCCGGACAGCAGCAGACGGTTGCGAACCAGGTTCCGCATCCCCCGTCGGAAGACCGAGATGTGCCGGCTCTCTTCGAATTCCAGGAGCCGCCGGTCCCATTCGGAGAGATAGGACTCGGGAGTCGAGGCAGTCATTACCTGATCAGTGTAAGAGTTGACGCCGCGGCGGCGCGTCTATGGGAGGAACCCCGCCCCAGACCGAGGGGCGGGGAATGTCTCCCGGTCGGATCGGTTTCTAAGCCTCGATCCAGGTGTCGTTGTAGTACGGATAGAGCAGCCACACATGCGGCGACCAGCCATGCACCCGGTTGTTCTTCACGAACGTGGAGTTCTGGTTGATGAAGGACATGTTGGGAAGCGTCTCGGCCCATGCGAGCTGGAAGTCGGACTGAGCCTTGGCGGCCGCCTCCTCCGTTCCGGCGCTCTGCCAGTCGGCGATCGCCTGGTCGATGCGAGGCTCATTGGCATGGGACCAGTTGGGCGATGGGACGGTGTAGCTGGCGCAGAACAGAGTCAGCACGTCGATCGGGATGGGCCACAGCCACATGAACAGACCGGCGGGCACCTCCGGACCTCCGGCCCTCTCGAACCACACCGCCCGGTCGACCACATTCACGTCCGCCTGGGCGCCCACCTGTGAGAACTGGGCGGCGGCGGCGGTGGCTATGGCGGTCTGCAGGGACTCGTTCTCCACCATGAACTCGAACTGGAGAGGCACGCCGTCGCGCTCTCTCACTCCATCCGAGCCCATTGACCAACCGGCCGCGTCCAACAACCGGTTGGCCTCGGCCACGTCGTAGTTGTTGTGCTGCTCGACGGCCGGGTCGTAGTAGCGGTCGGTGGTCGGGAAGGGACCGTAGGTGGCGGCGCCGTTGCCGAACAGCAGCGCCTGGGCCATGCCTTCCCGGTCAACCGCGTGGGAGAGGCCGCGCCGGGTCTCCACGTCGCCGAAGAGCTCCGGGAAGTGCTCCCGGTTCATGAACATGAAGTAACCAGACCACTCGGCGTGCTGGTAAACAGTGAGGTCCGGGTTCTCCTGCAGCCGGGCCAGGTCCTGGTGAGCGGGGTTAAGCAGGGTGTCGATGTCCCCGTTCTCCAGCTGGGTGGCCCGCTGCCCGGCCTCGGTGATCACCGTCCACCGGATGGCGTCGAGGTGGGCGGTCCCCTTGTTCTCGAAGTAGGGGACGTTGGAGCCCGGATAGTCGTCCCAGCGCTCGACATAGGAGTGGCTGCCCGGCACCCATTCGGTGTGCTTGAAGGGACCGGTTGCGTCGACGACTTCCGTCCCGTAGACCGAGGCGACAACGCTCTCGCCGGCCAGACCGGTCTCGTCGTCGTATCCGCCCACGTCCTTCCAAGTGTTGATGTTGGCGATCCGCCAGTAGCCGGTGGCGAGCGGCCCGAGGGTGCCCACCCAGGCATTGTTCATCTTGGCCACCACCTGGTTGCCGTCCACCTCGTAGTGGCTGATCGGCGAGGCCAGGCTGGCGATGAAGCTGAACTTCTGGATGCGATAGAACTCGGCCACGTCAGCGGCGGTGATGGCGTTGCCCGAATGGGACTGGCGATCCTCCACGGTGAACCGGTACTCGAGGCCGTCGCCGGAGACGCTGAAGTCCGTGCAGTATTGGGGCACGAAATCACCGTCGGGCGAGACCGTCACGATCGCTTCGTAGATGGCGAAGAAAGCCGGGTCATACCAGTTGGTGGTGATCGGGTCATGCTTGGAGACGTCGCGGTTGTAGCCCTCGCGAAGCGTGCCTCCCCGGGACGGCCCCATCGCCGTCTCCGGCGCCGCAGTGGTAGCCGGCGCCGCGGTGGTAGCCGGCGCCGCAGTGGTGGCCGGCGCCGCGGTGGTAGCCGGCGCCGCCGTGGTGGCGGCGGGTTCATCACTGCCGCAGGAGGCCAGCAACGCGGCGGCCGCGGTGGCTCCAACACCGGCTGCCCCCACCTTCTTGAGGAACTGGCGGCGACTCAGCTTTCTCTGCTGATACTCCTCCAAGATGCTCTGGATCTCAGGACTGTTCTCCTTCATAGCTCACTCTCCTTCATTGCGGTTTTACTTCTCGGATGCAAAACAAACGTCATGGCAACTCTTCGGTGAACGACTTTGCGTCTCTTCAGGCTGTTTTTCTCGACCAGGCTGCCTTAACTGATCACATAGTAACCGAGTCTCCCTGCCCAGTGCCCTCAGGCGGCTTCCGGCGCAGGGGCGTCGGGATGAAACCGGCGCTCTGTACCCTTTGCGGGCAACCAAGGAGTGATCTGGAAATGTGCACCACCGGCGCTCTGCGAACCGATTCGGGTTATTTGCTGTTCAAGAACAAGGACTTTGGACGGTCGGGATTCGAAGATCGTCTGGTAATCGAACAGGACGTGTTCGGCATAGCGGGAGTGGAGACCTGGGCGGGAACCGATCCCAACCTGGACCGCTTCTCGGGATTCTCGCTGGGCGCCAACCGCCACGGGCTGCTGTGCTGTGACTCCAATGTGCGCACCATCCCGGGATTGAACTACGACCGGCTCACGGAGGTGGCCCTCAGGGAGGGCGCTGACGTGCCGAGCGGGGTGGCGGCCGTGGAGCGGGCCGTGAGGAGAGACCCCTACGTCTGGGGGAACCTGGTGTTGATCGACCAGTCCAACCTGGCGACGGTGGAGGTCCGGGGCCGACAACTCAAAGCCACCATGCACCCCGCCGACCGGATCGCCCGTTCCAACCACCACGTCGAGTTGGGGGTCACCCCCGAGGACGACGACACGGTCACCACCGGTCCCCGGCTCCGGTCCGCCACCGATCGCCTGCGCAACGCCCGGAGCCTCCGGGATATCTTCGAATTGCAGGAGTCCCACGACCAGGGCGACTCCGGTATCTGCAACCATACCTCATATGACACCGTCTACTCATACGTGTTCGAGCGCCGCGGCGCGTCCACGACCCTTCACGTGACCCAGGGCAAGCCCTGTGAGAACCCCGGGCGTCAGGCCCTGGTGATACCTTTCGGACCCGAGTGGAGTCCCGGGGCGGCCGCCGAGTTCCGGACCGCCTACCCCTCCGCCCGCCTTCCCACCGCCGTGTGATCTCCGCACTCCCGGCCGCTCAGGGCCGACCCTCAGGTGACGGCAGACGCTCCTGTCACAGATAGACCGCCGATTCGACCAGCCGGAGGAGAGGCTGGGGAAAGACGCCCAGCACCACGGTGACCGCGGTCGCCGCCCCCAGGGCCCAGGAGGTGGGACGGTCACAACCCACCGGGTCGTCGTTGTCGGGAGACTGCATGTACATGATCACGATCACCCTCAGATACAGATAGATCGCCATCGCCGAGGCCACCACCGCAACCACCACCAGCCACTCCAGTTCTCCTCTCCACGCCCAGAGAAAGACCCCCAGCTTGGCCACGAAGCCGGTGGTGAGAGGGAGCCCCGCCATCCCCAGAAGGGAAACCGACAACGCCAGGGCCAGGAAGGGCGAGCGTCGGTAGAGACCCCGGTAGTCGGAGAGGTCCGACCCCGAGGAGACCGCTCCTCCCAGCGCGGAGATCACCGAGAAGGCCGCCACCAGCTGCACGGTATAGACCGCCAGGTAGAACCAGACCGAGGATGATCCCTGGGCCCCGGAGGCGAGACCGGTGAGAATGAAACCGGCATGAGCCACCCCCGAGTAGGCCAGAATGCGACGGATGTCAGAGGAAATGATGGCCATCAGCGCTCCGACGACCATCGACAGCGCGGCGATCCCCGCCACGATCGGCGCCCAGTCGGGCCTGAAGCCCTCGAAACCGGACAGGAGCACCCTGGCAAGCGCCGCGAACCCACCCACCTTGGCTACCGCCGCCATGTATCCCACAATCCCCGCCGGGGCCCCCTGGTAGACGTCCGGCGCCCACACATGGAAGGGAGCAGCCGCCACCTTGAAGGAAAGCCCCGCAGTCAACAGACCGATTCCCACCAGGATGACCGCCGGGGAGAGTACCAGGTTACCGGCGAAGAACCCGGCGACCCTCAGGAGGTCCAGCGAGCCGGTCCCGGCGAACACCAGGGCCGCCCCGTAGATGAAGACGGCCGACGCCACCGCTCCCAGCAGCAGGTATTTGAGCGCCGCCTCGTCCGAGCGCACGCCGTCCCCGGCGATGCCTGCCAGGATGTAGAGGGCGATCGATCCCATCTCAAGCCCGAGGAACATCATCACCAGGTTCTGGGAGGCGGCCATCAGGATGAAACCGGCCGCCGCCAGGAGCACCAGCGCCAGTCCCTCGGCGGCCCTGGTCCCCAGGTGGGCGAAGAGGCTGCGTGCGGCCGGCATGGCCTGGACGCAGACCCCCAGGACCACCAGACGGGCCAGCGCCGCGGAGCGATCACAGATCAGCATCCCTCCGAAGATCGGCTCCGCGTCGGGCGTGGCGGCGATCCACTGCCAGACCCCCAGCGCCAGGGCGACGGCGAGTATCACCAGAGAGGTCCCCCACAGGACCCTCACACCGGGCTTTCTCTGCACGTCCAGCAGGAGAATGGCCACCGCTCCGAACACCAGCACCAACTCCGGCGCCAACGCCGACCACGCTATCTGGGGAAAGGCTTCGGGGATCACGATTCATCCTCGGAGACAGACATGAACACGTCGGCGAGCCTCCCGGGAGAGGGCGGTTCATAGTCGGTGTTCTGCTCGATGCGGTCGAGAATCGCCTCCACGGCCGGAGCGGTCCGCTCCAGGAGGATGCCGGGAAACAGCCCGAGCAGCAAGACCAAGGCGACAAGAGGCGCCATCACCGCCGTCTCCTTGGGGGAGAGGTCGGTGAGACTCCGGTTTTCGGCGCCCTCCACCGGTCCGGTGAACACCCGCTGATAGGCCCACAACATGTATATGGCGGCCAGCACCACGCCGAACGCCGCCACCACTGTCAGGCCCGGAAGGGAGGGAAAGCTGCCCACCAGCACCAGGAATTCCCCGACGAACCCGTTGAGCCCGGGCAGGCCGATGGAGGCGAAGGCCATGAACAGGAATAACCCGGCCATGAGAGGCGCCGGTGTCGCCAGACCCCCGAAGTCGCTGATCTGCTTGCTGTGGCGCCGGTCATAGAGCATCCCGACCAGGAGAAAAAGAGCCCCGGTGGTGATCCCATGGTTGACGTTCTGGATGACAGCACCCTGGAGTCCGGCTGAAGTCAGGGCAAAAATCCCCAGCACGACGAACCCCAGGTGACTGACCGACGAATAGGCCACCAGCTTCTTCAAGTCGGGCTGGACGATCGCCACCACCGCCCCGTAGATGATTCCCACCACGGCCAGGACCGCCAGGACCGGCGCCAGGGAAACCGTGGCCTCGGGAAAGAGCGTCAGGTTGAACCGGAGCAACCCGTACGTTCCGAGCTTCAGAAGCACTCCCGCCAAGAGCACCGACCCGGCCGTAGGGGCCTCCACGTGGGCGTCGGGAAGCCAGGTGTGGAAGGGAAAGAGGGGCACCTTGATGGCGAAGGCCAGGGCGAATGCGCCGAACAGCCACATCTGGGCGGTCGGGGAGATGTCCAGGGCCAGCAGGGCCAGGTAGTCGAAGCTGAGCAGGCCGTCCGGGGTCTGGGAGGCATGCATGACAGCCAGGGCGATGATCGCCGCCAGCAGCAGCGCCGATCCGAACGCGGTGTAGATGAAGAACTTGACGGCTGCGTAGATCCGGCGCTTGCCTCCCCAGACTCCGATTATCAGGTACATGGGGACCAGGATCACCTCGAAGAACACGAAGAACAGCAACAGGTCCAGGGCGAGGAAGGTCCCGATCAAACCCGTCTCCAAAAAGAGCATGGCCACCACGAAGGCCTTGCGGCGGTGGGAGATGGAATCGGAAACCGCCAGGCTGAGGGGGAACAGGATGGCCGTGAGAGCCACCATGCCCAGCGAGATCCCGTCCACGCCCAGTTGCCAGGACACCCCCCAGGGTTCCCACCACACCACCTTCTCGACCATCTGGAAGGAGGCCTCCTGTGCGTCGAAGGAGAAGAACATCGCCCCCGCCAACCCCAGGGGCGCCACGGAGAGGGCGATGCCCAGCGGCAGGTGCAGTTCCCGCCGGCGGGCCGGAACCAGCGAGACCGCCAACGCCCCGAGGAGGGGCGTGAGAACCAGCAGGGTCAGCATGGCCGGCGACTCACACTCCGCCCCTCACCAGGAGCCATGCCAGGAGCGCCACCAGACCCAGGCCGAACCACAGGCCGTACTGGCGGATCAGACCGCTCTGGGCGGGGCGGATCATGGTCCCGGCGGCCCTGACCAGGCGCGCCACGCCGTTCACAGCCCCGTCCACCACGCCCAGGTCCAGCCGGAAGGCGGCCTGCTCGGCGAGGCGGCGGCCGGGGGCGACCAGCATCGTCCCGTAGATGTCATCCACCCGGTAGCCGTCCTCCCACCACCCCCACACCTTGCCGAACGCCGCCTGGAAACGCCGCCAGGCCTCGGGGGGACGGTGATAGGCGAAGAATGCCATGGCGGCGTTCGGCAAGGTG